>NZ_JBBXMX010000030.1:0-45604 GCF_038442355.1 Methylobacterium guangdongense
CGCTTCTTCAGCAAGATCAAGCACTTCCGCGCCGTCGCCACCCGCTACGACAAGGATCCCGATAACTTCCTGGCCAGCGTTAAGCTCGCAGCCCTGCGTGTCTGGTTGCGAGCTTTATGAGTCCACGGCCTAGAGTAGCTCGCGCCGCGTGGATGCCCGTGATCAGTTTCGGAAGCTCAGCCGCGGGGACCGAATTCTTCGTGACATAGGCCGAGACAATCTCGCCGGTAAGCTCAGCCAGTGAGGTGACGATGCTGTGAACATTTTCGGACATAATATCATTTTTTTCAGTACTTAACTGCCAGCCGCTATCGCAAATGAGCTTTCGGTCAAAAAATTTCAATTCGAGATGGGTTTTCCATCTGCAAATTGGCGGAAATGTCGCACACCGCGCAATCAATACTTGACAGTTGATCGCCGTCATTGCCGTGCGTCGCACCGCCACGGGGAACGTGACGTCAGCTTGGACAGCAGCCTTCTGCCGCTACGCTTTCTTCATGTCCGGTGGCACATTGCCCCACCATGCCGATCCGGCCCGAGCACCGCTTCTTCTACCCTATAGACTGGGCACAGCTCTCGGCCGTGATCCGGTTCGGCCGGGCCAGAAGCTGCTGCGAGGGCTGCGGGCGGCCGCACGGACGGATAGTCTACCACCTCGGTGACGGCCGCTGGTGAGACGCGGACGCTGGCCGGTGGCGCGACGGCTGGGGCCGTCGGATCCGGATCGCATCGGGGACCGACATTCTCGGCCAAGTCCGCCGGACCCGAGTCATACTAGCCGCAGCCCACCGAGATCACGACACCTCGAACAACGCGGACGCCAACCTCGCGGCCTTCTGCCAGCGCTGCCACATGATCCACGACCGCCCGGAGCATCAGAGACGGCGGTGGCGCACGCTGTTCCGGCGGAAGGCGCTGGGCGACCTGTTCGGCGGGCCCTACGTCTGATGAGCGCAGTTGAAGCTTCTTGTGGTTTCAAATTTGTTAGACGAATAAAAAAACTTGGAGTACCATAACAATTATTCGCGAAGCACCAGGAAATATATGCCCCTATACAGATATACGTTATGCAGACCAAAGCCTGAGAGTGATAAATACTGGACCCAATACAGTTCTCTCTCAGGTTGTATCCGTGCCAATTTACAATCTACGCGTTCCGCTTCTTCGCTGCGGTGCCGTCGCGCTCGTTGTGGGTATGGCTGCGCTCGGGCCGGCCCAAGCCGGTCTCTCCAGCGCCATCCGCATCGTGCTGCAGAAGGGCCGGCACTATGACCCGACCGATCTGTTCCTGCGTCGGGGCGACACCATCACCCTGGTCAACGGCGACGACAACGCTGTCCACCACGCGTTCATCGAGGCCGACCGGTTCGCGTTCGACGCCGGCGATCAGGAGCCCGGCAAGCAGGCCACGCTGACCTTGAAAGAGGCGGGCGACTTCATCATCCAGTGCGGCATCCACCCGAAGATGAAGCTTACCATCCACGTGCAATGACGGGGAGGCCTTCAGCACCGATGATACTGGCGCATCGAGGTCTACACGGACGGATCAAAGGCCGCTGCGATCGGACGGAATGCCCGCGTGAGGTCGTCATCCAGCTGCCCGACCATTCCCTGCAGGTTGCCGTAGGCTTGCCCCCCCGCCAGCGGGGGGCGGTAGCTGCGTCGTTCGATCAGCGCGCCGTAGACGTCGCAGACGGTCACCAGCCGCACGAAGTCCGGGATCTCCCACCCTTTGAGTGCGTCCGGATAACCGCTTCCGTCTAGCATCTCATGGTGCGAGCGAACGGCCGCCAGCACTCCGTCGTCGAAGCCAGCCCCGACGAGCATGGCGTGGCCGCGTACCGCGTGGGTCTGCATCACCGCCAGCTCCGGATAGGTGAGGCGTCCCGGCTTCTTCAGGATCTCGATCGGCACGTGGATCTTGCCGACGTCGTGCAGCAGTGCGGCCCGTGTCAGGCGGTGGCGATCGGCCGGACGCAGGCCGAGTGCGCCCGAGAACGCGGCGGCCAGCGCGGCGACGATCAGGCAGTGCTGGTGGGTGGCATCATCGAACTGCTGCACAGCTCGTACCCAGTCATAGACGCCGCTTTCGCCGACTGCGCGCACGACCAAGTTGGTGCCGGCATCGGCCACGGCCGGCGTGATCGTACCACCCGAGAACAGGGCACCCCGGAAGAACTGTCGGGCCTCCACAGCCGTCGCCCGCGCAGACAGGGGGATCGGCGAGCCCCGCAGCTGATCCAGGGCGGTCAGCACCTGCTGTACGCCGGCTGTAGCGCTCGCACCCAGGATCCGCGCCTGTGCCTCGGCCCGGGCGGCGTTGCCATGCACGAGGAAGAGGTATGGCTGCCCATCGGTTCGGACCTGCGCCAAGGCGCGACGCAGGCGGATGATCGCGTCCGAACTGATCGTCTCCAAGTCGCTGACGATGACGTCGAACCCGGGGGCAGGCAGCCTGTCCTCGTAGAGGTCGTGGACGTGACAGGTACCTCGTGCGGTCAAATCCCGGGCGAGGCGCTGACCGCGCTGGACGTCGTCGGTGATCAGCAGGAGCGTCCTCATCACCCCATCTCAAGACCAAAAGTTCGTTGAAAGTAGCGATCTGAAACGGTCCAGCGCGGACATGATCTCCGCTGACGGCTCCAGCGCAGCATCGCACCGTCACGATTTACGGTATCTCTAAGCCTCAAAGGGTTTAAAAGTTCGTCTGCTACCGTACCAATGTAGATCATACCCAACAGGTATGGTTCACATTCTCACTTGACGACTGCGAAAGACATCTCGATCTGTTCCAAGAAGTCGTCGATATAACTCAGTCCCGTCCTTGCCTCGGTGCGTAGCGTCGCGTTGATGGCGTCGATCTGTAAGTCTCCGCTCGGCGGCCGCACCCGCAGATCATCGATCACCGCGGTGAGTTGCACGCGTTGGACCTGTAGCCTCTCCCGTATCGCAGCGAGTCGCGCGGCCGACAGTGTCGCCGCACGTCCGCCCAGCAGGAGTTTCATCGCCGCTGTGTCGAAGGCGGCGAGAGCGGATGTGGCGTGACGATTGGAATGCAGCGGGATGATCGTGCCTGTCATGGGTTCTGCTCCCCCATATCCGCGCATTTCTCACCATCCGCCTTACCGACGGCATGTAGGGCTTGCCCGTGCAGAGCGGCCTTGAGTTGACGCTTCAGCACCTCGGCTTCCGCCAGTGCCCACGCTAGATGCTTGTGGTCGGCCATTCGACGAGCGAATACGTGGTCGATCCGGTCGCAAGTCACTGCGTCGAGCTCTGGTCCCACCTCAATCGCCATGCGCACGAGGTCTTCGAGCGCACCGTCGAGGTTAGCGCGTACAGCGGCGTTCTCACTCATGTCGCGTGCGACCTCAGCCCACCGCCCGGGCCGCTTCGCGCACCTGATGTGTGGCGGCATCGACCTGTTCGCTCGCTCGGGCGATCGCCTCCATGCCGCCGGCGATCGTCGCTACCCCGTGCGCGGCAGTATGCATGCTGCCCGACATCTCCCGGGTCACGGCTGACTGCTCCTCGACCGCCGCCGCGATCGCCGCCGACACCTCGTCCAGCTTGCCGATCGTACCCTGGATCGAGCCGATCGCCCCCACCGCCTCGCGCGTGGCCGCCTGGGTCGCGGTGATCTGCACCCGGATCTGGTCGGTGGCCTTGGCGGTCTGCTCGGCCAAGGCCTTCACCTCGGACGCGACCACCGCGAAGCCCTTGCCCGACGCGCCAGCGCGCGCTGCCTCGATCGTGGCGTTCAGCGCCAGGAGATTGGTCTGCGAGGCGATCCCCTGGATCATCGTCACGACCTCGCCAATCTGCGTCGCCTGCCCGCTCAGCCCCTCGACGATGCCGCCGGTGTGCCGGGCCTGCTCGACCGCCTCGCCGGCCATGCGGGCCGCGTGGCTGACCTGCTGGCTGATCTCGCCGACCGACGCCGACAGCTCCTCCGCGCCCGAGGCCACGGCCTGGATGTCGTTCGAGACCTGCCCCACAGTCCCGACCGCCTCCGCCGTCTGTCTGGTCACGGCCTCGACTGCGGTGCCGATCGCGTCGAGATCCGCGCCGATCGCCCGCTGCGCCTCGACCCGGCGCTGACGCTCGTGCACCTGCGCGGTGATGTCGGCGGCGAACTTCACCACCTTGAGCACCGTGCCATCCATATCCTTGATCGGGTTGTAGCTCGCTTGGATCCAGATTTCGCGCCCGCCCTTCGCGATGCGTCGGAACTCGCCCGCGGCGAACTCGCCGCGGCCCAGCCGGTCCCAGAACCCTCGGTAGGCCGTACCCTGCTGCTCGGTTGGGTCCACGAACATGCTGTGGTGCCGACCCTGGATTTCGTCGAGGCGGTAGCCGACAGCATCGAGGAAGTTGTGATTGGCCTCCAGGATCTTGCCGGTCGGATCGAAGGCGATCACCGCCTGCGAGCGGTGCAGGGCGGCGATCTGGCCGTCGCTGTCCATCGCCCGCAGCTTCTGCGCGGTGATGTCGGCGGCGAACTTGACGACCTTCACGACGCGGCCGGCGCGGTCGAGCACGGGGTTGTAGCTCGCCTGGATCCACACGGCCCGGCCGCCCTTGGCGATCCGCTTGAACTCAGCGGACTGGAAGGTGCCCCGCCGCAGATCATCCCAGAAGGCCCGGTACTCGGCACTGTCGCGGTAGGCTGCCTCGACGAACATGCCGTGATGCCGTCCCTGCACCTCTGGCAGGGTGTAGCCCATCGCGGTCAGGAAGTTGGCGTTGGCTGTCAGGATGGTGCCGTCGGGCCGGAACTCGATGACGGCTTGCGAGCGGTCGAGCGCGTCCAGTTTGGCGGCCTGATCGGCATGCGTGCGCGTTCCACCGAACATGGCTGTTCTCTCCCGGATTTCGAATTTTTGGTGGTTTAGCGGGCGTGTGGTGGGGATCCCGCCACAGCATCACCCACCGCATATTAGCTTCCGCAAAGCTACGAAGTGGGGCTTAAAACTCTCTTAATTGGGGCGCTTCGTTCGGTGAATGCGTGTTAAACAAACCCATGTTAGGCGACAATAACAGTAATCACAGGCACGTGACGAGAGATAAAACAACTTACACGTGTTGAAATATACCGAGGTTGCGCAGTCCATCGGTTAACGGGTCGTTGCTTACGCTGGTCGGCTCATAGCGGCCGCCCGCGACCACGACCGGTCGGCCGATACGCCGGACCATCTCCCGCTCGAACGCTACGAAGTTTTCGACGCGTCCGTCAGCGGCGTGCAACGGTCGGCAGTCGACTTCCGCACGGTACTTTGGCCTGCCTCCCGAAAAGTGGTCCTCCCTGAGGTATGGCTTCGCGCCATGTGGAGGATGTTGTGATGCGTCGGAAGAAGCATACGGCTGAAGAGATTGTCGCCAAGCTCCGCCAAGTCGATGTCTTGGTCTCGCAGGGCCGCAAAGTCTCCGAAGCAATCCGATCCATCGAGGTGACGGAGGTCACGTACTATCGTTGGCGATCCGAGTACGGCGGCTTGAAGGGAGATCAGGTCAAGCGGCTGAAGTCTCTGGAAACTGAGAACCAGCGCCTCCGCCGGGCGATCTCTGACCTAACCCTGGAGAAGCTCATCCTGAAGGAGGCGGCCTCGGGAAACTTCTGAGCCCGGCTCGCCGCCGGGCTTGTGTCGACTACGTCGTGGCCGAGCATGGCGTGTCGGAACGGCTCGCTTGCCGCGTTCTCGGTCAGCACCGCTCGACACAGCGCAAGCGCGTCGTGGTGGTCGAGGACGAGGCCGCACTGACCGCCGCCATCGTCGCGCTGGCTCTGCAGTACGGGCGCTACAGGTACCGTCGGATCACCGCGCTGCTGCGTCGCGACGGCTGGACGGTCAACGTGAAGCGGGTCGAACGGATCTGGCGGCGGGAGGGGCTCAAGGTTCCAGTTCGACAGCCGAAGCGATCCCGCCTTTGGCTCAACGACGGCTCGTGTGTGCGTCTGCGGCCGGAGCGGCCTGACCACGTCTGGTCCTACGACTTCGTCGAGCACCGGACGCATGACGGTCGCAAGTACCGGATGCTGAATGTCCTCGATGAGTTTACCCGTGAGTGCCTGGCCATCCGCGTATCTCGTAAGCTGAAGGCGCACGACGTGATCGATGTCCTCTCGGATCTATTCAGCCTGCGCGGTGTGCCAAGCCATATCCGCTCGGACAATGGACCTGAGTTCATCGCTCAATCTGTCCGAGACTGGATCGCGGCGGTCGGCTCAGAGACCGCCTACATCGAGCCAGGCAGTCCATGGGAGAACGGTTACTGTGAGAGCTTCAACGCGAAGCTGCGGGATGAACTCCTCAACGGCGAGGTGTTCTACACTCTCAAGGAAGCCAGTGTCGTGATCGAGCAATGGCGGACGCACTACAACAGCATCCGACCGCACTCGTCACTCGGCTACTGCCCACCTGCGCCAGGGGTCGTCATCTGGCCCACCGAACCGAGCGGCTCAGTACCGTCCGCTCGGCCTGCCATCGTCACGCGACCGACGATGCACTAACTTCAAACCTGGGCCACCGCATGGGGGCAGGCCAACCGCACCGACGCCCCCGAACAAAACCCCGCTTCCGGTTGCCCGCGCCCTGCGCCTATGCCCTCTGCCACGCCGCATGATGGGCCAAAGTCGAGATAAGTCGTCTTGAGAGCAACGTCCCGCCGTCGGAGACCGTACGTCCTCGCGACCCTGTCGATCGCGCTCGCAGGTATTGGCATGCCCCTCTTTCCCCGATCAGGCCCCGGCCGACGTCATACAGCTCGGAGATCCGATGGCCTATCGCAGCATCGTCCTCGACACCGCCACCCGCTCGGGCAGGGGCGATCTGGGTGCCGCCATTTCGCGGGTTAAAGATTTGGATATCGCTTCAATCGAGGTGGAACCGTCCCTTATGTCGCGCTCCGCCAAGGAATGGCACCGCATCGATAATGCTATCGACCGAGCTTTCTTTAGTCTGCGCGCTTGAAGCCCGAATGTGGCCGCCTGCAAGGCTAGCTTGGCCGATTTGCTAGCTATCGTCGACGGCGCGGGCGGCAAGGTCTGAGGCTATTTGATTGCCGCTCCCCCGAATTTGGCGGAAAATGGCTTGAAAATACAATTCCCCAATGTTCCTGGTGAGCTCGCGGCTGGCAAAGATCCGTTAGTACAAGATCCCGCACGATCTCTCCGCTTGAACGCGGAGGTTTTCGATGTCCGTCAGTGCAGCCAATCTTAGTGGTTGGGTTGCCAATCCTCTGGCCACTCTCCTGTCTTCAGCCGCGCAGGAAACGGCGAAGAAAGCCGATGCCGACGACGCGGTCGCGGCCAAGCCGGCCGCGCCCAAGCTCGCTACGACCGGACCGGGTCAAGTCCTCGATCGTAAAGTGTGATGCGTGTCGGCAGGATCAAATGAGTTGGCGAGATCGATCCACCCCCTTTACCGAGCGGCACAGCCTCGCGCGTCACCTGCTCCGTGCGAGACCCGGATCCCGGCGGGTCGAAAGGTGAGCTCTTGGTTCTGGTAAGGGTTCCCCGGATCTCGGTTCGACCGAAAGGTGAGCCTCCGGGTCTCATTTGGCGACCTGCAAGGCCGCCGCCAGGGCGAATTCCTGAGGTGTCAGCCACCCCAGGGCTGTGTGAGGATGGCTCTTATTGTAGTGCCGCCGCTACGTTTCGATCTTGCTCCTCGAGTTGGCCAACGACAAGAACCAGTTCGCGTTCAGGCACTCGTCCCGCAGCCAGCCGTTGGACAACTTGACCAGCGTGTTGTCATTCGGTTTGCCAGGGCGCGAGAAGTCCAGGGTGACGCCGGTCGCGTAGGCCCAGCGGTCGAGCGCCTTCGAGACGAACTCAGGCACGTTAACGACCTGAATCGCACGCGGTGCTCCGCGAAGCATCGCCAAGCGGGCGACGACCGCCACGACCGCTCGCATTTAGTGCCCTGGTCGACCTCGATCGGCAGGGCGTCGCGCGTGAACGCATCGATGACCGTCAGGGTCCTCAACCGGCGGCCGTCCAACAACGCGTCGGACACGAAGTTCATCGGCCAGCGCTCGTTCGGCCGGAGTGCGGCAGGCTGATGGATGCCGAGGGCCGTCCGATGGCCCTCAAGATCACCGAGGGCCAAGCGGATGACGGACGACGCCGCGGCCGACATGCTGGGCGGGTTGGGCCACGGTCAGGTTCTGCTAGGCGACCGAGCATACGACAGTGACGCGCTGCGCACCCCGGATGGCGGAGCAGGGTACGAGAGCGAACGTGAAGCCGAGGCCCAACAGCAAGCAGCTGCTCGCGTTCAGCCCGTTCTTGTATAGGTGCCGCAACTTGGTCGAATGTTTCTTCGATAAGATCGAGCGCTTCCGAGTCGTCACTACGCGCTCCGACAAATACCCCGACAACTTCCTGGCGCGCGTCAAGCTCACAGCCGCCCGGATCTGGCTGCGTAATTCAAGGGTACGCGACCTAGCTAGGATGCTTAACTCCAATGATATTATCGAATTTGACAAATACTGTCTTGGTGTGGGTCAAAAACAATCAGACAGGCTACTTGTAGCCTTGCATAAGCATGCCTGTTCGCACTGGTGCGAGCGGATGAAGGCGATGGCGGTCTCTTGACCCTAACCCTGCAAGCCGGATCGCGTTAAGGGCGAGCTTCTAGATCACCTTCGTCGACACAAGTTTCGTTGTCCACTGGGAAAACCCGTCGTCTGCGGACGGATGGAAGCACATTTCAAGGCGACGAGATCCGCACAGTAGCCGCCTGCTGGATAATTGGGCGCACCCCACAAGAAAAAGCTACTTAAAGTCCGTGGCGTTATCGTCATCGTCCGCGTTCGGTCGTCGGGTGAAGCGATCCCACCCAGGCGTCCTGCGCATCATATTGGCTACCAATCTGCGGCGTCTGCGGCTCGAGAAGGGCTACAGCCAGGACGCCTTCGGCTACCTATGCGGACTAGATCGAACCTACGTCGGCAGCATCGAGCGCGGTGAGCGCAACGTATCGATAGACAACCTAGAAAGGATCGCACGGGCGTTGAATCTCGAGCCTTGGCAGCTTATCCGGCAGCCCGACGGCGACCGCTGACCCGCATGGTCAGCAGCGACCGCCCGCGGGCTTTTGCAATCCGGCTGTCGGTAGCCTGGTACGTAGGGTCAAACTTGTCCGATCCGGCTGCAGCAGTTAACCGCGAGCTGGAATCCACCAAACTGACCACCCCGTCCTTTCCGAACACGAATTCGACGCCTGCTGCTCTAAACGCCGCCAGCATCGCCTCGACCTTGCGAGGCTGACATCGGACCCTTCCGGTTTCGACCGCTACGATCGTACGTCTCACCACCTTTGCCCGTCGCGCAAGATCCGCCTGCGTCCAATCGAGAAGGGCGCGTGCGGCTCTGACGTGACGCGCCATCAAGATTTCGCATTTTTCGCTTGCGACGCACACAATGAGCATTATAGTCATCGCAATAGAACATGTGATTCGGCGTGAAACATCGTTCGCCGAAAACTGACCTTGTAAGGCCGGCGGTCGTGGACGATGGTCCGCGCACTTCAAGATCGGCTGATGACATGGCTTCGTCAAGTGGATGAGCCTCGTCGTTCCTTCGCGAAGGAACGCGCATGCGGAGTGCTGGTGCTCTCCGCACGGCGGAACCCTCTGGAACAGCGACGCTGCTGCGCGGCCGCTCCATGGCGGCCGAGATCGAAGTTTTCCCATGCCCGTCCGATTGTATGAATGCACCACCGGCGCGCGACCTCGCTCGGCGCTTCAGTGGCGCCTGCGGCGGGGTCACGAGTCCGCCCGGCGTCTCGCCTACGAGGTTTCCACGTTGGCTGCAGTTCACGGCGCAGTCTGCCTAGGGCTGGACGAGGCCGTGCGCCATTCGTTCGATCGCAACGGTCTGGGTCCGGAAGCGGTCGCGGTCGTCGGCTTTCGGGCATCGGGGTATCCCTGCGCAATCGCGGTGCCGACCTTTCGGGCCTGGAACCGGCACGACATGCAGCGTCGAATCGTGTCGGCGGTCCGTGACGCGACGGCTTCATGTCGATCGACCATGCTGGCGTCGCCCTTCGACGTGACGGCGCAGCCGCGACTCAGCAACGTGGAACGCATGCTCCAGACCATGCGCCCGCCGGCTATCGGCGACGGCGTTTCGCTGGTTCGTCTTCTCGAAGCGCAAAACGGCGAGGCGTCGTTGGCGCAGTGCGAGTCCGTTGTTGCGAGCCCGTTCGCCGTCGAGCGGATCTTCGGTCTCATGGCGGGCGGCTTGGTCGAGATCGAGTTGTCTGTGCCGATCGGCGCCGAAAGCCGTGTGCGTCTTCGGTCGTCCGAATGGCCATTCGATTGGCTTAACGTCTGTGACCGCGGGCACGCGGGGATATCCCGTTCGCTTTTTGGGATGTCGACGCGATTGGCGCGCGCGAGCGATGGGCGGGACGAATGCGGGATCGCCGAAGCTGCCGGTCTTCGCGCAGGACCGGAGCCTTTCGCAGGGGAGGCCGACCATGGCCCATGATGCAGTCGTCTTGGAATTTCCCAGTGGCAGAAGGCGTTCGATCGGCACGTCCGGGACGCTACGAAGCGTTGCTTCCATCGCCGAAAGTCTATCGACGCGGCTGCGCGATACGGAGGCCGGCGTTAGTTCCCTCGTACCGCTCGCCATTCGACTCGACGAACTATCCGGTCTGGTCGACCCGACGATCACACGTCTGGGCGTTCTCGCCAGAACCGGTTTGTTAACGCCGGCCTCCGCGGCTCGACTGGCGCTTCGACATGCAGACGAGGTTTGCGGACGAGATGCAGGACAAGCCTTCCTCAGACTAAGGCGACCCGGCCAACTCCAAATCGAGACGACGCTCGTCGGCGATGTGTTCAATGGATTCGCGCTAGGCTATCGTCGTGGAGACGAATGGGTGGGCGTGGCTTCCACAAGGTCGGTGGATCGGCTCCACGAACTATGTCCGCCCGAGCCGGGGCCAGCGTGCCTGCTCGTTTGCTGCGATGCCGCGCGCCGCACTACCGTACGCCTGCTTTCGCCGATCGATTGGCGCAGACGGCTCGCCGGTCTCAATGCCATAGGACGGCAGGGATTTGATGGTCATGTCGTCGTGGTCGGCGGTCTTGCTCCACGGGGAGGTCGGCGTCGAGCCATTCTCGCCGGGATAGAGCGCGGCCTGCGTCGCGGGGGCGCATTCCGACCGGTTGGCTCCGATCGACGCCGGGGACCGACCCGCCAGCCTACGAACTGCGAGACAAGAGCCGTTGCTAATCTCCTGATGCTGATCGAACTGGCATTCCCCGGCCTCGTCGACGGTGAACGGAACGGCGGGGAGTCGGAGCAATGACACGCTTCAGCTTATACCGGACTATGATCACTACTCCGGATCGCGTCGGCGAATCTCCGGGTATCGCTTCGATCCGCGCCCGGGATCCTACCGAGTTTCCCGCGCGGCGCGAATGGCCTTCGACGATAGTGGAGCGCTCGATCGATGCGATCGGTCCCGATGGCTCCGACCGGATGCGGGCAGGCGCGTACGGAGAAGAGGACAAGCCGTGCGTGACGGGGGCCTACATCTGGATCGGCATCGGGGCGTCGTCGGGACGCGGAACGAAAGCTACACGGGATCTGCAGGGCCTGAAATTCGGGTTCGGGATGCCGGGTACGGCCTCGATCGGCACGGCGGAGGAGGTGTCCGTCGGCTACATCCCGCAGCCCGCGGCACTGAGCAGGCGACGCATGGGATTGCGCCAACATCACCCCGATCCAGACCTCAGCATGGCCGACCGATCCGCACGCTCCACCCGTACGGGCGAGCTTGAGCGCAGAATCCCGACACACGACCGAGTTCGTCCCATGACGCGTGTCCGATGCCCAGGACAGATGATCGGTAGTTCGGGTCCTGTTCCCGGTACGCAGAGGCCGTCGACTATGAGGGTCATCTGCGCCGCTTCCCATATTGGGGGCTTGCGATGAAGACCGCTTTTCACACGACGAAGAGGTCGCCGGGTTTCAGCGCGATCGAGGAGCCGAGCCATGCGGCCGCTCGCATACTCGCGCTGCAGTTCCTTGCCACGCTCGAAAAGATCGAGCGGGGAACGGACGCATCCTTCGTCGACTGCGGCGGACGCCCGCCGCACGATGACGAGTCCCAAATCGACGAGCCAGCCGCCGACCGACGCCCGGATGTACGAGCAGCGTGGACATCCGTGCCCGCCGATCTTGCGGTTGTGGCCGTTCTCGTTGCCCGAGCCTTCAAAGCCCGAGAAGGTTTGCTTCAGGCGCTACGCTGCGGCTCGCCCGTCGTCGTCATCGCCACCCATGCCGCCCGATTGGTCGAACCGGTGCGGAGGATCGTGAAGCACTGCATCGTCGGGCACGACATAGGCTCGACGAATCTGAAGTCGGAGGGGATGAGACTGTTGAAGGCCGGGCGTACCGGCATCCTGGTACGTGATGGCCTGCAGGATACCGATAGGCCCGACTATGGCAACGATCTGATCGCCCAGGCGCTTCCTATCCGTGTTCCATTGATCGGAATCGCCCCCGATCCAATGAGGCATCTCCCGAGGGACATGGTTCGTGCCGCGGAGCATCGTCTTGCGCTACCGGCGCTTGATCGGTCGATGGTCGAGGTGGTGATCGAAGGCCTCTTCGGGGAGCGCGCGACCTGCCGTCTGAACGATGAACTGTTGCGGACGCTCGACATCGCTGATTTCCCCGTGGCGCTACGCAATGTTTCCACTGCGGTCGACGCTATGGAGGCGATCGCCCGCACCCTGGTGCGGAAGCAAGCGCCCCTGGATGCAAGTCCCTCGCTCGAGAACCTGCATGGGTATGGCGAAGCGAAGATTTGGGGCGCGGCGCTGATCGGCGACCTTGAACAATACCGTTCGGGACAGATTCGCTGGAATGAAATCGACAATCGTGGGCTACTGCTATCAGGTCCACCAGGAACTGGTAAAACCTTGTTTGCCAATGCGCTGGCGAAAAGCTCACGGGTTCCGCTGATAACGACCTCAGTAGCGGATTGGAATTCCGAACGGCACCTGAGCGGTACGCTTCGTGCCATTCGCGACGTGTTCGAAAGAGCCCGGGAAGCAGCGCCATGCATATTGTTCATCGATGAACTGGACGGTATATCGTCACGAGCATGCGTTTCGGGCGAATATCGCGAATATTGGACTCAAATTGTAAATTGTTTGTTGGAGCAGCTTGGATGTCACGATGACAGGACAGGCGTAATCGTCGTCGGAGCGACCAATTTCCCTGACCGCATCGACCCTGCCGTTAGGCGGGCCGGACGTCTCGACCGCGAGATCGCCATCCGGCTGCCGGACGTCATCGCGCTGGTGGAGATCTTCCGACACCATCTACATCCGCATCCACCCCCCGATGTGTCCCTGATGACGTTGGCACTTGCAGCTCGCGGTAGGACCGGCGCGGATGTGGAAGCTTTCGTACGCCGTGCCCGAGGGCTATCGCGTCGCGCTGGGCGCGAGCTGACGATCGAAGACGTCCTGAACGAAATCCGCCAGGGACGTCCGGTGCTCTCGGCCATGGCGAAGCGGCGGGTCGCAATCCATGAGGCGGGACACGCGGTCGTGGGACGAGCCCTCGGCGTTGGTTCGATCGTGGACATCTCGATCCACGATGCAGGCGGCGAGCTGATCCTCGAACCGGCTTTCGATGGAACCTCGACACTCTCGACCATGGAGGCATGCCTCGCAGCGCTGATGGCTGGCCGCGTGGCGGAGGAGATCGTCCTCGGGGATGTTTCGATAGGCGTCGGGCTTGGTTCGACCTCCGATCTGGCCAAGGCGACCAGAATCGCCGGAGACATCGAATTGAAATTCGGTCTCGGCGTTCTCGGGCCGATCCATGTCGAGATGTCCTCGAAGGACGTTTTATTCCTTCCGGGGATTCTCGAAGCCGTGTCCGCCCGTCTCGGCGAGGCGGAAAAGACCGCTCGCAGCACTATCGAGATGTATCGGCGCGATCTGACGCTGATCGCCGATGCACTGCAGGAATCCGGATACTTAAGCGGTAGCGAGATCGAAGAGCTTCTTCGGTCGCCGGACGTCGATCCCAGCGCGATGATCGGAGCAGTTCCTATCCAGACGTAAGCGTTGGTTCAGCGCTGAAGATCAAGGATGGCATGAAACTTATCATGTCGACCCGAGCAACGCGTGTCGCTCCGAGCGCTGGCATATCGCGGCTCTGCGTCAAGGGGGCTTCATCATGTGTCCAATGACGGACGTGGACGGGATGCAGTTTCGCCGACCCCGCGCGCATCCAGACTCGACGCAAGCCGTCGCGACTCGGAATATCCGGAAGTCGGAGACAATCATCGGCCGATCCGTAGGCCGGCGGGGTCGAGCTTGGCGCATGCGCAGGGGCATATCGGATGCACGAAGTCTTCGCGCCGACGCGGCATGTCTCACCCGATTCTTCGGAGGATATGTCCATGGACCGGACGCTTTGCTGGAGGAAGGCGCGAGGTTCTACGGTCTGGGTCCCGATGCCGTGGCGAGCCTTCGGATCACATTCCGTAGCCGGACCACCACCCTGCTGCTGCCAACCTCCCGAACCTGGAGGCATGAAACGCTCCGAAGAAACGTGGAGTCCGTGGCTGATCGGGCTTTCGCTACGGGGCGTCTCGTTCGAATCGTCAGTCCCGCGGTGATCTGGAAAAAGCCGAGGATCGCAAACGTTCGGAGGATCATGCAGCGGCATCCATCCGCATCGGCGGCCGACCGGGATGCAATTCTCGCCCTGCTTCTCCGAGAAGGCGGGCGGACGTCGATGGCGAAGTGCTGTGAAGCACTTTCTTCCGGACGCCGGCTCGAACGGGTTCTCGAGCTCGCCGCCGCCCGGGTGATCGGGATCGGGATAAACGGAGATCTGGATGGAACTGCGTCTGTCTGGAGTCCCAAGGTCGATAGCTGAGAAATGGACTACTGCGGTCGGCGTTTCTTGGATGCGAGAGCTCGCACCCGCCATACCTAGACGGTAGTGTTCTGGCTGAAGCCTGAGACATTCGTGTCGGTCCGTCGATGGATGTTGCAAGAATGGCTGTTGCAAGTTCACTCGACTAAGATCTTACCCCGTCGATTCTTGATCAAGTCGACAGTTTGCGTCTGATACCCAACGGAATTAGTCAGCTGACGGAAGCAACGGGTGCATGGCGCCTATCGAGGCATGCCGTTCGATTTCATCATGGCAGTTCTGGAGCTGATACGATGACCCGGCTTCGTTCGCGACCATTTCGTGGCCTGATGTCTGGAACAAGAGAAGATGGATTACTCTCACTCGAGTTCGTAGGGTCCGACGTTGGTCTCCACTGCTGTCCCATCTGGTCGATCGACGATCTTCTGGCGCTTCCAAATATCCTTGGTCCCGGCATCTACATACTTGTGGGAGCGCCGGCAGACGCCGGGGGGAAGCTGCGTGCCATAGTTGGCGAAGGCGGTATGCTTCAAGAACGGTTGGCGGCGCATGCGAACGACGACAAACTTGATTTCGTCTGGGAGGTGGTGGCGATCACGGGACCCAGAGTGATGACGGAAACGCAGCGTCTCATGCTGCAACGCAGATTCGTCGACGAGATAAACCATTTTGGGAGAGCCCGGGTCGCGAACCCGCATGATGCCGATCGCTTCACGCGTACGGAGTACGAATCGGCGATCGCCGACCGCGTCATGGAGGATCTCCGCCCCTTGTTCGCCATGACCGTTCCCGGGATTATCGCGGATATCGAGCCCGTACTACTCCCGATCGGAGCACGCATCGCCTTTCTACCCCGTGGAGTGGACCTCGACAGGGAGCTCTGGACAGATCACGAGATGCGTTTCAAGGGTGCGCACGCGCTCGCTCGCATGCGCGGTCGAGAGACGGTCATCGTTCCCGGTTCGAAAATTCTAGGCTGCACGAAGCCTAAATTGCGCTGGCTTCGCGACAAGCGGGATCTACTTTTGCGAAGCGGAGTACTTCGACCTGCATCGGATTCGGCATTGCTGGATGTTGTCAGCTTCATCAAGTTCGAATCTGCGCATGAAGCGGCCACCTTCGTGGCGGGAGGCGCATCGGTTTCGGCACGACTCGTCTGGATCCCGATATGTCTGCCGTGACGGTTCGGCCGCGCAACGCCAAACGTCTGGGTTCTAAGAGAGCGCCTCCGCGGCATTCCTTCGAGATCGGCCGAAAGCGTGGCGAGGGCGACCACGACCGAGATTCCGCCAGCGTTCAAAGTATAGCCCTTGAAATCGCATCCCGGCGGGGTGTGACCTATGCGGTCGCGCAGATGTTGCGGTCGATAGCCAAAGGGTTCCGGCCCGATCAGGACGATCTGGCGGTATCACCTATGCTCGTCGGATGGTGGTGCCCACCCGGAAAGAACGGTGTCCTCAAAGGTATTGCGTTTGGTCATCCAACCATCGTCGACGGCTCAGTTGTTGTTGCGAAAGCGCTCGTGATGGACAGCTGCAAAAAATGGGTTTGGGACGGTAGTGTATTTTGGTGTTTAAACTACAGAATAAGCCATAATTAATGCATATCATGTCAGATATCAGCAAATGCGCCCGGATAAATAGAGTATATTGATAATGTACACAAGTATAAACTGCGTCGCGGCGCATGGATCAAACGATTGAGTGGAAACGGAGGTCGATCGCCATGTCTATTCTGCATCGGGGTCCGGGCCCCTTCCCCGGTCTGACGAATATCGCTGCAAAGCTTCGCCGTTTATCTGATGACCTGGAACGCATCGCGCAGGGTCGTCATCCGAACGCGGCCGATCTCCTGAATGCCCCCGTCCTCATGAATTGGCAGGTATATTTAGTTCCCGTCCCATGCCTCACGGGGATCGTTTTAGGACATCCTCGGATCGCTGATGGACATGTCTGCCATACCAGCCAACTCTTCACCTACGACCCGGAACTTGGCTATGCACGGACGTTTTCCAGATTTTATCGCCTGCTCGGACGGGATGCTGGCAGCGGCGATTGATAATCTGATGCTAAATTTACCTCGGCGATCATATATTTTACTCGGAAGACGGTAGAAAGTATCATAGCAGATATGACGATGAGATAAAATTAGGTCGAGAATCATGTCGACGCAATCTGGTCGGTAACACTTTCGACCGGCACAGATCCGCATTCGTAGCCGTGTGCTCAGCTGCCCGATGTCGTGACCTGGCGGATGACAAGTCTGTTGCATGGCGGGGGGCATCACAAACCGAGGTTCCGACCGGGATGATTGTCCGAGAGCTTCGATCTACGGACGTAACCGCGCATAGTCTTGAGGTCTCGATGGCGCGAGTGACTCATGATCTCCTCGTCGCGCGATCCTTGCCTGTACGCCTCGGTTATGAAGCCTGCGCGGAAGCCGTGCGCCGAGATGCGCTCGCGTGACCCTGCGACGAGGCCTGCCTCGGCGGCGCGCTTCTGCACGATACGGCCGATCGAATCGGGATGAAGTCCGTCGTCCATCACGGTCCCGCCCGCTCGAACGGCACGGAAGACGTAACCTTCGGTCGGAGCGGCCTGCAGCCAGCGTTGAAGTGCGACAACGGGGCAGGTGGCACTGTTGCCGCCGGCCAGGACGTGTACGATCGTGCCCTCGCCCTCTTGATCGCCCTTCGATTGCGGAAGGAACACTTCGACGGCGCCGTCGCGGAAAACCAAGTCCTCGAACCGGATCCGCGCCACTTCGGAGCGTCGGAATGCGCCGGCGAAGCTGATGAGGAACAGAGCGCGATCGCGAAGTGCCGCCACCGTGCCTTCGCAGGCCGAGACGATCTGCAGGGTTTCGGGTACGCCCAGTGCCGCGGCCTGCTTTTTTGGTCTGCCGTAGCGGCGGAACATCCCCCGCATCGCCGCCCGGACGGTCGGATGGGCAGGCACCCAGGGCAGCCCCCGGAGCTTGTGTGCCTGGCCGATCGTGACGAGCCGACGTTCGATCGTCGCGCGCTTGTGCGTCTCGGCCATGGAAGTGAGATAGGTCGCCACCTGCTCGGGTCCCGCGGGTAGGGGGTCGAGACCGTGGCTGCGGCACCAGTCCGTGTAGTGCTGCCAGTCGGCCCGGTAGGCTCGACGGGAATTCTCAGCGAGCGCCTGATCGGCGAATTCGCGTGCGCGGGCGGCAAGCGTGGCGGGCAGCGTCATGGCTCACTCCTTCGATCGAGCCTCAGCGTAACGCTACGTCTGATAAGAAAGGCTTATCAGACGTAGCCGAGGGACGGGGCGGCTGACGGCACGAAGGAACGGCGGGCACCTCCTCGCACCTCACCCTGACCCGTCAAACTCTTTGCTGACCCTGACTCGTCAAACTGGTCCGCGTCGAGCGCACGTTTTTCGGGCATCCTGAACCCTGAAGAAGGGTGGATGCCATGCCTCGCAAACGCTTCACGAACGAGCAGATCTCCTTAACCCTGCTGCAGGCGGAAAATGGCGCTACGGCGGATGAGGTCTTCCGGAAGATGGGCGTGTCCGAGCCGACATTTTATTGCTGGAAGAAGTAGTTCGTCGGCATGGGCGTGCCGGAGATCCGGCGGTTGAAGCAGTTGGAGGACGAGAACGGCAAGCTCAAACAATTGGTGGCCGACCTGACGCTGGACCGCTCCATGCTGTAGGACGTGGTCATGCGAAAGTGGTGAGGCTTGCCGCTCGTCGCGAGGTCGCCGGTCACCTGCTGGTGGCCCACGACATCAGCAAGCGTCGGGCCTGCCAAGCCTCCGGCTTCGGCCGCTCGTCCCAGCGGTACAGGACGAGCTCCGACCCGCAGGTGGCGCTGCGGATGCGGCTGAAGGAACTCGCTGCCGCACGGGTGCGCTACGGCTACCGACGGCTACATATCATGTTACGGTGGGAAGGCTCGGAGGTGAACTACAAGCGTACCTACCGGATCTACCGGGACGAAGGACTGTCGATCCGGCCCAAAATGCCCAAGCGCAAACGAGCTTGGCGCTACCGGCAAGGCCGGCCGCCCATCGGTGGCCCCAACGAGGTCTGGGCCATGGACTTCATGTCTGATCGCCTGTTCGACAGACGTCCGTTCCGGACCCTGACGGTCGTCGATTGCCATACGCGAGAAGCGCTCTCGCTCACGCCGGGAGCCAACTTCCGCACCTCCAAATGACCGAGGCGCTCGACGCCTTGGTCCGGGTATGGTGACGAATCAAGAGCCTACGGGTGGACAATGGGCCAGAGTTTGCTGGGCGCATGCTCGACCAATGGGCCTACCTGAACGGGGCCGAGATCGACTTCTCACGACCGGGCGAGCCGACCGACAACGCCTACATCGAGTCGTCCAACGGCCGCCTGCGGCCAGAGTGCTTGAACGCTTCGTGGTTCCTGTCGCTGGCCGATGCCCGCAAGCGCATCGAGGACTGGAGGTGCCACTACAACGAAGACAGACCCCACACGGCCCCGGGCGGCTTGACGCCCCGAGCCTTCGCCAAACAAGCTGTCACAGTGACCCTGACCCGTGTCATCGGGCATGCCGAACACTTGGTGTGCGGTCCGGCTGGAGACGTGGTTGCGGTGAAGCAGTCGTAGCCGCATGCAGGAACCGTCGTTCAGCCATAGGCGGCTGCGGGGTCGGTGCTTCTTCGGGACCTTGAGCCCCTCGCGACGCCAGATGCGCTGAACCCGATCCTTGCCCACCTGCCACCCCGCTGCTTGCAGCAGCGCGGTGACGCAGTGGTAGCCGTAACGTCCGTACTCGGACGCCAGGGCGATGATGGCACGGTTCAGCGCATCCTCGTCGGCCGGCACGGTGGGTGCGTAGCGCTGTATGCCCCGATGCTGGCCGATGATCCGGCAGGCGTGACGTGCACTTGCTCCGGTTTAATGGAGAGCGGTTTGGTGGGTGAAGCCCCTCTCGAACTGGATAGGGCTGGTGTAGCCCAGCGCCAAGTGACGGCGTCGGGGATTGTAGAATCCATCGATGTGATGGGCCAGCGCGACGGTGGCCGCGGCTCGCGTCTGGAACGCGGTGCGCCAGACCAACTCGCTATTCAGCGTCTTGAAGAACGTCTCGACCATCGCGTTATCATAACAATTTCCCTTACCGGACATCGAGATCACGATGCCATGTCGTCGTATCTCCGCCTGATACTCGTTCGAACAGTACTGACTGCCGCGGTCGGAATGATGGACCAGATCTGATCCAGGCTGCCGGACGACGAGGGCTCGTCGCAGCGCGGTCAGCGCGAGTTCCTTGTGAAGACGGTCGCCCGCCGCCCAGCCCACGACCCGTCGAGAGTACAGGTCGAGGACCATCGCCAAGTACAGCCAACCCTCACGCGTCCAGACGTAGGAGATATCGCTTCCCCACTTGCGATCCGGCCCAGCCGCCGTGAAGTCCTAGTCGAGGTGGTTGGGCGCGATCGGGAAGGCGTGGCCGCTGTCCGTCGTGCGCCGGAAGCGCCGCGGCTGGCGGGCCTTGAGCCCGTTCTCCCGCATCAGCCGGGCCACGCGCCTTCGGCCTGCCGCCAGGCCCTGCTCGCGCGGCTCGTGGGTCATGCGTGGGCTGCCGTACGTCTCGTGCGAGAGCGTGAAGGCGGAGCGGACGTGGGCAAGCAGCACGAGATCCTCGCGCTGCCGCGCCGAGGCCGGACGGTTTTTCCAGGCAAAGTAGCCGCTGGGACTGACATCGAGGACCTTACACAGGCGCGCGACCGGAAAGTCCTTCGTCGCCGCGTCGATGAGGCGGAACCTCATCGACTTCCCTCCTTGGCGAAAAAAGCCGTGGCCCGCTTCAGGATCTCCCGCTCCTGGCGCAGCACCTCGTTCTCGCGCCGCAGGCGCTTAAGCTCGGCGGCCATGTCCTCCTGCCGATCGGCCGGCGGATGGTCCATCTCCCGCTCACGCCGGCCGTCGATCCAGTTGCGCAGCGTCGAGAGCCCCACGCCGAGATCGGCGGCTACCTCGCGGCGGGACCGCCCGCTCGTCTGCGCCAATCGCACCGCCTCAGCGCGAAACTCAGGGGTAAAGGTTTGCTTCCGGTCTGCCATCGGAACCCTCCTCCTTCAGGAAAAGAGCCCTCCACTTTCTCGAAGCAAGTCCATACGTGATCGGTGTCTTCCGCAAGGATGGCGTGCTGCTGGTTCGGTACCCGCGGCGGGAGGACGCCACCGGCAACGTCTATCCGAACAGCTCGGCGACTTTGTTCGCCGCCCAGGGCGAATCCAGCGGTACCATGCGCCTCGTCAGTCCGGTCGACGGTCGCGACCGGTTCGTCTCGGTGCAATCGCTCGACAACTATCCTCTGATGCTCATCGTCGGCCGCACAGCTGATGCGGCTCTGGCGCCCTTCCGCCAGCAGGCGGCCGCGATCATCCTCAACGCGGCTTTGCTCGCAATCTGTCTGATCGGCTTGAGCATCTTCATCGTGCGTCGAATGCACAATCGGGAGGACAAGGGTCGTGCGGAAGAACGCCATCGCGCCGAACAAAGCTTGCGGCGTCAGCACGCGGCCTTCGGCGTCGCGCTCGACAACATGGCGCAGGGCCTTTGCCTGTTCGACGATCGGCGCGATCTGGTAATCATGAACGCGCGTTTTGCGGAGCTCTACACAATCCCGGACTCCCTGCGCGATCAGGGTGTTCCGGCCGAAGCGATCCGCCGATACGTCTCCTCCCACATCGTGGAAGGCCAGGAGGAAGCAGGGCTCCTGATTGAACCGCCGGAGAATACGTGCGCTTGGACCGTCGCGGAACTAAAGGACGGGCGGGCGATCGATATCGCGCGGGCCCCGATCCCGGGGGGCGGCTGGGTTTGCACCCACGAAGACATCACCGAACGGCGGCGGGCTGAGGAGCAGTTGCGCTTCCTGGCGGGGCATGATGCTTTGACGGGTCTACCGAATCGGCGGCTCTTTCAGGAGACCGTCGAACGCGAACTCCGCGCCATCGCAGTCACGGGGGGCCAAGCTGCCCTCCTCTGCACGGATCTCGACGGTTTCAAGCAGATCAACGACGTCTTCGGGCACCCCGCGGGGGATGCAGTCCTGATCGAAGTAGCGAGCCGCCTGCACGGTGAGATCGGTGTACAGCATACGGCCGCCAGGCTCGGTGGCGACGAATTCGCGGTGCTGGTGACAGGTCTTGCATCGGCGAACGCGCTGGGTGAGATAGCCAGGGACTTGATCTCGTCCCAGACGGCGTCCTTTCAGCTCAAGGACGTGCGCGTGGATATTGGTTGCAGCGTCGGGGTCGCAGTTTTACCGCGCGACGGCGAAACCTACGAGGATCTGCTGAGAGCTGCCGACATGGCCCTGTACTGGGCCAAGAGCGAGGGTAAGGGCACGTTCAGCTACTTCGAGCACGCCATGGACAGCGCGGCGCGTGATCGTCACCAACTCGCCCGCGATCTCCAGGCGGCGATCGGCACGGACCAACTGCGCTTACATTATCAGCCCCAGGTCGAGATGCTGACCGGTCGGGTCACCGGCTTCGAGGCCCTCCTGCGATGGAATCACCCGATGCGCGGGTCGATCGCACCGTCGCAGTTCATCCCGGTCGCCGAGGAGACCGGTCTGATCCTGCCGCTTAGCGAATGGGTAGTGAGGGCGGCCTGCCGCGAAGCTGCCCGATGGGCACAGCCGTTGGGCATCGCAGTCAATCTATCTATCGCGCAGTTCCGGCAAGCGAACCTGCCGGAATTCGTGCAGACGGTTCTAGCGGAAACTGGCCTGGATCCGCGCAGACTCGAGCTCGAGATTACGGAAAGCCTGTTCCTCTATGATACGATGCGGGCCAGACGTGTCCTGCAGACTATAAAAGCGCAGGGTGTGCGCATCGCGATCGATGATTTTGGAACCGGCTACAGTTCCCTGCTGACCCTCCGGTCCTTCGCCTTCGATCGGCTCAAGATCGACCGGACGTTCATCGGCCAGATCGGGATCACGCATAAGGGCATGACGATCGTGAAAGCGATCATAGCCCTTGGTCAAAGGCTTGGCATGCCGGTGATCGCCGAGGGAATCGAAACGGAGGAACAGCTCGCGTTTCTTAAAGTTCACCGCTGCACCGAAATGCAGGGCTTTCTGACCGGACGTCCGCACCCGATCGAAGCGTATCGGGACGTCGTTATGGCCGCTGCGGATGTTGACTGGGCCGTGCGTGTTTAGCCAGCCTCGGTAGCGTATCAGCAGCCCTACCAGCGGTAGGGCAATGGAAACATCGAAGCGAAATAGCCCTGCCTCCTCCCACTCGCGGGCGGATACGCGGGGCGCTAGGGCCAGGGGCAGGGGCAGCCTCGCGACGGACCAGCCACGCAGCACCATGCGCAGCCCACCGCCCTCGCTGACGAGGCCGAACCGGAAACGGAGCGGCCCGAACCGCTCCACCACGCAGCCCTCCTTCTCGGAGAACTCGCTCGTAAACCGGCGCCCGGAGAACGCGCGCGTCCAGCGTTCCACCCCGTGCGCCGCGCTGAAGCCGACGCGCACGCCATGCTCACCCGCGACCGGCAGCCCGAGGAGCGCGGCGACGGCCCGCGCAACCGGGTGGCGGCCCCGGCGGACGACGGCCCGGCCGTGGGCCCCCGCATCGCGCAGCACGCCGTGCAGGGCCGCCACGGCCGGGGCGAGTTCGGCGAAGCGCGGGCCCATGATGCGCGCGTAGAGCGCCTCGCCTGCGGCCGCCTCCCTCACCTCGTGGCGGATCGACAGGCCCGCGAAGCTCGGGGCGAAATCGCCGAGAGCGAGGGCGGCCCCAGCATCGCGGGCGCCGGGCGCGAGCGAACCGGCCAGGATCCGCTCGGCCAGGATCGCCGCCGGCAGCGTCGGGATTTCCGGGCCATGGCCGTCGGATGCGATGAGGGTCCAGCGCCGCTCGATGCGGCGGTCTTCCACCCGGCCGAACAGCCGGACGATCATGCCCGACCGGTCCGATCCCCAGCGCGTGGTCAGCCGCTGCGCCAGGAGAAGCCAGCGCGCCAGTCCCCGCAGCGAGGAGATCCAGCCCCAGCGCACCGGCCAGCTCGCGCACCAGAGGCCGACCGTCTGCAGCGCGAGTTCGGTGCCGGCCCTGAAGCTGACCGCCGGCCGGCCCGGGAGCCGCTCCGGCAGGAGATCGAGATCCGGGACGTCTGCCAGGGCGAGCCATCGGCGGCCGAGGGACGAACCGTCCGACAGGGCGAACCGCTCGCGCCGCAGCTCCTGCCAACCGATCCCCTCCGACCAGCCCTGGTCGCGCCAGAGCCGGATCGGCCGGCCTACGTAGCTCAGGATGGCGGCGGCGACCGACGTCCCGGCGGTGGCCCGGTTCGAGGCGCTGATCGCGACTTCGACGGCGGTCACGTCGTCCATCCCCTGCGCCAAGTGCCGGGCCACGGCACCGGACAGGGCCGGGACGCTCGATGCGCCGGCCAGGACCGTGACGCCGGCCGCGCGGGCGGCCGCATCGAGGCAGCCGATGCCGGTGACGAAGGCCCGTCCGTCCGCGAGATCGAGGTAGGGGATGGCCGCCGCAATGCAGGCCCGGGGCAGGGCGTAGCCGCTTCCCTGGAAGGGGCCGGCCGCGTCAATCACGAGATCGGGGCGGACCCGCTCCAGCATCGACGCGTCGGCATCGTTGCGGTCTGCCCAAAGGGGGCGGCACGGGGGATGGGCGGCGCAGAACGCCTCGGCGCTGACGAGGCGGCGGCCGGCGACGATCACGTCGTGGTCGGCGGCTGCGAGCCGGCGCGACAGGCGGGCCCCGAAGCCGCCGTATCCGCCGAACACCAGGATCGTGCTCATGTCGCCCGGTCCTGCGGGGCCGTCTCGGCATCCTGGAAGAGCGCTTCCTGCCGGATCAGTTGGCCGAACCAGGGATGCTCGATGTCGAGGATGAACCGGAAGGCGCCCGCCGTCGCGTCGGCGCCGGCATCGGCGTGTGTGACGGTGAGCGCGCCGGGGGTGAGCCAGCTCGGCAGGTGCAGGCGGTGCCCCCGGCAGTCGACGAAGTAGCTATGGCTGCGGAACAGCAGCGCCCCGTCCGAAACCGTGACCGTGAGGGTCATGCCGACGCCCGCTCCGACATGCTCTTCCAGCCCGGTGGGACCGGCGAAACGCTTGACCGAGTGGATCACCTGCGGGAAGCCCGACGCACGGGCGTACAGCCGCGTCCAGATCTGGCCGCCGCCATCCGGATCCTCCGTGACGGTGACGACGCCGGCCCGGCCGGTCTGGCGTTCCAGGGGCAGCGGGCTGCCGACGAGGCGCGTCGCCTGCGCGACGACCCAGCCGAGGCGGCTGATGCGCATCCCGACGATGTGGCCGACATAGACGGCGCTCGCCCCCTGCGTCAGCCGCTTGCCGAAGCGGTGGCGCACGGCCGGCGACAGGCTCGCCCAGTCGCGTTCCGGGAGCAGCGCCCGGAAGCGCAGGTCGAGGAGGTCGCCGGCTGTGTCCGGCGGCCGCTGGACGCCGGGGGTGGGGGACGGCCGTGCATCGGCCCGACGGGCCCGTCTCATCATGGCCACGGGGGCCTCCCTGGTCGTCACTCGATCCTGGCGGGCAGGAACTTCACGATCCGGCCTCCGAGCCGGATCAGCTTGGCCAGGGTCCCCCTGGGCACGTGGAGCATCTGGCCGTACCAGCTCTCCATCGTCTCGGTGAACTCGAGCATGGCGCGCAGGCGCCGCCTCGCGACCATCCCGAGCGCCGGGTCCGCATCGGCCTCGGCCACGCAGGCGCGGAGGGCCGCGATGGCGGGGTCGATCTCGCGCTCCTTGCGGCCGGCGGCGATGCGCGTGATCATTTCCCAGAGGTCGATCTCGGCGACGAAGTGATCGCGGCGCTCGCCCATCACCGGCACGCGCCGGATGAGGTTCCAGCCAAGCAACTCCCGGAGCGAGTTCGAGACGTTCGACCGCGCGATGCCGAGCGTCCCGGCGATGTCCTCGCCGGTGAGCGGATGATCGGACAGGTAGAGGAGCGCGTGGATCTGCGCGACGGAGCGGTTGACACCCCATTGGCCGCCGAGGTCACCCCAGTGCAGCACGAACCGCTCGACCGCGGGGGGGAGAGGTGCCGAGATGTCTGTTGTTTCTGTCATGACAGAAATAAGTGGACGCGCGACTGCGATGTCAAGGGGTGGGATCGTGACGTTCGACGATCACCGACCATGGGTTGTGTTGTGAAGCGGGATGCCTCGGAAAAATGCTTGGGGAACCAAGCGTGCGTGGATGTCGAGAATGATGATCTCGGTCAGGTCGCGCGCGAGGGTCCAGCCGCCGCCGTGCCCGCGCCCGGACCTGACGAACCCCGCCTCGCAAATCCCGGCCATGGTCCGGCGCACGACCACCGGATTGGTCTGCATGACGGCGGCGAGCGCCTCGAAGGTGAGCGGTCCTGGCTCCTCTGCCATGTGCAGCAGCACATGAAGGATCCCGGAAAGGCGACTTCAGTGCCTCATGTATCGATAGACGTTACATTGGTCGTCAACGGTTGATCCGCCTTTTGGCATAAACGCATCCTCTGGATCGCATCCTGCGGTGGGAAGCCGTCAATCAGCCTACGGCGATCCTTAACGGCACGCCCTGAATCAATTAGACATATCAATACACGGGTGTTTGACGTGTCGCAGCCGACAGAAGCGCAGCTAGCGGATGTGGCGGAGGTGTTCCGACTCTTCGGCGAGCCGAACCGTCTTGGGATCGTGCTCGCCTGCCTGAATGAAGCACGGGGTGTCGGGGAGATCGGGGAGAAGTTTGGGCTCCTCCAATCTTTGACTTCGCACTGCCTGCGCCTGTTGCGGACCGCTCGGATCATGCGGGCGACGCGGCACGGGCGGCATGTGGCCTACACAATCGACGACGACCACGTGCGCGATGTGTTGCGCAACATGATCGCCAATTTCGCGAGCCACACGAGCATGCCCACGTCCCAGCCGGTGATGCGGCGGGGTCCCCGAACGAAAGCGAAGGAGAGAACTGATGGCCAGCGTCGATGTCGAGATGGCGAAGTGTGCGTGCGAGGACTGCGAGTGCGTGGTCTTCCTGTCCAAGGCTGTAACCCGCGACGGCAAGGCGTACTGCTGCGATGAGTGCGCCGATGGCCGCAAGGATCACGCCGGGTGCGAGCACGCCGGCTGCATCTTTCACGGCTGACCGAGACCCAGACCGGGGTGCACTTTTAACAGCTACGCATCCTCGTCCGTGTCGTGTCTCGAACTGCAAGAGCGCGCGCTGCCGGCCGAGGCGTGCGCAGCAGTTCAGAACGCCTGGGCGATGCCGGCGAATACGCTGCGCCGCTGAACGCGTCGAGCCGGGCGTCATTGCCGGCGACCTCAACGCGACGCCCTGGGAGATCGCGGTGGAGCGCATGGTCAGGCTGTCCGGGCTGATCGACCCCCGCCGCGGCCGCGGCTACGTCGCGACCTGGAACGCCCATTCGTCTCTATGGCGTTGGCCGCTCGACCACGTCTTCCACGAGGGCGGCTTCACGACGGTCTCGGTCGAGCGCCTCGGCGCCTTCGGCTCGGACCACTTCCCCTATCTCGTGCGCCTGTGCCGCCGGTCCGGCGAAGGCCAGGCGGCGGCGATGCCGCGGGAGGCCGGCGACGTCGCGGCGGCCAACGCGGTGCTCTCGGCCGCCGGCGCCACCGAACGGGTGCGGGCGCGTTGAGCCATCTCTTCGGAAAGCCCCCCGCACCCTCCCGCGGCCTGGGCGGGGGACGCCCGTGATCTCAATCTTCGACCTCTCCGCCCTCTTGCTGACCTTGTCGGCCTTGTTCGGTTGGCTGAATTACCGCTTCCTGCGGATGCAGCATACCATCGGCCTGCTGGTGATGGGGCTGCTCGCCTCCCTCGCGCTGGTAGGCCTGGACGTCGCGTTCCCCGCCCAGCACCTCTACCAGGACCTGACGCAGGTGCTGAGACAGGTCGATTTCACCGACGTCGTGATGAACGGCATGCTGGCATTCCTGCTGTTCGCCGGCGCCATGAGTTTGGACCTGCGGGACCTGCGCGACAGGGCGTGGGCTGTGGCGACGCTCGCGCTCGTCGGCACGTTGATCTCCACCGCCATCGTCGGGGGCGCGTTCTGGTTCGCGGCCGACGCCCTCGGCCAGCCCGTCCCGTTCGCCTGGGCCCTCGTGTTCGGCGCGCTGATCAGCCCGACCGACCCCGTCGCGGTGCTGGCCACGCTGAAGAACGTGAAGGTCCCGGAGGCGCTTGAGGTCGAGATGCAGGGCGAGGCCCTGTTCAACGACGGCATCGGCATCGTGCTGTTCACGGTCCTCGTCGCGTTCGCCGCCGGCTCGGGCGGGGAGGCGACCAGCGCCGGCGGCGTCGCCCGCCTGCTCCTGCAGGAGGCCGGCGGCGGGCTCGTGCTTGGCGTGGTCACGGGCTACGTCGCCTACCGGGCGATGCGGGCCATCGACGACTTTCCGGTCGAGGTGCTGATCACCCTCGCGCTCGTCGCCGGCACATACGCGCTCGCCCAGAAGCTCCACTTCAGCGGCCCGCTCGCGGTCGTGGCGGCGGGGCTGCTGGTCGGCGACCGCGCGCCGCGCGACGCGATGAGCGAGGAGACACAAGGGTATGTGTCGTCTCTCTGGACGCTGATAGACGAGGTGCTGAACTCGGTGCTGTTCCTGCTCATCGGCCTGGAGGTGCTGGTGCTGCGCTTCGCAACGGGCGGGCTCGTGCTCGCCGCGTGCGCCGTCCCCATCGTGCTGGTCGCGCGGCTCGTAGCAGTCTCGACGCCGCTCCTCGCCTTCCGCTGGGGTGGCAACCTCTCGCCCCGCAACGTGCCGTTCCTGACTTGGGCCGGCGTGCGCGGCGGCATCTCCGTGGCGCTGGCCCTGTCCGTCCCGGAGAGCGACGCCAAGCCTGCCATCCTCGCGGCGACCTACGCGGTGGTGCTGTTCACCATCGTCGTCCAGGGCTCGACGCTGGGCATGGTGGCTCGCCGGACCCTGCGCGATGGCGAAAGCTGATATCGGCCCTCGCCTGTCCACGAAACGGTCTTCACCGTCGGTGCCACGTGCGCCAGGAATCGATATCCCGCGATGATCTTCACCATCCTCCTCGTCTCCATCCCGATCTCGGCGGCGTTGGAATATCTGGTCGACGCGCCGCCGCTGACGATCTTCGGGGCCAGCGCCGTCGCCATCGCCGTGCTGGCTGAATGGGTCCGTCGGGCGACCGACCAACTCGCCGACCGGGTCGGCCCCGCCATCGGGGGCCTGCTGACGGTGAGCTTCGGCAGTATCGCCGAACTCGTGCTGGCGCTGTTCGTCCTGATGCGGGGCGAGGCGGCCGTCGTCCAGTCCCAGATCGCCGGCTCGATCATGGGGACCAGCCTTTTCGGGCTAGGCCTCGCCATCATCGTGGGTGGGGCGACCCGGGAGCGGCAGAAGTTCAACCCGGAACGGGCCGGCCTGTTGTCGACCCTCCTCATCCTCGTCGTCATAGCCCTTCTGCTACCGGCCGTGTTCGACGCGAGCGGGCGGATGTCGGGCCACGCGGCCACCATCGGCATCACCGACGAGGAGGTCAGTCTCGGCGTCTCCGTCGTGTTGCTGCTGCTCTACCTCGCCAATCTCGTCTTCACGCTGATCACGCACCGCGACGTCTTCTCGAACGACAAGGGCAGCGGCGAGGCCGAATGGAGCCTCCCGTTCGCCCTCGGGGTCCTCGTCGCCGCGACGGTCGCCATCGCGTTCGAGTCCGAGATGCTGTCGGGGACGATCACCCAGGCGGCGGGGAGCCTGCACCTGTCCCCCATGTTCCTGGGCGTCATCGTCCTTGCCTTGGTGGGGACTGCCGGCGACCTGTTCGCGGCGGCTTGGTTCGCCCGTGAGGACCGAATGGGCCTCGTACTCAACATCTGCATCGGCTCAGCCATTCAGGTCGCCTTGGTGCTGGCCCCGTTGCTAGTCATCATATCCTGGGCGCTTGGCCACCCGATGACATTGGTATTCGCAAACCCGTTACATCTGTTCGCCATCGCCGGGACCGCGTTCATCGTGAATGCCATCGCACGGGATGGAGAAACGACGTGGTTCGAGGGTCTGTTGCTGATCGGCGTCTACGTCTTGTTCGGCCTGGCCTTTTTCTTCGCAGGCCCGGCCTGAGTTCATATGGCTGCAACGTCCTTATCTATGATTGTCCTTATCCCTGATTCCGGGTCCCATGTCGGCTGAACCTCTACTGGCCGCCTGTGCCCGCCCCTCGTCCACGTCGGCTTCATCGTCGGCGTCGACGCCTTCCTCCAGTTGCGCCTCGTCGTCCGTCGCCTCACCGGTGGTGATGCCGAACCGGCCGGCGACGTCGGGGGCGAACCGCAGCAGGTCGGGACGCAGGCGCAGCAGGCTAAGGTCCTTGGACTTGCCCTCCAGCATCACGTCGAAGGTCAGCCCCTCAGCCATCCGCATGAACGTCGCGAACTCGAAAGGGTTGGTGAAGTCGGCATGTCCGGTCCAAACCGGCGGCCGCAACACCGTCTTGACCCGCGCCGTCGCCTTCACCGGTGCCTTCAGAACCTCCTTCGACCCGCGCGATTTCCCTGCCTTGGCCGCTTCGCGTTGTTTCGGGGTGATCTTCTGCTTGACCTCCCGCAACTCGGTGCGGGGCGAGGAGAAGTGCATCTTCGGGCGGACACCGGCCGGCCATGTCGCCAGGAAGCGCTCGAACGTCTCGCGGATGTCGAGCCGCTCAGGGTTCAGGCACCAGAAGTGCTGGTAGTCGAAGATCAATCTGACGCCGGTGCGTTCGTGTATCCATAGGACGTCGGCGGCCGAGAAACGCAGGTCGTCGTTCTCCAGGACCAGACGACGCCTGACGTGCTCCGGGCACTGGTTCCAGCCTTCGATCCAGCGCGCCCGGCTCGCCTCGTGATCGTCGTAGACGCCGCCGACATGGGTGATCATGACGGCCTCGTCGTCGAGCTCCATGCGGTCCAGCATCTCCGCCTGACTGGAGAGGTCCCAGATGCTTTTCCGGGTCAGTTCGGGGTTCGGGGCGTTCAGCAGGATGTACTGAGACGGGTGGAACGACAGCCGGATGTCGTAGGCCCGGGCCTTGGCGCCGAACGCGCGCAACTCGGCGTCGCTCTCGGCCACCATACCGTGGAACTGCGGCATGTCCGGATGGGTCGCATAGGGCGCGATGTCCGAGGACATCCGGTACATGTCGAGGTTCTTCGACTTCAGGTATTCCAGGACGTGGTCCAGCAGTTCGAGCGAGCACTTCAGGTGCGGCCCCTTCTGCCAACGCCGGGTGTCCTGCGACTTGAGGTCCGGTCGGCCCATGACCTTGACCGGGAAGCCCAGCCGGAGGGGACGTTCGTTGCCGGTCATGCGTCCACCTGCGCCTGCGGGAACCCGAGTCCCCGGATGAAGCCGTTCCAATCGGCATTGCGGAGCGCCCCGCCGGTCTCCTGGGCGTGACCATTGCCGTAGCGCCCATCCGCGTTCTCCGGGCGGTGCTCCGCGAGGAAGGCGATGAGGTCGCGCCCGCTCGCCGACCGCGCGGCGAAGTGCACCCAGCCAGGGCAATAGCCCGCGTTGGCGGCGATGACGATCTTGTCCTTGAGGCGCACACGCCATTGCTGCGCCACCAGGGGATGGATCTGGCAGGGCGAGTCGAGCCGGATCAGCGCGACGTCGCCGCCGATTGCGGGCGGGACGCGCTTGGCGACCTCCATGGCGGCGCGAACCTCCGCCTTGGCCGCTTGCAGGGCCAGGGCGTCCGCGTCATCACCCTTGGTGATGCGTTTCGTTCCGTCCGACGCCAGCAGAAGCCTCAGCGCCGGACCGGCATCGGCCGCCGCGGTCCGGCGGGGGGCGTTGACGAGCGACGTGGCATCCCGCAGCGCCGTCTTCCCCCACCGGCTCTGCGCCTCGGCGATCTCCGGGAAGTCGAGGCCCTCCGCCATGTCGCCGATCAGTCCCACGGCCGCCAGCCACAGGAGGTCGGCCTGGTCGCCCAGGGCTCCGGCGGCCCACCATGCCAGAAGGGCGGAGGTAGGCTCGGGGTCGAGACCGTTCCCGCTGATGGTCACGGCACCTTCCGGTTCGCCGGTCGGGACGTGATGGTCGATCACGAGGGTCGGGCAACCCGGCAGGACGGGGTCCGACCGGGTCCCCAGGTCCGCGACGATCAGGCCCCCCGGCCGAAGTTTGGCCAGACGCGCGCCGACGTCCGGGTCCCACGGCGACTCGCCCTTGCCCATGACGACCGGGTTGGCCTCCTTCCCCGCGTGACGGAGTGCCCGGACCAGGATGGCGGCCGCCGTCAGCCCATCCGCGTCGAAGTGGCTGAGCACCACGACGGGCGCATCCGGCCTGAACGTCGGAAGCGCGGTTCGCATGGCTTCCCGTGCGGCCTCGCGCGCGTCCCCGTCCGGCGACAGGCTTCCGACGATACGCATACTCGACGCTTCCCTTTCTCGTACGTCCCTCGGGAATGACACTGCGGCCCCGGCACCACGTGCCTCAGCCGATAGCTAGCCGTCCGTTGCCGCCAACGTTCGAATTCCCGTTTCGACGACGGCCCTGGCCAACATGCCGTGCGTCGGTACCGATGACGGGACGGGTGGGACGAGCGCCCATGCGCCCCCCTCACAGACGGGGACGCCCACATTTTGACCGGGCGTCACGCGCGGTGCGTGCGATCCCGTCGGGTGGAGCCCATGGGTCGGGCCGATGAAGGGGAAGGGACCGATCCCCCCGATTTCACAAGCCCATGCCGGACAAGGTCGCAGCCGACTGGATCAGGGCGAGATGAGTCAAGCCTTGGGGTAGGTTGCCGAGGAACATCCCCGTCGCCGGGTCCGCCATCTCGGAGTACGTCCCCGAGTTGCGGTCCAACGCCGCCACCACGGCCTCGAACTTGGAGGCTCCCTCCCCCGCTCGCCCGAGCAGTGCCAGCGCCTCGACGAGCCAGAACGTGCACGCCAGGAAACAGCCCTCCTCGGCGTCGACCCCGGTGTACCGGTAGTGGTACGGGCCCCGACCGAGATCGCGGTCTATGGCCTCGCAAGTCGCCCGCAGGCGGTCGGGGTTGCCGAACTCGAACCGGACGGCCAGGGCCAGCGAGGCGTCGAGCTTGTCGCTACCCGGATACATCACGTAGGTTTGCCGCCGCTCCGACCAGCAATGCTCGTCGATCCAGGTCGCCACCCGGTCGCGGGCGCGCGCCCAGCGGTCCCTGCAGTTGCCCGGCAGGTGCCCGTCGTCGGCCATCTCGACCGCCCGGGCCAGCGCCTGCCAGCAACTGATCTTCGACCCGGTATAGTGTTGCTGTTCGGGAAGTTCCCAGATGCCGGCATCCTTCATCTTCCAGCGCTCGGCGCACTCGTCGGCCAGCCGCGCCAGCAAAGCGCCGCTGCGCAGGTCGAGCATGCCGCCGTCGGCCACGAACCGCGCCGCCGTCTCGAAGATGTCGCCGTAGATGCCGTGCTGATGCTGCCCGGAAGCCGCGTTTCCCGTCCGTACGGGTCAGGAGTCGCGGTATCCGGGAAGGTCGAGTTCCTCCTCGTCCGAGACGGGCTCGCCGTTCAACGTGTAGAGAACCTGGGCGCCGTGCTCCTCCAGGTGGCGGAAAAGCCAGGTCAGCGCGGCACTGGCCTCGGCGTGGGCTCCGAGCCGGAGGAACGTCTTGATGACGTACCCGGCGTCCCTGACCCAGGCGTAGCGGTAGTCGTAGTTCTTCTTGCCGCCGATACCCTCGGGCAGGGACGTGGTCGCGGCCGCCGCGATGGCGCCGGTGGGCGAGTACAGTAGAAGCTTGAGCGCAAGGGCGCTACGTTCGACCTGCTCGCGGTACCGCCCGGTGTACCCCAGTCCCTCCGTCCACTCCCGCCACGCCTTGCAGGAGACCTCGATGCGCCGGTCGATGTCGGCGACCGGTGCGACCACCAAGGGTTCGTGCTCGCCCGCGAGGATGGCCAGGGTCTCGGCCTGCCCGGCCTCGACCGTCACGCTGGCCCTGATGGCGTGATCGTCCTCCTGTTCCACCACGACGCCGTCACCGTGGCGGAACAGGCCCATCAGTCCGGCGACATGGAAGGCGCTCCCGCTGGCGTTCGACGACAGGAACGGTCCCGCCGTATCCCCGCGGGTGCCGAAGACGAGCTCGACGCGGAAGCGGACGCACCCCTCCAGACCCTCGACGCGTCGCGCGAGCTCCGCCCACGGGAGGCGCCCGGCCGGGCCACTGTTGAGGCTCTCGGTCAACCGGGCCCTTCCCGTGGCGGTGGTGAACACCGTCTCGTGGACGTTGCTGCCGTCGCGATAGCCGATCTCCGCCGTGAACGGCGCGTCCGGCGTCACCGAGAAGTAGCCACCCCCGTTTGGACTCAACAGGCGGTCGAAGAGGGGCGGCGAGTCGAGGTTGGGGCAGCACCACCAGTCTATGGACCCGTCCGCCCCCGAAAGCGCGACCGAGCGGCCCTCGCCCAGGGCCGCGTAGGCTTCCAGCGGAAGGTAGCCGTCCACACGTTCGATGGGTCCGCCGGTGCGGGGAAACGGTTTCGGCACGCGGGCGGCTCCTGACGACGAACCGTCATGATAGGGCGAGCGGCTACGCTTGCAGGTGCGACATTATATGTTTGCGTCGCTGGCTCGCGGGGCCGGCGGGATGGGGGATCCGAGGCGCTTGCGCCGCGCGCCGACGATGGGGCCGTCACGTCGCCATGCGGCATTCACGACCCGGACGTCACGGTGCCTTGCCTCCGACCGACCATGCGTCCCAGGGTGTCGTACCGGGTTGCGTGGGTCTTTCGCGCCATGGAGCGAATGATGCCGAGCTACCACCTACGCCGAATGATGCGATTTACCTGCGGCAAGGACGGCACGGCCTTCGAGCGGGACACCATCATCGCGCCCGACCTTGCCGCAGCCATCGATATCGCGTGTGCCCGCACCGCGACGCCGCCGGGGTTATCGCTCACCGGTTCAACCCTTAGCGCTCCGTCCGGCGCAGTCCTCTGGTCCGCCAAGGCGCTCGCCCTGGGCGGTACGCGCCTATCGCCCACGCACAGCTGAGATCCGATATTCTAGGAACCCAGGGCGTACACGCATGGGAGCGTGCGGTCCCTGGTGTTGTCTCTACGGGCATACAGCCCCGGGACACGGCATTTAGCATCGCGCAATGAACCAGGCTTGACAGTAACGATTGCCGTAGGGTCGCGCCCCCAACGGCACGGCATCGGTCTTGTCGAGGCGTCAGGCGGCTCGGCCCCATCCGAGGAACGCCAGATGCCATCGTCACCGGAAAAGCCGCCGAGCCCCGGCCCGCACACGCCCGTAACGGGCAGCGGTCCGTCCGGCGTCGTCGACCAGCACCATGACATCTTCTTCGCCGCGGTCGAGACGACGCGGATGCCGATGATCGTCACGGACCCGCACCAGCCCGACAACCCGATCATTTTCGTCAATCGCGCCTTCGAGTGCATGACCGCCTACACGCGAGACGAGCTCATCGGGACGAACTGCCGCTTCCTGCAGGGGCCCGAGACCGACCGCGACACGGTCGCCGAGGTCCGCAAGGCCATCGAGGAGCGCCGGGAGTACGCCGCCGAGATCCTGAACTACCGGAAGGACGGCACCTCGTTCTGGAACGCCCTGTTCGTCAGCCCGGTATTCAACCGTTCGGGCGAGCTCGTGTACTTCTTCGGCTCGCAGCTCGACGTCTCCCGTCGGCGGGACGCCGAGGAGAGCCTTCACCAGGCCCAGAAGATGGAGAGCCTCGGGCAGTTGGGGGGTATCGCGCACGACTTCAACAACCTGCTGCAGGTCATCTCCGGCCACAACGAGGTGATGCTGGCGCTGATCGACCATCCTACCATCGACGTCGCCCGCATGCGCCGGGCGGGCGAGGCGGTGCGCGACGCGTCCGAGCGGGCCGCCAAGCTGACCCACCAGCTCCTGGCCTTCTCGCGCAAGCAGCGGCTTGAAGGACGTCTGCTCAACCTCAATGGCCTCGTGGAGGGCATGGGCGAAATGGCCTCGCGCGCCATGGGCGACCATGTCGTGATCGAGACCGACCTCGCCTCCGAGCTATGGACTTGCCGGGTCGACCCTACCCAGGCCGAGGTCGCGCTGCTCAACGTCCTGATCAATGCCCGCGACGCAATGCCGGCCGGTGGCACCGTGACGGTCAAGACCGCGAACCGGGTCATCGACGACGAGGACACCGTCGCGTTCAAGGGGCTACCCGAGGGGGCCTACGTCACCGTCTCGGTCACCGACGCCGGCACGGGCATGCCGCCCGAGATCCTGTCCCGGGTGATGGAGCCGTTCTTCACGACCAAGGGCGAGGGCAAGGGGACCGGCCTCGGTTTGGCGATGGTCTACGGCTTCGCCAAGCAGTCCGGTGGGTCGGTGGTGATCTACTCGGAAGTCGGCGAGGGCACCACGGTGCGCCTCCTGTTCCCCGCCGTCGACCAGAATGCCGAGGTCGAGCACAAGCCCTCGCAGCGCGCCGCCGACCGTCATGGGACGGAGACGGTACTCGTCGTTGACGACCGACCCGACGTCGCGGCGACCGCCGGCACAATCCTGGAGGATTTCGGCTACAAGGTCACGGTCGCGCACGGACCGGGCGAAGCCCTGGAGGTGCTCGACGGCGAGGCCCGGATCGACCTGCTGTTCACCGACCTGATCATGCCCGGCGGCATGAACGGCGTGATGCTGGCCAGGGCAGCCAGGGAGCGCCAACCCCGGATCAAGGTCTTGTTGACCACCGGCTACGCCGAGGCGTCCCTGGAGCGCACCGATACCGGCGGCACCGAGTTCGAGGTGATCAACAAGCCGTACAAACGGATGGAGCTTGCCCGACGCGTGCGTCGGGTCATCGATGGGCCGACCGGCGTCGGCTGAACCCGCACCTGGTTCGTCGGAACGGCAGGAACCTCACCGGCGACGGCGGATTGAGATGCTTCGCGCCTGGATGGGACAGTCGTCACCCCCGCCATTCATCTCAAGCACAGGGTTACCGATGAGCGATGCCGCCGACGCGCGCCTGAAGATGCAGGACCCGCGCACCCAGTACCCGCAGCCACCGTTCCCGCGGCAGCCGCAGGAGGCGCCGGGCCTCGCGCGAGCGATGGACCCCAAGCCCGATCACGGCGAGACCAGCTACCGGGGTCATGGCCGACTGGAAGGTCGGAAGGCCTTGGTGACGGGCGCCGACTCCGGTATCGGACGTGCTGCCGCCATCGCCTTCGCCCGCGAGGGCGCAGACGTGGCTCTCAGCTTCGTCGAGGAGGAGATGCCGGACGCGCAGGACGTCGCTAAGCTCATCGAGGCCGAGGGCCGCAAGGCGGTGCTTCTGCCGGGCGACATTACCGACAAGGGCTTCTGCGAGGCGCTGGTGAAGAAGGCCGTCGCCGACTTGGGTGGCCTCGACATCCTGGTCAACAATGCCGGCAAGCAGACGAACCAGAAAGACATCGGCGACATCACGGACGAGCAGTTCGACCGGACGCTTAAGACCAACCTCTACGCCATGTTCTGGATTACGAAGGCGGCCCTGCCGCATATGCCGGCTGGCGCATCGATCATCAATACGGCGTCGGTCGTGGCCTACACCCCGCCCAAGATCCTCGTCGACTACGCGACCACCAAGGCCGGCATCGTGGCCTTCTCGAAGGCCTTGGCCAAGCAGCAGGTCGCGAATGGCATCCGGGTGAACGCGGTGGCACCTGGCCCGTTCTGGACGGCGCTGCAGCCCTCGGGCGGGCAGCCGCAGGAGGCGGTCGAGAAGTTCGGTTCCGAGGTGCCCCTGGGCCGTCCCGGCCAGCCTGTCGAGCTTGCGCCCGTCTACGTGTTCCTCGCGAGCCAGGAGGCGAGCTACGTCACCGGCGAGGTCTACGGCGCGACGGGTGGCAACGGCACCGCTTGACCTGACGTTTGACTGCCCGGACTGCTGCCCCCCGCGAAACGGGAGGCAGCAGACCGGTTTTGGCGTTTCAAACGTCGGTGGCCACGAATGGAGGGGTGGGTATTCATCGGCAATTCGACCGACTGCAGGACCGTATGGCCGACGAACCTTCCACGCCATCTCCCGACCGGTCGGGCCGATGACCGTCCGCCCCCGCCGCGAGGTCGGGACTGCCGATGGGACATCGTCGGGGTACCCTTGTGCCGTTGCCCCGGGCGCCAACCCGGCTCCTTTGCAAAGCCGGCACGACGTGACACCTATCGGCGATGAGCGGCTTGCATGACCTGATCGGGATACTCACGCGGCACCGTCCGTCGGCGGGTGTCCGTTACGGCATCCCGCTGCTGGCGGTCGGCGTCATGACGTTCGTGCGCTACCTCGCACCTACCTACGTCGCCCCTTTCCTCCTCTACATCCCGGTCCTTTTGGCCGGAAGCCTCGCCTACGGGCGGGGGGCCGGCGCGCTCGTCCTCGCGATCTCGACCCTGATCGCCACGTGGTTCTACACGCGGGACGGCGACCTGGGCGGCGTGGACGTCTCCCTGCTGTGCCAGTACGTGGCGGTCGGCGGGGTGATGGTTTGGATCTGCGACGCCCTGCGCCGTTCCGTGGCCCGCAACGATGCGACGCTCGAAAGCCTCGACGCCGCAAACCAAGTCCTCCTCCGCAACCAAGCGGAACTGACCGACGCGAACGCTCGGGCGCAAGCCGCGAAGGAGGCCGCGGAGGAACACAGCCGTGCCAAGAGCCGCTTCCTGGCGAACATGAGCCACGAGCTTCGGACGCCCCTGTCCGCGGTCATCGGCTACTCCGAGATGCTGGAGGAGGAAGCCGAGGAACTCGGCCAGGACGTCCTCCTGAAGGATCTCGGGAAGATCAAGTCGAACGCCAAGCACCTCCTCGGGCTGATCAACGACGTGCTCGACCTGTCCAAGGTCGAGGCCGAGAAGATGGATCTCTATCCCGAGGATATCGACGTCGCCGCGTTCGCCACCGACGCCGCAGGCACCGTGGACGCCCTGGTCGCCAAGAAGGGCAACGTGCTTACCCTCGATATCGCCGGGGATGTCGGTCAGGCCCGAACGGACGCGGTGAAGCTGCGTCAGTGCCTTTTCAACCTTCTCTCGAACGCCGCCAAGTTCACCGAATCCGGTACCATCACCCTGAGTGTCATTCGCGAGGATGGTAAGGGCGCCGATTGGCTTCGGTTCACCGTGGAGGACACCGGCATCGGGATGACGCCGGAACAGGTCGGGCGGCTGTTCGAGCGTTTCACCCAGGCCGACGAGACCACCACGCGCAAGTTCGGCGGGACGGGTCTCGGGTTGGCGCTGAGCCGGGCCTTCGCACGACTGCTCGGCGGCGACATCACGGTCGCCAGCGTCGAAGGCCAAGGCACGACCTTCACCTTGCGGATACCGGCCCTGGCTCCCGAACACGTTGCGGGGGAGGTTCCGACGGCGGCGCCGGAGAACCTGTCCGGCACCGAGGACCTCGTGCTCGTGATCGATGACGAGGCCAACCAGCGCGAGTTGATGACGCGCTTCCTCGAACGACAGCGCTTCGCCGTGCGTACGGCGACCGACGGACGGACGGGACTCGACCTCGCGCGGTCGTTGAAGCCGAGGGCCATCCTGCTCGACGTGATGATGCCCGACATGGACGGCTGGTCCGTTCTCGCCGCCCTGAAGGCGGACGCCGAGACCGCCGGCATCCCCGTGGTGATGGTCAGCTTCGTCGCCGATGCCGCCCTGAGCGCCTCCCTCGGTGCGGTCGAGGCGGTGCCCAAGCCCGTGGACTGGACGCGGCTCCGCACGATCCTGGACCAGTTCAGGGCGGCCGACGGCGATGTGCTCGTGGTCGACGACGACGCGGACATGCGCCATCGCCTCCGTACGGTGTTGGAGCGCGATGGCTGGAGCGTCCGCGAGGCCGGGAACGGCCAGGAGGCGCTCGATCAGGTCCGGCACGGGGCGCCACGCCTCGTGCTGCTGGACCTGACCATGCCGGTGATGGACGGGTTCTCGTTCCTCGACCGCCTGCGCGTTCTGCCTGGATGCGCCGAGGTGCCCGTCGTGGTGCTGAGCGCGCGTGACGTGACCAGGGCCGAGCGCGCCCGGCTCGCCGAGGCCGACCGCGTCTTGCGCAAGGGGGACACGAGCCTGCAGGACATCGCCACCGAGTTGCGCAAGCTCGACAACCGTCAAGCCGAAGCCGGCCGGACGCCCCTGGTCGGGACCGCGCCGGGAACCTCATAGGCTTCATCTCGTCGAGGCATCGATCCGGCGTTGGGTTCGCCCGGGGGGAACGAATGGAACACGGTTTGGCCACTGCCGTCCTCTGCATCGTTGGCGGTGGCATCGCCGCACAGGTGCTGGCCGCGCGCCTACGCATCCCCGCCATCGTGCTGCTGCTCGCGCTCGGGTTCCTGGTGGGCCCCATCCTCGGCCTGCTGCACCCGACCCACGACTTCGGGGAGAACCTACGTCCGCTGATCGGACTGGCGGTTGCCATCGTGGTGTTCGAGGGTGGCCTCGCCCTCGACTTCCGCGAACTCAGGGCCGCGGGGGAGGGCGTGCTCCGCCTCACCGCCTTCGCGCTGCCGGTCAACTTCGTCCTTGGCACCCTCGCCGCCCATCTCATCGGCGGGATGATGTGGGGGGCCGCCTCGGTGTTCGGCGCCATCCTCGTCGTGACGGGCCCGACGGTGATCCTGCCCCTGTTGCGCCACGCGCGCCTTGAGCGACGCTCGGCGGCGTTCCTGAAGTGGGAGGCCATCGTCAACGACCCGGTGGGGGCCATCCTCACGGCGGTCGTCATCGAGATCCTCGTCGGCGTGCCGCACGGCGCTGACGAGACCCCGGCGGTCGCCCTGGCGTTCCACCTCGCCGAGGGCGTGCTCGTGGCAAGCGGCCTCGGTGTCGGCTTCGCACTCGCGGTAGCCTGGTCGTTCCGGCGCGATCTCGTCCCGGAGACGCTCAAGACGCCCGTGCTGCTGGCCCTTGCCCTCGTTGCCTACGTCGTCCCGAACCTACTCATGCACGAGGCCGGGTTGATCGGCGCCACCGTGTTCGGCATCGCCCTGGCCAACCGGCACGTGCCAGGCCTCGCGGAGTTGCGTCGGTTCAAGGAGGCGCTCGTCGTCCTCCTAGTGTCCTGCCTGTTCGTGGTGCTGACCGCCGACCTCGACCTCGGCGTCCTCGGTAAGCTTTCCCTTCCCATCCTCGGCCTGACGGCCGCCATCCTCTTCGCAGTCCGCCCGGCCGCCATCTGGCTGGCGACGCTGGGCAGCGACCTGACGCGGGGCGAGCGCCTGTTCGTAGGCTGGATCGGCCCACGCGGGATCGTCGCGGCCGCGGTCGCGGGCCTGGCCGGCCCCCGTCTGACTGAGGCCGGCTACACCGGCGGCGACCTGATCCAGCCCACGGTGTTCGCCGTCATCGTTGCCACCGTCATCCTCCATGGCTTCTCGCTTGGCCCGCTGGCCCGACGGTTGGGCCTGTCGACCGCGACCGAGACCCAAAGGCTCGCAATCGTGGGGGCGTCCCCGTGGGCGAGCGACATGGTCGTCGCATTGCATCGCGCGGGGGTGCCGGTGGTGCTGATCGACACCTACCCCGGCGCGCTCCAGACCGCACGTGACGCGGGCGTGCCGACCCTGCAGGCCGAGCTCCTCTCCCGCCATGCTGAGGAAAGCTTGGCCGACCATCCCCCGGACCACCTTCTCGCGGCGACTCGGGACGAGCTCTACAACGCGCTGGTGTGCACCCGGTTGGCCCCCGAGATCGGGCGGGAGCGGGTCTACCAACTGGCGCTGTCGGCAGATCATCTTTTGCACGAGGACACAGGCGTCAGCCGCGACGCCCGCGGCAAGGTCATGGGTGATGGGAGTATGGACTTCGATGCGCTGGCCGGGCGGCACGGCGCCGGCTGGCGGTTCGGAGTCGTCCCGGCAAACGCGGGAGACCGGACCTCCGCGCTCGACCTACTGACCATCAAGGCGGACGGAACGGTGGAATTCCTTTCCGTTGACCACGAGCATGCCGACCCAGAGGAGGGGGACCGCGTGCTTGCCCTGGTCACGCCGGACATCCCGTCCATCGGCATGACGGCGCGACCGCTGACGGCGTCCGCCTGACAATCGGCGTGGCTACGGCCACAGACGCGGGGGGATACGATGACGGGTCGTCAAACCACCCGCATCATGGCAGGTGAACCCCTGACCGGCGACGAACCGGCGGCGACCTTGAGACAGGCATCGACGGCTTCGCGCAGCGACGAGACGTAGGCGTCCGCGCCGACCTCCCGACCGAGCGCCGCGTCGGTGAGCACCTTCTCGCCGACTGGCCATAGCCCCACCAAGATGGGGATACCCGGTGCGCGCCGCTTCAAACGCTCCAGCAGGTAGCGCAGATGCGAGGGGTTCCCGGTGATGTCGAGGTACGAGATGCACACCATCGCCACGCCGGCGAGGTCGAGCTCTCGGATGCCCTCGCGCGAGGCGGACTGGTACGAGGTCACGCGCGCGCCGAGCCCGTGCTTGCGCAGCAACTGAGCCAGCATCGCCGAGGACGCTTCGTCGAGGGGCCCGCGACCGGCCAGGCACAGCACCGGTGCCTCGCCCCGCCACGCCTCGGGAAGGGCATCCCGGGGCGGAGCCTGGGCCGGCACCGCCTCGGTCTTCGTATGCGCGCGTTCTGCCAGCGTCGGGGTATCGGATGGGTTCACCGCCTTGTCATCGACGGCCGGCTCGACATCGTCGTGGCCTTCGAAGTCCTCCACCAGGGAACGGGCCGAGGCGCGGATGTTCTCTAGCTGGGCGGGGGTGACCACCCCGCGGGCGTGGTCGTTGGCGGCGAGCTGCAGTCCCTTGAGCGCCACCTCGTCGTAGTAAGATGACAGGGAGCGGTCCTTCAACATGCCCTCGGCGACCTCCCGGACCTCGTCCGGGTCGCCGGCGAGCATGCGCTGATAGAAGTTCTCCACCGGCGTCAGCGGCGGGCGATCACCGAGCAGCACGTCGAAGAATTCCAGGCTGTCCACGTGCCGACCGAGCACGACGAGGCAGACGGTGAACGGGGTCGCCAGGATCAGGCCGATGGGCCCCCACAGGAAGCCCCAGAACAGCGTCGAGACGATCACCGCGAAGGGTGAAAGCCCGGTGGAGTGGCCGTACAGCAGCGGCTCGATCACCTGTCCGAAGATCGGCTCGGCGACCAGGAACAGCGCCGCGGTCGCGATCACCATCGACCAGCCCGGATCGACCGCAGCCGCCAGCGCGACCGGGAACACGCCCGAGACGATAGCGCCGATGTACGGGATGAAACGCATGATCGCCGACAAGACGCCCCACAGCAGCGGGTTGGGCACGCCGATGAACCAGAGGCCGACGCCGACGATGATGCCGAAGGCGGCATTCATACCGAGCTGCGCCAAGAAGTAGGTGCCGAGCCGACCTGCCGCGTCGTCCATGGCCACCGTCGTGCGGTGCAGGTCGCTCGACCCGAACAGACGGATCATGCGGTTGCGCAGGTCTTCCCGCTGCAGCAGCAGGAACACGACGACGACGAGGACGATGCCGATGTCGGTCAGCGGCGAGACGACCGGGCCGAGGACTTTCTCGGCTAGCGCCAGGGGCGAGGGCTCCGGTTCCTGCACGCGCACGAGTTGCGCCTTCGGCGTGTCGCCCGTCGGTCCGGTCTCGGCCGTGGTACCGGCGGCGTCGGCCTTCTGCGTGACGTCCTGGACCTGATGGTTGAACTTCTGAAGAAGCTTGTTCGCCTCGCCGAACCAGCCCTGCTGCAGGCCGGCGAACTTCTTCTGCACGGTCGACTGGTACTGAGGCAAGTTGCCAGCGAGCCCGGCCACCTGGGTGCCAATGACCGCCCCGATGCCGCCGAGAACTCCCAGCGCCAGCAGGACGGCAACAATGACGGACGGCACGCGCCCGAGCTTGATCCGGCGCAGCAGGTTGACCACGGGCGCCAGCACGAAGCTGAGCAGGATGGCCAGGACGAGAGGGACGAACACCTCGCGGCCGAAGTACAGTGCGGCGACCAGCACGACGCCGACGGCGAGTGTCAGAAGTCCGCGCAGGCCCGGCACGAGCGGCGGAGGCACTTGGGCGGGCGGCTTCACGGCGTCCGGCACAGCGGTTGGCATACGCAAACTCCCTGCTGCCTAGCACCCGACAGCTTCCCCATAACGTCGTTACCCTCGTTTCGTCTCCCGTAATGTCCAGCCGGATGTGCGATAAATCTCGGATTGATGCATAGCCCGCAACACAGAAAAGAACTCTCGGCCGGCATCTTCCTCCCCGATCATCTGTCGATAGTAGGGGGGCGCTTGGCGTGGGCAGGCGGCAAGGTCCGCTTTAGGGTCATTGCGTCCGACCCCTGAGTGACCGAGTTGGGCGCAACACTGCCATAGCAGCATCGGGACACACGACCGCTTTCGGGATCCGCACGGCCACGCGTGAACGACTGGGTTGGGTCGCGTGCGGAACGTCCGCATACGGCCCCATCACCGGAGCATCAGTTCGGGTGTCTCCTCGCCTCGTCGGCATAGGCCGGCGAGGAGACAGACGATGGGACATTCTGCACACGATCCGGCCGTCAAAGGACGGCCGGCCTGGAATGCTGGCCGCAAGCTTGGCGCCAAACGGGCCCTCAAACCTCAGCAGGTTTGGGCCGTCCGGTTCTGGCTCGACCGCGAACGGCGCACACGCAACCGGGCAATGTTTGATCTCGCCATCGACAGCAAGCTGCGCGGCTGCGACATCGTCAAGCTAAAGATCGGCGATCTTGTCAGCGGCGGTCGCGTTCGTAGCCGGGCGATCGTCATCCAGCGCAAGACCAGCCGACCGGTGCAGTTCGAATTGCTCGAACCCGCGCGATCCAGCATCCTCGCATGGCTGGAGGCCAGGGGTGGTACGCTCGACGACTACGCCTTCCCCAGTAGGCTCGACGGCGTCACGCACATCAGCACCAAGGCAGTATGCGCGCTTGGTCGATGAGTGTGTCACGGGCATCGGGCTGCGCAGCGAGGATTATGGCACCCACTCCCTCCGCCGCACGAAGGCATCGTTAATCTACAAGCGAACTGGCCACCTGCGTGCCGTCCAGATCCTACTCGGCCATACCAAGATCGAGAACACGGTCAGATACCTCGGCGTCTACGTCGAGGATGCCCTGACCTTGGCAGAGGGAACTGAGATTTGAGCATTCGGCCCCTCGGCTTTTGTGTCGAGGGGCTTCGGAACCGGTCCGGCAGCAAAGCGCCCATCTCAGTCATTCAGATGGCTCTGACGACGTTCTGTAAGCGGACGCTACTGGCTGCGGTCGGCCATTCGCTTGAGGGTACCCTACGGAACGGTACGCCGCGGTCGGGTTTGCGTTCAGCTGGGCGCCCGTCCCCAAAACGGTCATTTATGCCGTCCCCAAAACGGTCATTTATGCCGTCCCGAAGACGAGGTTCGCGATTGCGTTCGACCTTTGGGTACGGGCGCCGACGCGACCGCAACCTAGCGTGCTGGTTGAGGAAAGACAGCGACCGGCCCGGCGTCCTCCAAGGCTCATGGCCTTCGATGACCACGTGTCAGTCCGGCCCTACCAGACGAGTAAGCCGATTGTGGTGGGAGAACGACATCGACCCGATGGGATTAGCCGTCCGAGACATGCACCCACTGGGGTGCCCTAAAACTTCGATCAGGGAGGGATCATGAACGCTGAACCCG
>NZ_JBBXMX010000031.1:0-45417 GCF_038442355.1 Methylobacterium guangdongense
CTTCGCCCGCCGCCTCAAGACCTTGCGCGGCCTCACGCCCTACGAAGCCATATGCAAGGCATGGTCGGCCGAGCCCAGCCGCTTCAGGTCAGACCCGCTCCACCAAATGCTGGGACCAAACATCTAGAGCGCAGCGATCACATCGCGGGAGCATGGCCGTCAGGCTCAGCGCCGCGTTCGCGCCTTGGCGGCTGCGTACAGCACGAGGCCGACCAGCATCATGAGCAACCCCCCCAGGGACTGGAAGGGTCTCACCGCCACGAGATAGACCATCATGAACAGAGTGACCGCGAGGAAGACCAGCGGCGTGAACGGGTAGCCCCAGGTCCGGCACGGCCGCGGCAGGTCGGGCCGGGTGATCCGGAGCTTGATCAGGCCGAGTACGGTCAGGAATGAGCAGGCGATCAGGCCGAACTGGACGAACTCAAGCACCGCCTCGAAGCTCTGCGTCAGGAGCAGAAGGCTGGCGACGCCGCCTTGGAGCAGGATGGCGGCAGTCGGTACGCCGTTGCGCGAGCGGCGCGTGAACACCTGCAAGGGTTCTACGTCTTCGCCCATCGCCACCGTCACGCGGGGACCGATCCACATCATCGCGCTGATCGTCGGGATCAGGCCGGCGCAGATCAAGATACCGACCAGGCGGCCACCCGCTTCACCGAACACGTGACGCCCGGCGATCAGGGCGACCTCGACTTGGCCGGCGAGCTCCGTCAGCGGTGTGGTGTAGAGGAACACCACGTTCAGGGCGACGTAGAGCACAGCCACGGCCCCCGTCCCGGCTAGCAACGCCCGCGGCAGGCTGTGATGTGGATCGCGGAGCTCGCCGACGATGTAGGTCGCGGCGTTCCAGCCCGAGTAGGCGTACATTACGAAGACCAGGCTGACCGCGAAGCCGGCGCTGACGATCTGCGTGAGGTCGAACGCGCTGGGGGCGAAGCTGATGGGTTGGCCACCGCCTCGGGCGAAGCCCACCCCGACGAAGACGACAATCAGAGCGAGCTTCAGCAGCGTGAAGACGACCTGAAACACGCTGCTGTGGCGCAAGCCACGCAGGTGGATGGCCGTGACAATCCAGATCAAAGCGAGGCCGAGCGGAAGTGCAGGCGCGCCGGGCAGTACAGCCTCGGCGTACCGCCCGAACGCCATAGCGGCGAGCGCCACCGGTGCAGCGAACCCAACGGTGGCCGAGAGCCAGCCCGCCATGAACCCGACCGCCGGGCCGTACATGTTTGAGAGGAAGTTGTACTCGCCGCCGGAGCGGGGAAACATCGTGGCGAGCTCGGCGTAGCAGAGCGCCCCACAGAGCGCGACGCCGCCGCCGACGACCCACAGCAGCACCAGGGCGAAGCCGGACGTGACGTCCCGGGCCTGGAACCCCAGACTGGTGAAGACCCCGACGCCGATCATGTCGGCCACCACGATGGCCGTCGCCGTCAGCGTGGTGACAGCCGGCAACCTTCCGGTGGCCGTCGGTCGGTCTGTCATCTCTTCCACCTGCCGGGATCCATCGCGCTGATGCGCCTGCTCACGAGAAGTCGAGTGAGCAACAGCCCGTGCTGCGCATGTGACAAACCGAGTGACCGGCCGCTGCGTAACCGTCGATTAAGTCGCACGCCGTGATGGACCGTAAACCGGGAGACTCGAATATCTTCCGGCAGCGGCCGTTCGCCGACGATAGAGCGCGAGCATGGCGCTTGTCGCGGCTTCGCGGGAGAACACCATGGATCAGCGCACGCCGCTCGACCTGACGTTCGACGCCGTCGCCGCGGCACGCGCGGCGTCACAGTCGGCGGCGCAGCGCGCGCAAACGCAGGATCGCGACGACGGCTTCCCAGCCGAAGACGTCGCCGACCTCGCACATCTGGGCTTGCTCGCGGCGCCCGTCCCGCCCTGGGCTGGCGGTGCTGATCTCGGTGAGGAGTCGGGAGCCTCCGGGCTCGCCACGGTGCTGCGGTTGGTGGGATACGGCAGCCTCGCCCTCGGGCGGCTCTACGAGGGTCATGTCAACGCGTTGCAGCTCATCGCTCGGCACGGTGACGCCGGCCAGCAAGAGCGCCTGTTCGCAGATGCTCTTGCTGGCCACCTGTTCGGCGTTTGGAACACCGAGCCGACCGAGGGCGGCCTCGTCCTGCAGGATGGCGTTGACGGCATGTGCTTCAGCGGCGTGAAAACATTCGCCTCTGGGGCGGGCTACGTCACCCGTGCGCTCGTGACGTGCCGCGGTCAGGCCGGAATTGGAACCCTGATGCTGGTCGTGCCCCTGAAGCCCGGGACCCGGAGCGACCTGTCGGCGTGGCGGGCCCACGGCATGCGCGCCTCGGCCACAGGAACTCTCGACTTCGGCGGCATCGCCGTGGCGGCGGAGGACGTTCTGGGCGGCCCGGACGACTACTTCCGTCAGCCAGATTTTTCAGGCGGCGCGTGGCGGTTCGCGGCCGTGCAGGTCGGAGGCATCGAGGCTGTGTTCGACGCCTGGCGGGGGCATCTCGCCGCGACCGGCCGCGGCGGCGACCCACACCAGCTCGCGCGTCTCGGCGAGGGTGCCATCGCGGTTGAAGGGGCCAGGCTGTGGGTGAACCGCGCTGCGGAGACGGTTTCCGAGGGCATCCTTCCGCCGGAGCGCGTCGTCGCACTCGTCAATCTGGCACGGCTAGCGGTCGAACAAGCCGGCCTTGAAGTGCTGCAACTCGCCCAGCGTTCTGTCGGCCTGCAAGGATTCCTGCGAACGCACCCTCTGGAGCGGCTGTCTCGCGACCTTGCCACCTACCTGCGTCAGCCTGGGCCGGACCGGGCCCTCACTACGGCCGCCGAGGAGATCCTCAGGGCCGGAGGCATGGCCGGGGACCTGTGGGACGGGACCATTGCATGAGCGCGGCCAGCGGTACCGACGCAGCCCCGGTTAGAGACGGGTGGCTCGATACACCAAGCCGCTACGGCCGCGTCAGCCGTGCGTTCCACTGGCTGATGGCCGCGCTGTTCGCGTGGCAGTTCGCAGGCGCGCTGCTGTACGTCGTCACCGGCGACAACGCGGTGACGCGCATCGTCGGCGGCAGCCACTTCACCTTGGGCTTCACCCTGTTCGTGCTCGCGCTGCTGCGCGGTGCCTGGGGCTTGGCGAACATGGCCCGGCGCCCGCCACATCCGGGGCGACTTGGTCGCGCCGCGGTCGCTGGCCACCTTCTCATCTACGCGCTGATGGTCGTCGTGCCGGGCCTCGCGCTGCTGCGCCAATACGGCTCGGGCAAGCCGTTTACGCCCTACGGCATCCCGGTGATGCCCGGGCGCGACGAGAAGATCGCCTGGATGGTTGCCCCCGGTGATTTGCTCCATCACTGGCTGGCCTTCACGCTTTTGGCGGTGTTGGCCGGCCACGTCGTCATGGCCTTCCTGCACCGCAAGCTGCGGAAGGAGGACGTACTCGCGCGGATGACATGAAGAGGTCGAAGCAGCGGCGCAGTCGGGAGATGGCGCTTTCGGGATGCCGTACCACGCCGCGTCCGCTTCCAACCCGTGAGCAGCCCCTCAGCTGAGAGGCTCGAAGTCGGCGAAGGGTCATCTACTGCCGGGGTGCAGGCATGATCCTCTCAATCAGCCCGGTCCAAAGCTAGCCGGTCAGGTCAGCTGGAGCGGCGGCGGAAAACACTTCCGCTTTCGGTGATCGCTTAAGCGTTCGTGTACGGCTGGGTTGGGTCGCCAGCGGAACGTCCGCATACGCCCCCATCTTCAGAGCCTTCGTTCGGGTGTCTCTTCGCCTCGTCGGCATGGGCCGGCGAGGAGACAGACGATGGGACACTCAGCACACGATCCGGCAACGAAGGGGCGGCCAGCCTGGAACGCTGGCCGCAAGCTCGGCGCCAAGCGCGCCCTCAAACCTCAGCAGGTTTGGGCCATCCGGTTCTGGCTCGACCGCGAACGGCGTACACGCGACCGGGCTATGTTCGACCTCGCCATCGACAGCAAGCTGCGTGGCTGTGACATCGTCAAGCTTAAGATCGGCGACCTGATCAGCGGTGGTCGCGTCCGTAGCCGGGCCATCGTCATCCAGCGCAAGACCAGCCGGCCGGTCCAGTTCGAGCTGCTCGAACCTGCACGAACCAGCATTCTGACATGGCTGGAAGCCAGGGGTGGTACGCTCGACGACTATGCCTTCCCGAGCAGGCTCGACGGCGTCACGCACATCAGTACCCGGCAGTATGCGCGCCTGGTCGATGAGTGGGTCGCAGGCATCGGGCTGCGCAGCGAGGACTATGGCACCCACTCCCTGCGCCGCACGAAGGCGTCGTTGATCTACAAGCGGACCGGCAACCTACGGGCGGTTCAGATTCTACTTGGCCATACCAAGATCGAGAGCACGGTCAGATACCTCGGTGTTGACGTCGAGGATGCCCTGACCCTGGCCGAAGGAACTGAGATTTGAGCGTTTGGCCCCTCGGCTACAGTGTCGAGGGGCTTCCAAACCAGCCCAGCAGCAATGCGCCCATCTCGGTCAATCAGGGGGCGGACGCGATAACCCTGAAGCGGACCTTGCCGACCGCCCGCGCCAAACGCCCCCTACCATCGACAGATGATCGGCGAGGAAGATGCCAGTCGAAAGTTCTCTTCTGTGTTGCGGGCTATGCATCAATCCGAGATCCATCGCACATCCGGCCGGACCTTACGGGAGACGAACCGAGGGTAACGACGTTATGGGGAAGCTGTCGGTGTCAGGCAGCAGGGAGTTTGCGTATGCCAACCGCTGTGCCGGACGCCTTGAAGCCGCCCGCCCAGGTGCCTCCGCCCCTCGTGCCGGGCCTGCGCGGACTTCTGACACTCGCCGTCGGCGTCGTGCTGGTAGCCGCACTGTACTTCGGCCGCGAGGTGTTCGTCCCTCTCGTTCTGGCCATCCTGCTCAGCTTCGTGCTGGCACCCGTGGTCAATCTGCTGCGCCGGATCAAGCTCGGGCGCGTGCCGTCTGTCATCGTCGCCGTCCTGCTGGCGCTGGGAGTTCTCGGCGGCATCGGGGCTGTGATCGGAACCCAGGTTGCGGGGCTCGCCGGCAACCTGCCTCAGTACCAAACGACCGTACAGAAGAAGTTCGCCGGCCTGCAGCAGGGCTGGTTCGGCGAAGCGAACAAGCTCCTGCAGAAGTTCAACCATCAGGTCCAGGACGTCACGCAGAAGGCCGACGCCGCCGGCACCACGGCCGAGACCGGACCGTCGGGCGACACGCCGAAGGCGCAACTCGTGCGGGTGCAGGAGCCCGAGCCCTCGCCTCTCGCGCTGGCTGAGAAGGTCCTCGGCCCGGTCGTCTCGCCACTGACCGACGTGGGCATCGTCCTCGTCGTCGTCGTGTTCCTGCTGCTGCAGCGGGAAGACCTGCGCAACCGCATGATCCGTCTGTTCGGGTCGAGCGATCTGCACCGCACCACGATCGCCATGGACGACGCCGCAGGTCGGCTCGGCACCTACTTCTTGGCGCAGCTCGGCATGAATGCCGCCTTCGGCGTCATCGTCGGCGTCGGCCTGTGGTTCATCGGCGTGCCCAACCCGCTGCTCTGGGGCGTCTTGTCGGCGATCATGCGTTTCATCCCGTACATCGGCGCCATCGTCTCGGGCGTGTTCCCGGTGGCGCTAGCCGCTGCGGTCGATCCGGGCTGGTCGATGGTGATCGCGACCGCCGCTCTGTTCCTGATCGCCGAGCCGGTGTTCGGGCAGGTAGTTGAGCCGCTGCTCTACGGCCACTCCACCGGGCTTTCACCCTTCGCGGTGATCGTCTCGACGCTGTTCTGGGGCTTCCTGTGGGGGCCCATCGGCCTGATCCTGGCGACCCCGTTCACTGTCTGCCTGGTCGTGCTCGGACGGCACGTGGACAGCCTGGAGTTCTTCGACGTGCTGCTCGGTGATCGCCCGCCGCTGACGCCGGTGGAGAACTTCTATCAGCGCATGCTTGCCGGCGACCCGGACGAGGTCCGGGAGGTCGCCGAGGGCATGTTGAAGGACCGCTCCCTGTCATCTTACTACGACGAGGTGGCGCTCAAGGGACTGCAGCTCGCCGCCAACGATCACGCCCGCGGGGTCGTCACCCCCGCCCAGCTAGAGAACATCCGCGCCTCGGCCCGTTCCCTAATGGAGGACTTGGAAGGACACGACGATGTCGAGCCGGCCGTCGATGACAAGGCGGTGAACCCATCCGACACCCCGACGCTGGCCGAACGCGCGCACCCGAAGACCGAGGCGGTGCCGGCCCAGGCCCCGCCCCGGGATGCCCTTCCGGAGGCATGGCGGGGCGAGGCACCGGTGCTGTGTCTGGCCGGTCGCGGGCCCCTCGACGAAGCGTCCTCGGCGATGCTGGCTCAGTTGCTGCGCAAGCACGGGCTCGGCGCGCGCGTGACCTCGTACCAGTCCGCCTCGCGCGAGGGCATCCGCGAGCTCGACCTCGCCGGCGTGGCGATGGTGTGCATCTCGTACCTCGACATCACCGGGAATCCTTCGCATCTGCGCTACCTGCTGGAGCGGTTGAAGCGGCGCGCACCGGGTATCCCCATCTTGGTGGGGCTATGGCCGGTCGGCGAGAAGGTGCTCACCGACGCGGCGCTCGGCCGGGAGGTCGGCGCGGACGCCTACGTTTCGTCGCTGCGCGACGCGGTGGATACCTGCCTGAGGGTCGCAACCGACTCCTCGCCGTCTCAGGGTTCACCCACCGTCGTACGGGTGGCTTGACCGATCGCCGGGGGATTCGCCCCCGGAATCTGCACCATGTGCGCCGGAGCAAGCTCCGGCTTGCTCCACCGATCCCGCAGGATCTTAGAGGGCCGGCCGTCATGCAGTAGCCAGGGGATGCATCGCGGCGGACTCGTGGCGCGAATGGTTGGGTCTGGCGTACGTCAGCAGGCGATCGCCCGCCTCGATGGCGGCTTCTTCGTGATCGACGGAGATGAATTCGACCGCGCCATCCGGCTTGATGATCAGCAAGCGTATCGTATCCAACTTTGAAGCCGATTGCGCAGGAACGACTTCGAACTGCCAGCCAGCATCATGGTGTCCCGCGAGGGTGTCGAAGTCGGCCTTGCCCTCACCCAGCACCTTCCCGCGGGCGTCCCGACTCACGCCCGTATCCTCGTGCAGGAGGTGGTCGGCCGAGGGAGCGAGTTGGTACACGCGCTCGCGGCCGAGCTCGGGGGCCAGCCTGGTGCAAACAAGGGCGTTGTAGAGTTCGTCGCGGGTCGCGGCGAGCAGATGGTCCGGCGGATGGTCGGCGAGGCCTTCCTCGGCATGGCGGGACAGGAGTTCGGCCTGCAGCGTCGGGACACCGGCCTCCTGCGCCGCGTGCAAGGCGCCGGGATAGGTGTCGATGAGAATGACCGGCACGCCCGCACGGTGGAGTGCGATGACCATGGCGGTCGCCCAGGGGCAGGCGCCGACGACGGCGAGCCGCTGGCTCTCGGCCGCAGCGGAAAGGCTCAAGCGGCGGGAGAGCGGCCCCAGGGAGAAGCCGTGCAGGATCACCGTCGCGACGATGACCGCGAACACGGTCGGCTGAATGAGATCGCCGCCGGGGTATCCCGCCTCGGTGAGGCGGGGGCCGGCCACACCCGCGACGGCCGCCGCGACGATGCCGCGGGGCCCGATCTAGCCGACGAAGATGCGCTCCCGCCGCGATAGGTCGCTGTTCAGCGTCGCCAGCCAGGTGGCGGCTGGTCGGACGAGGAACACGATGGCGGCGGTCAGGCCGATGATGGGCAGGGACAACTTGCCGAGGACCCCGAGGTCGAGGTCGGCCGTCAGCACTACGAAGAGGCAGGACACGAGCAGGACGACCAGGGCTTCCTTGAACCGGCGCAGCTCCGCGATGCCCGGCAGATGCCGGTTGGCGAGGGCGATGCCGAAGACCGTGGCGCCGATCAGTCCCGCCTCGTGCATGAACAGGTTCGGGACGACGTAGGCGATGAGTGCAAGTGCGAGCAGCACCGGGGTCTTCAGGGTCTCGGACACGAGGTCACGCCGGAACGCCCAGGCTACGAGGAAGGCCGAGCCCACGCCGAGGGCGACGGCCACCATCACGCCCTCGGCGAGATGGAGCGTGAGTGCGACGACAGGGTTCTCCCCGGCCTGGTGAGGCACGCCGACCAGGATCTCGATCACGACCGCCGTGAGGATCGCTCCGACCGGGTCGTTGATGATGGCCTCCCACTTGAGGAAGGCAGCCGAGCGCCGCTCCAGACGCGCGTGACGCAGCAGCGGCAGGATCACCGTGGGACCCGTCACGACGAGGATGGCACCGAAGACCGCCGCAGGCCCCCACATCATCCCGCCGACCAGATGGGCCGCGACCGTGCCGAGGACGAAGTTCACGGGGAGGGCGAAGGCGGTGAGCCGTAACACGCCCTCGCCGGATGCCCGGAGTTCGCGAAAATCGAGGGCAAGGCCGCCCTCGAACACCACGATGGCCACCGCGAGCCCGATCAGCGGCCGGAGGTTTTCCCCGAAGTCCCGGGTTGGGTGCAACAGGCCGAGCATGGGCCCGACCAGGAATCCGAACCCGAGAAGAAGCACGATGGCGGGGATGCGCAGACGCGCGGCGAGAACCTGGGCGGCGATCCCACCGCCCACGACGCACAGCACGGCCGTCGTCAGTCCGTGTTCCATGCGCAAGACTCCGGTCGAATGTCCGGAGATGCCCACGGGCGTCCGAACCGGGTTTCAGGTGCGAGGGACGTCGCGGGCCACGCCGCTCGCCCGGACAGGCTGAGGCTTGGCCGTGCGATAGCGACAATCTCGGTGCGTGATCCCGGTTCCCTTCGGCGCCCCAGCCACGCCGAGCCATCTTGCAGCTCCTATTGACCGGGCCCTACCCCGCAGGGAGACGCGTCGGCTCTTCGATCGTCACGGCGTTGTTCTCGGCACGGTAAGCACGGGCGGCGGCGTAGGCGGGGCGACGCGCCCGCATGATCGAGCCGAGCGGCCGATGCGCGGCCAAGCCCGTCCAGGGGTTGAATGCCAGGCGGTCCTCCACCTGCTGACGCAGGGCGTCGGACCATGTCTCCTGGGGGAGCGCGGTGATGCGCGCGACCGGGCGATAGGGGCTCTCGTCCTCCGGCCACATCGCGGCGGCGTCCTCGATCGGCATGGAGTCCAGGCTCGTCGCCAGCTGTACGCGCAACTCCCAGACGGCCGGGTGATCCCTGAAGTGGGCCGCGACGGACTCTCGGATGCCGTCGGGTCGGCCGGCGAGGTCGATGGCCTGCCCAGAAAGGGCGACGAGTTCGGGCGAGACGGGCGAGATCGCCAGCTTGGCGAAATACTCGCCGTGTAGAAGCGCGGCTTGCGAGTAGAAACTGTCGCCGAGCAGATGCGTCTCGGCTTGCCCCGCCAGGGTCGTCAGCGTCGCCGACTTCAGTCCGACCTTCTCCAGAACCGCCTCGGCCGTGCGTGACACGGCCGAGAGTCCGATCTTGACGGGCTCGGCGCGGCCCGTGGTGGCGGCCAGCGGCCGCAGCTGACGCAGGAACCCCCGGGCGTCGCCGATCTGAAACGAAGGGGAGTTGCCGAACACATAAATCTGCGTGGTCTCGTCCTCGCTTCCGGGCAACCGTGCGCCGGGTACATTCAGCACTTTGAGGGCGACCCCACGCGGGGTGGACACCTTGTCGTCCAGGATGTCGCCCGGTGTCGTACTGAAGCGGAGGATTGCGTCATAGCCGCCCGGCCTCGCGAACAGCCCCTGCGCGAGCTGCGGAGAGAGTCCCGGCAGGACCTCGAAGCGCGCCCGCAGGTAGCCATGCGCCTTGGCATGGACGGAGCGATAGGCGTGGCCGGTATCGGCATGGGTTTTTCGCTGGATCGCCAGCATCGTCTCAGTGAGGCCGCGCTGCGTCTCCGCCTCGTCCTCGGCGATGGTCTCGTAGGCGGGGTCGAAACGAAGCGCGGCGAGCGTCTGGGCCATGGGGCATAGACTTCTAGCTGAGGGAGTGGGCTGTTCGCGGTCGCAAGGCGGTCGTGCGTTTCAATGCAACGGGACGGTCGTCACCGCAGCTTCGCTGTCGGGCTCGATGGACGAGGCCACTTCAGCCGTCGCCGAAAGGGTAACTGTATGGGCAGGGCCTTCGGATCCGGGTGCGGCGCCATGGTCTGCCGGCTGGCCCCGAATTATGGATCGAGGCCGCGGGTGTGCGATGACCGCCTACCGTCTGACGAGCCTTCGGCTCTCGGTGGTTTTCTGCCTGTCCGCTTGTGGAACGTGGTTCACCAAACCAGACATACGTTCCGGCGGCGGATCCCACGCAGTATGGCTCGTTGGTACTTTGCGTTTTACGCGGCGCAACTTCTACCGCTGTGCCACGGCGATCAGTGCAGTCGACGGAATGGGGAGCACCGATCGATCTCCAGTCATTCGTCGTGCCTCTGCGATTACTGCGGTTTTGTCCGCGTCATTCAAGTCTGTCCAGTCTGGTGAGATGCCGAAGACCGTCTCTGGGTCATCCAGCATCCCGACGTCCAGTTGGTAGTCGAAGACCACCTGCTCGATTTGGCAATCGCGATACCCGGCGATGATCAGTTCGCGGGCGAACTCTTTGGGATCGCTGAGCGCCCTTACCCCGTCCGGCATCGCGCGTGTTTCGCGTTCGGGGAACAGCTTGCGGCGGATCTGACCGAGCAGAAGAAACGTCGCCGCTCCCTGTTCCTGCCACGTCGCTACAACACCTCGGCCGCCCGCACGGGTCACCCGCGCCATTTCGCCGAGACCCTTGCGCCAATCAGGGAACATGATGACGCCGAAGATTGAGAACACGGCATCGAAGCTGCCATCAGGTAAAGCAAGAGCCTGCCCGTCCATCACTTTCGCATCCACGTTGGACAATCCGGATGCCGCGATCCGCGCGACCATGGCGGGCGAGAAATCGATTGCCAGAACCTGTGCGCCTGTCCGGGCCGCAGCGAGCGTGAGCGCCCCTGTGCCCGCCGCAACATCTAGGACATGAGCGCGATCATCCAGGGGCACTCGCGCAAGGGCCGCTTCGGCAAATTGGGCGGTGAACGGATGGGCGGTCTTCTCATAGTGGAGGGCGACCTTGTCCCACCGGTCGGGGTTCTCAAAATCTCGCATCGGCATCGCCCATCAAATCACGTAACTTATGAAGTATCGTGATATGGCATAGTTGCCAATCCCTTTGCAGCCGACGAGGATCGGGGCGTGCGCAACGACAGCCGCCTCTCCCGAACGCTTCACGTGCTTCTTCACATGGCGCGTCACGAAGGACCCATGACGTCTGAAGCCATTGGGCGAATGCTTGGTACGAACCCCGTCGTCGTCCGGCGGACGATGGCAGGGCTGCGTGACGCTGGTTACGTGAGGTCGGATAAGGGGCATGGCGGCGGATGGAGCATCGCCGCGGATCTGGACGAGGTCTCGTTGCTCGACGTCCACCGCGCTGTTGGTGGCCCTCGCATCTTCGCCATCGGTAGCGACCGCTCAAACTCCGACTGCGCCGTTGAAAAGGCCGTCAATCAGGCGATCGAGGACACGCTGCGCGAAGCCGAGGCGTTGCTGATCGAGCGGCTAGGGTCGGTCAGCCTTGCGCAACTTGCGCGGGACTTTGATGCAGGGTGCTGCGTCAAAAAGCCTAGGTCTGCTTTGGGAAGCACTTAGTCTTGCTTCTGTCAACTACATTAGGTCGCCAGGAGCCTGTCCGCTTTCCCGGCGGACCAACTCCGAAACAGCCATAGCGAAGCCTAGCCTCGTTATGGGACCAGAAGATTGAGCGATTGGGACGCTGGCGTGATCACGACGCGCCGCCCCCAATCGAAGGCGACGAAGTCCTGCTCGATCCCGTCAGAGAAGACTACGCCGCCTTCGTTCATCCGCGACACCACGGTGAGGGGCGATCCGGCGAACTTGCCGCCGCGCAGATCCGTGCCGGTGGCGACGCTCGGGAATGGCTCGCGCACCCAGTAGCCGAAAGCCGCCTCCTCGATACCGACCTCCACCGAGAGATGCGTCGCCGCGCTGATCGAGCGCGCCCAACCGGTCAAGCCGGTGCCAGACGCTACGATCAGCCCACTCGAGGACTGGTCCTCCGCCTGCGCCCCGTCGTCGATCCGGTAGCGCGCGGATTGGTGGCTGCGGTGGCCGACGAAGATTTCGTTCAGAGCGAGCAGGCGCTCGCCGCCGTCGAACATCGCCTGTACCATGGTGCGCCGCTGCAGAGGCGCGGCGCCGGCCACGCTGGCGGGTAGGAGGGCGCGCAGGGCCTCCACCCGGGCTCGGGCCAGCACTCCATCGTAGAGGTTGGGCGCCGGGTTGACGCCAATCACCGGCTGCCCGTCGAGGTACTTGGCGACGTTGGCCACGAGCCCGTCCTGCCCGACCGCGACGATGATGTCCTCCGGGGCGAAGAGGAAGCGGTCGAGGTCGGGGCGCCTCACCAGGGCCTGCCGCCAGTCCAGGGGCACGCAGGCCCGGGCCTCGGCGAGGACGGCCTGGAACTGGGCGTGGCGCGCTTCGACCTCGGCAAGCGCCTGACCTCGGCTCTTCAGGAAGAACCGGACCTGGCCGCGGGTCGCATGCCGGGCAACGAGCAACTCGTAGTCCGTGTCGCGGATCACGAACACTACCCGGGGGGTGATGACCGGCATGGCAAGCCTCCTCAGCGGGGTGCGATACGGGCCGGGAGGGCGCCTCGGACCTCGCCGAGGAGTGCCGCCAGCAGGTCGGGCGTGATGGAGACGTGCTCGATCGTCTCCAGCTTGCCGGCGAGTTCCCGGGCGGCCAAGCCGAGCAGGACCGCAGGTGGCATATCCCGGTAGACCGTGGCGCGGCGCTGTTCCGCCTCGACCCTGGCTCCCTCGACGAGCCGGATACGCTCGGCCTCCGCCGCCGCCTCCAGGCCCCGGGCCTCCGCAACACCGGCGGCCCGGTCGCGGGCATTCTCGGCCTCCTGGGTGATCAGCACGGTCTCGCGCCGGGCCAGCTCGGTCTTCGTCGCGAGTTCGTTCTCGGCGATGGCGCGTTCCTTCTCCACCGCAAGGGCACGCCGCGCGAAGGTCGCCTCGTCGGCCTTCTGCTGCAGCGCCTCGAAGGTCGGCGTCTGCAAGGCGCGCTCCAGCTCGCTGATCGGCGCGAGGTTGGTGAGCCGGACCGATACGGCGGCGATGCCGATCTCGGCCAGCGCCGGGGCCGTGTCGAGGGCCCGTTCCAGCACGGCGCGCAGAGGCTCCAGCCCCGCATCGAGGAGGCCCCCGATCGGGCTTGTCCCGAGATAGTTCAGCGCGGCCTGACTAGCGATGCCGCTGAGGCGCGCCTCGATCCGCTCGATCGGCTGGCCTTGCAGGCGTCCGGTGCGGAGGTCGATGGAGAAATCGACGCGGCTTGCCAGCAGTTCCGGATCGACGACGTGCCAGCCGATCGTCCCCTGGACGACGACGGCCTGGAAATCCCGACTGCGGCCCCGAACGAACAGCGTCATCTCGCGGTCGTCCACCGGCACCTCACTGATGCTGGCGGTCTCCGGCCGGAACCAGAACACCAGCCCGCGGCCGCTCTGCCGGATACGGCCATTGCGGAAGCGGATGATGTGGCTGCTCGCCTCGCTTCGCAGCTGGGCGATCACACCGACATTGCGAACCGTGGCCATGATGGTCTCCTCAGAACCGCCCCGACTTGTCGACATCGACAACCCGGCGATGCCCGCGCAGCCGCACGGATCGCCGGGAGGATGGGACCCAGCGCACGAGCTGGCCGCCCGTCAGCCGGAACCCCGATCCGGTCATTCCCCAATTTATACTCATATTGAGTATAATGGAAGGGGCGAGTTGGTCATTGCGACCTGTGGGCCTGCCATGACTCACCGCCGACCCGGTCAACGGAACGCCTAGTCGGTTACGCTCACCCGCACGCGATGCCAGCAGGTGCAGAGGTAACCCTTGTGGTTCCAAGTATCGTCAGGCAGTGCCGGCTGGGTCTGGCCCGCCGTATCCCAGGCGCGCACGGTGAGCTCATGCTCACCGGGCGGCAGATCGAGATCGGCGGCCCAGAACGTCCAGGCGAAGGGAGCACCGGCCTCGTGCTCCAGATCGGCCTGCCTCCAGGATCGGCCGCCGTTCCCGGAGACGTCAACGCGGGCGATGGCCCTATCGCCGCAGACCGCGTAGCCGCGAACCCGGTTCCTCCCGGCTATGAGGACGCCGCCGCGCTCAGGTTCGCAAATCGCGGCATTCACCGGCATCGTTTCGATGGTGTACCCCTTGGCCGGATCCGCCGTCTCCGCGGTCACGTCGGCTGGGTATAGCTTGTAATCGTTGGCCTGGATCGGATTGTCGGACGGGTGATCCTGCACAGCGATGTGCCGGAGCCATTTGGGGCTGCGCACGCCGGCATATCCCAGCACGACTGCGCGAACCGGGAAGCCGTGCTCGGGCAGCAGGGCTTCACCATTCATGGCGTACGCAAGCAGGGTCTCGGGCGACATCGCCTTGGCGAGTGGGATCGAGACTCCGTATGGGCGGCCATCCACCGTGTCATGGCTTTCGAAGGCGACGTGGCGATCCACCCCTTCCGCGATCCCCGCCTCTCGCAGGAGGTCGCCAAGGCGAATGCCGGTCCACTCGGCCGTCCCGATGGCACCGGCCTCCCACGGATCGCCGGAGACTGGGGCGACCGCCCGCATGTCAGCGCGACGATTGCCGGCGCATTGCATCGTGGCCGTGAGAGCTGCCATCGGGAAGCCCGTCCGCAGGTCATCGAGCGACAACGTCAGAGTCAAACCAGCTCTTCCAACGACTGTCAGGCGCCAAGTCTTCGAGTCGAGGTTCGGAAGATCGCCGTGCGAACGGACATAGAAATCCTCCGCCGGAGTCCGGTAGGATGCACGCAAACGGCCCAAAGGCGGTTCGGCGTTGTAGGGCCGATCGTCATGGACGATCAGGCTAGCCTTTCGCTCGGGTCGGCTCGGCATAGCAGCTCTCGTTCAGATGAGGACACGGGAGCGAACGCGCCGCGAGCTGCAAGGCTCAATCACCGATCCGGGAGCCGTCGGGGCCGTCTGCTGTTCCGGTAGCGCTCCTCTGAAGCGGACCTGCCGCTTTTGGCTCGATCCAGTCGCGTGAGCAGGCGCCTCCGAATGTCCCTTCAGGGTGGATTTCTACCGGCCCGCTTCTGGGCAGCGTATAGATCGGAACGGACATCATCGCATGTGCCGCTGATGACCCAGAGCAGGCTACCATAGTGCCTGCCAACGAACATTCCGGCTTGTCGACTAGCTATGCTTGGCTCGCTTGAGAAAATTCGCTTTGGATGATCTCAGTAAAATTCTAAAGCAGATCGATATCCATGACTCGCTCCGATATACATAAATCGAACCACATGGAGGAGCCGAAACCCGCGTCCTTGCCTCCCGCTGCTCGTGACAATCCGGCCGGTCAATAGGTTTGTTTTAGAGTATGCTGCTTTTATCATCACGGCCGATAAATAATCTTCAAATTTCTGCGATAGCATAACACACCATTCCGGACTTGCGCTAACGCTCGCCGAGCCGGCATTTGTCTCTCAAAAACAACACGCTCGAAGAAGCAGTAACTATCACGTACTTGGCATTGCAGGCATATTGATCCCTGTCGTTTGAGCCCTCGACTCATATCACCCCAAGCGCGACGATCACTTCAAAGCATTAGAATGTCCGCTCTCTGAGGATACGATCCTCCGTTAGGCTTCGCCTAATGCGGTCTCACTGATATGGCATTTTTTTGAATAAGCCGGGAGCTTGTAATGGCTGTAGTCTCTGCAACTTTCACTGGCTACAGCGCTGGCCCATATACGGCACCTACCTACACAAGTGTAGATGGCGGAGCTTACGGCTCGCAAGCTGCCGATCGCTCTTATATATTAGCTAATGGTAGTACAAACGGTAATATAAACGTCGGCGATGGCGTTGCATTCTATTTTGACAGCGCAAGGCAGCCGAATGTTAGCGAGGCCGCAACATACATAGGTTATTATGACAACAATGGAACGCAGTATCCACTTGTTCGAGCTAATGGTGGGGGCTACTCACTCCTCGGCCAGCCGAGCTCAAACCAAAATTACACTATCACGTCTGCATCTTACACCATGGGCTCGGCCTCTCCTCCCTGTTACGCCGCTGGCACATGCATCCGCGTCCTGCGCGGGCTGACGATCCAGGATGTGCCGGTGGAGCACCTGTCCGTGGGTGACTTAGCACTCACTGCATCCGGTAAGCCCCGCCCCATCCGCTGGATCGGCTCCCGGTCCTACCCTGGCCTCACCGCCCCGCAGGCTGACCGCCCGGTGCGGATCAGGACTGACGCGCTGGCCGACGGTGTGCCTGCCCGCGACCTACTCGTCTCCCCTGATCATTGCCTCTGGATCGATGGCTTGCTCGTCGCCGCCGGCCACCTCGTCAACGGCACCTCGATCACCCGCGGCGAGGCAGTAGCGGACCTTACCTATTGGCACGTCGAGCTAGACAGCCATGATCTTCTGCTAGCCGAGAACGCCCCGGCGGAGAGCTTCCTGGCTGCTCCGGGCGTGCGGGCTGGCTTCGATGGGGTGCAGTCCCTCGACGCGGGCACGACCCCAAAGCCCTACGCTTCGCGCGTCGAACTTGGCTCTGAATTGGCTGCACTCCGTGGGCGCTTGGCCCTCCGCGCGGCCTCGTTGAACGGGGCCGCCAACCTTGGACCCGTGCGGGCGTGGCTGGATCGATGCGTGGTCGATACGGATGGCACGTTGTACGTGGCCGGCTGGGCGCACGACGCCGCACAGCCCAATATTCCAGTTTGCTTGGATGTGTTGGTGGACGGGACTGTAGTCGCGTTCACCGTAGCGAGCGAGTACCGCGCGGACCTCGCCGAGTCCGGCATAGGATTTGGTCGGGTCGGCTTCGACCTCGGGCTGACGGTGCCCTGGGTCACGGGTGCACCGCACATCGTGGAGGTTCGCCGTTCGACTGACCGCCTTCGGGTCTGCGCGATGGAGACAGACATGGTGGGTATCTGGACGCCGCTATGGGCGGCCTGATCTAGGTATACCCGAACCGAACCATGCTAGCTGGTGCCTATGGGCGGAAAAGAGATGTTCTATCGGAACGGGTTGTTGCCAGGCGCTGGCTTCACCCCTTGGAGCATCCGATACAAAGTCCACTCCTCCACGATCTTCTTGCCGGGGAGGTAGCAGAGGCCGATCTCACCACCATCGGGAAGCTTCGCGGTCACCAATTGTCCATCCATGGTCCCGCAGAAGACGGATGCTGGATTGCCCATGGCCTGTGCGGTGATTGGCTGAGCCATGATGGCACCGATCACGAACAGAGTGAGAGCTTTCACGGCGTTACCTCACGCATAGGCTGGGAGCTTTCTACACAAAGCACCTGAACCCTACCGACCGAGAGCGTTCAAAAATCAAATAGGATGGCCCTCACGCGATAGCTTGAGGTGTCTGCTTTCAGGCATCGATCCTCGGGGCCGAAACGACCGAGTCGGGTCGAAAGAAGGCCGTCCGCTCTTTTGAGCGGTCTAATCCAAAGCAGCGGTCATTCTGCTTTCCGTCAGACTGAATCATGCCGAAGGTTCAGCGTGTACAAAACCGGCCGTTCAGCTTGGCGTCCGACGCGCTCATTAGGACAACCACCGTGATGTCCCGTAAGCAGACACATGCGCAGCGAATACAGTCCGCTGCACCCTCAAAGTCGTGTCGTCTTTTCGCCTTCGGTCGGTCGGCCGGAAAAACGTCTCAAGGGAGCGCTCGGGCCGACGAACCTCTCTCGTTCGTGGGGGCCGACTATGGTTCCTGGGCTTCTTCGACGAACTGGTTCGTCCAAAGGTCGTTTTCGGACGCCTTCGCGTCGACACCGTTGCCATAGGGGGCACCAACCTCTTTAGCGAAAGTCAATGCATTGCCGACGCTGCTGGCATCCAAGCGGCCGTTCTCAGCGACACCGCTTGCCATCACCTTCACCGCGGATGCGATGGCATCCGGGCTCGCCTTGGCGAAGAAGCGCCTCTGGATTTCGGCCGCGGTCTCGTCGGGTTTCGCCGTCACGGCCGCGCTCGCCTCCTGCATGGCGCGCACCGTCTTCGTGATCAGTCCGGCCTTTCCGGCCTCGATCGGCTTCTTGGCCACCAAGACGAGGTACGGTTGCTGGGCGAGGAGAGGAAACTCGTCGCCCAGCGACACGAGCACCACGCCCGTTCCTGCCTTCTCGGCATTGTATCCTTCCGGCGGCGAGAGGACGAAGGCGTCGATCCGTCCGACGTCGAGGGCGGCCTGCACCGCGGTCGGGCTGCCGACCTGAGCCACCTTGATGCCCGTCTTCGGATCGAGGCCGCCCTTAGCTGCCAGCCAGCGGGCGGCGTTCTCCTGCACGCCGGCGAGGGACGTCACGCCGATCGTCGCGTCCTTCAGCGCCGCGAGCCTCTTCGGGAGGGGATCGCCGGCAGTGACGCCCGCCCGCTTCAGGAAGGCCGGAGACGCCACGAGCTGGAGCGTGACCTTCGACATCAACGTGTCGACCATCTCGAAGGGCTGGCCCTTGGCCACGGCGCGGAGGACCGCATCGGTGCCGACCGCCGCGAGGTCGATATCGCCGGCATCGAGGGCGGCCAGGGCCGAGGCGTCGCCCCCGGGCAGGGACGCGACGCTGGCCGTCAGCCCCTGTGCCTTGAAGCTGTCGAGGGCCCGCGCAGCCCAGATCGGCAGGTAGCTCAGCACCGGGGCGCCGAGGCCGATGCGCACCGTCTCCTCCGCGTGGGCCGCTTGCGGCAGCGGCAGCAGGAGCACCGCGCCCACGATCAGAGCCCGCATTCCGTCCCCGAGGCTGCGCATCGAATGCTCCCTGTGTAGGTGTGCTGGCGGATGGACTCAGATCTCGCTCGGACCCACGCCGGACAGCGTGCGCCAGCGAAGGAGACGGCGTTCGAGCCGGCCGGCCAGGATCCCGGCCCCGACGACGAACACCAGCAGGATCGCGATCCCCGCGAAGACTCCGGCCGGGTCGTAGGTCGAGGAGGCTTCGTGGATGAAGAGGCCGAGGCCCTGCGTGGCCGAAGTGAACTCGCCGACGATGACCCCGATGACGCTGTAGGGGATCGCCAACCGCATCCCCAGCATCACGAAAGGCGCTGCCGCCGGCAGGTAGACGTGGCGTGTGAGCTGACGCTGGTTCGCCCCCATGACCAGGGTCAAGTTGACGAGCTCCCGGTCGACGCCGCGCACACCCGTGTAGACGTTGTAAAAGACCAGGAAGAACACCATGATCGCCGCCAGCGCGATCTTCGAGCCCATGCCGATCCCGAACCAGATGATGAACAGCGGCGCCAGCGCGATCTTCGGAATGCCGTAGAACGCCATCACGTAGGGTTCGAACACGCGGGCGAGCCGCGGCGAGCGCCCGAGGGCGTAGCCGGCCACGACGCCACCCGCGACGCCGATCGTGTAGCCCAGGACGAGTTCCTGGGCGGTCGTCCAGAGATGCGAATAGATCTCGCCCGAGGCGAACAACTCGTACAGGCGGGCCACCACGGCCGTCGGCTTGCTGACGTAGATCTCGCGCACGAGGCGGCCCGAGGCCCATTGCCAGAAGGCCAGCAGCGCGAGGTCCGGCAGCAGGGGGATCAGCCGCTCGGCCCATGCCCGGTGTGTGCGGCGGGTGGCGCGTGAGGGCGCGTCCGCGGTCGGCGTGATTGCTGTCCGGGTCGGAGAGGCGGCGTCTGTCATGGCGGCGGGCTCCCGGCCTCAATGCATCCGGTGGCCGATGGCGATCTGAGTGCGAAAGCGCGACCACACCGCCTCGTACGCGGCCTCGAAGCCGGGATTGCGGAACGGCTCGAAGACGTCGCGCGGGCGCGGGAGGGTGACCGCGATATCGGCGAGGACCCTTGAGGGGCGCTGGCTCAGCACGACGACTCTGTCGGCGAGGACGACCGCCTCGGTGATGTCGTGGGTGATGAAGACGACCGTGGCAGCCGCCTCGCGGGACAGCGCCTGCAGGTCGGATTGCATGACCATCCGGGTCTGGGCATCCAGGGCCCCGAACGGCTCATCCATCAGGATGACGTCCGGCTTGTAGATCAAAGTCCGGGCGATCGAACCGCGCTTCTGCATCCCGCCGGAAAGCTGGTTGGGGTAGTGTCTCTCAAATCCATCGAGACCCACGGCCCGGAGGGCATCGGCGACGCGGCTCCGCCGTTCGGCATCGGGCACGCCCCGCAGGAGAAGAGGCAGCTCGACGTTCTCGGACAGCGTCTTCCACGGGAAGAGCTGTGCCTGCTGCGGCACGAAGCCGACTTCGCGGTTCACGCCGACGACGGGCCGCCCGCGATGCCGCACCGTCCCCCCGGTCGGCGCGAGCAGGCCCGCCGCCATCTGGAGCAACGTGCTCTTGCCGCAGCCGCTCGGCCCGATCACCGCAATGAACTCTCCCCGACCGACATCGAAGCTGATCCCGTCGAGGACGCGGGTCGGCGGCTCCGCATTCGGCCCGGGGAATTCCTGCCGGATCTCGGCGAAGGTCAGGGCAGCGTCGTCCAAGAATGCGGACTCCGGGCTCGAGCCTCGGGAAAAGTGCGACTATGTCTATACATATTAACGGACGATGCAAGCAAGCCGAGATCATAGGCAGGACGTGACCACCCCATGGGCAAGGCGTGAAAAGCTCAGCTTGCACGACGTCCGCCGGTTGACAGCCCCGACCGCGACAATAATGTATAGACATATTGTGTGCGGGCTAGGCGCCATCCGGCCTTAGGCCGAGGTCGAAGCGGGAGGCCCCACCGTGCAACCCATCTACATCGCCTACCTCAATCGTCTGGACATCGAGGCGCTGGCGATCACCGACGACGAGATCCTGCGGGCGGTCGAGGGCGCCCTGGCGAGCCAGGGCCGCGGGGAGACGGTCATCGAGCCGCGTGTGCATCTCGAACCGGGTGTCGCCAATGGGCACTTCAACGTGCTCCGGGGGGCGATCCGGGAGCCGATCGACTCGGCCGGGGTGAAGGTCGTCGGCGACTTCGTGGACAATTACAAGAGCGGCCTGCCCTCCGAACTCGCCATCCTGGCGCTGTTCGATCCGCGCACCGGAGTGCCCAAGGCGATCCTCGACGCCAGCGGCATCACCGACATGCGCACCGGCGCCGTCACCGCGATCGGCGCCAAGCACCTCGCCCGGAAGGGCTCGAAGATCCTCGGGCATGTCGGCGCGCGGGGGACGGCCTACTGGAACGTGCGCCTGCTCGATCGGCTATTCGGCTTCGATGAGATCCGCGTCCATTCCCGCCGTCCCGAGAGCCGGAACGCCTTCGCCGAGCGCCTCTCCAGGGACCTCGGCAAGCCGGTACGGGCGACGGAGGATTGGCAATCCTGCGTCGAGGGTGCCGACATCGTCGTCGAGGCGTCGCGGCTCAATGCGCCGGAGCCCATGCTGAAGACCTCCTGGATCAAGCCTGGTGCCTTGGTCGTCCCCTACGGCACGATGAGCGCGGTCGAGCTGTCGCTCACGGACATCATGACCAAGCTGGTCGTGGACGATTGGGGGCAGTGCAAAGGAGGCAAGTTCGGAAGCCTGCGCGCCCATGTCGAGACCGGCCGGCTTTCGGAGACGACGCTCCATGCCGAACTCGGTCAGATCGTAGCCGGGCTCAAGCCCGGACGCGAGAGCGAGGACGAGACCAACCTGTTCTGGCATCGTGGGCTGTCGCTCTCCGACATCGCCCTGGGCCACGCCATGCTGGAGAAGGCGGAGCGCCTGGGAATTGGCCAGCGCCTTCGCTTCGCCTGACGGGCCTCGGTGAGGCCGCCGATGGCCCTCGTCGCCAATGCCCGGATGTATGGCGTCAACACTGAGGCACGGGCGGCCTGGGCCGACCTGTTCGCGTGGCTGTCACGGAGGAGCGGCGTCAGCCTCTCCGTCATTGCGCATGCCTATCCGGCGCCGCTGCGGGATTTGTGGACCCGGGCGGATCTTGCCTGTGCCTTCATGTGCGGGTTTCCATTCGCTCGGGCGCATCGCCGCCCCATCCCGGTCGCGGCCCCCGTCCCGACCGCCGGCCCGGCCCCGGGCGAGCCGCGCTATGCCACTCGCTTCGTCGTGGCGAGCAACTCCGCGTTCCACACCCTGGAAGACACGTTCGGCCGGCGGCTCGGCTACACCGTCGAGGATTCGCATTCCGGCTTAAACGCCACGCGCTATCACCTCCTGGCGTACCGCACGCCGGAGCGACCGGCCCTGTATGGCGCGAGCATCGGGCCGCTCGTGACGCCGCGCCGGGTGATCGAGGCGCTCCTGTCCGGCACCATCGATGTCGGCCCCCTCGACAGCTATGCGTTCGACCTTATGCTGCGACACGAGCCTGAGCTCGCCAGACTGCTTCGCGTCGTGGCGAGCACACAGCCCGCGCCGATCCCGTTCCTCGTGGCGAGCCCTGCCACGCCCCCGGCGGTCGTTGCGGCCTTGCGGGCTTCGCTCCTCGCCTTCGGCGAGGCCCCGGACTCCGTCGACCTGCGTGACCGGCTCTGCCTCCTCGGCTTCGCGCCGGTCGATGCCAGCGCCTACGACATGCTGAGCCGCTGGGACGACGAGGCGTGCGCGGCGGGCTACCCGGCGCCAGGCTGACCGGTCGGTCGGTGCATGGAGACAAGCCACGCATGCGACCCTCCGAGTGGCCGGATCCCGAGTAAGCGGTCCGCGGCCGGGTCGAAGACGGCGGCATCGCCGGGCCCGAGCCCGATGCCCGTCCCGCCATCCGGTCCGTCGACAGCCACGAAGCCGACCGGCGCGACCAGAACCGCCGCGACGACATTGGTGGGCAACGGATGCGCGATCGGCTGCGTCACCGGCAGAACGGCGTGCCGGATCAAGTCGCGCCGCGTCATCACGTTGAGGGCATCGACGGGTCCGGCGCTCAGGCGGGCATGGACCGGACGCTCCCCGGGGAAGGCGAGAGGCGCCGAGGCAGCCGACAGGATTACCGGTTGGGCGCCCTCGATCTCGAGCGACAATCCTTGCCCGGAGACGACGGCGAGCGTCCGGTCGATGTCCGGGTAGGCCGAGAAGGGCCCATCGCACGCGATGCGCGCCACGCTGATGCGCCACGCGAAATCCAGTGAGGCATCGCCGCGGGGATGGCGGGCGATCTCGGTCGTGACGCCGCCGCCGTTCTTCCACGGCACCGCCGGAAGGGACGCGGCGCGGAGGATGTCCGGGCCGCGACCGCTCATGCGAGGCTCGGAAGATCGAGCCCGTGCCGGCGCGCGCAGGCGATGGCATCGTCGTAGCCGGCATCGGCGTGGCGCATCACTCCGGTGGCCGGATCGTTCCACAAAACCCGGCCGACCCGGGCGGCGGCCTCGGGAGTTCCATCGCAGACGACGACCATGCCGGAATGCTGCGAGAAGCCCATTCCGACGCCTCCGCCGTGATGGAGGGAGACCCAGGTCGCGCCGCTCGCGCAGTTGAGCAACGCGTTGAGCAGGGGCCAGTCCGAGACGGCATCGGACCCGTCGCGCATCGCCTCGGTCTCGCGATTGGGTGAGGCGACCGAACCGGAATCGAGGTGGTCGCGGCCGATCACCACCGGCGCCTTCAGCTCGCCGCTCGCCACCATCGCGTTGAAGGCGAGGCCAAGGCGATGGCGGTCGCCGAGCCCGACCCAGCAGATCCGAGCCGGAAGGCCCTGGAAGCTGATCCGCTCGCGGGCCATGTCCAGCCAGTGGTGGAGGTTGGCATCGTCGGGCAGGAGCTCCTTCACCTTGGCATCGGTGCGGTAGATGTCCTCGGGATCGCCGGACAGGGCCGCCCAGCGGAACGGCCCGATCCCCCGGCAGAACAGCGGCCGGATGTAGGCCGGCACGAAGCCCGGAAAATCGAAGGCGTCCGCGACGCCTTCCTCGAGGGCGACCTGCCGGATGTTGTTGCCGTAATCGACCACGGGGATGCCCATGCGGTGGAAATCCAGCATGGCGCGCACATGGGTCGCCATCGAGGCGCGGGCGGCCCGCTCCACGGCGCGGGGGTCGGTTTCCCGGCGGCTCTCCCACTCGTCGTTGGTCCAGCCTTGCGGCAGGTAGCCGTTGACGGGATCGTGCGCGGAGGTCTGGTCGGTCACGGCGTCGGGACGGACGCCCCGCCGGACGAGTTCGGGGAAGATGTCGGCGGCGTTCCCGAGGAGGCCGACCGAGACGGGTTTGCCCTCGCGTCCCGCCCGGTCGATCATCGCCAGCGCCTCGTCGAGGTCAGCGGCCTGCCGGTCGAGGTAACGCGTGCGCAACCGCATCTCGATGCTCGACGGGCGGCACTCGACAGCGAGGCAGGAGGCGCCGGCCATGGTCGCGGCGAGCGGCTGTGCCCCGCCCATGCCGCCGAGGCCCGCCGTCAGGATCCAGCGGCCCTTGAGACTGCCGCCGTAGTGCTGACGCCTCAGCTCCGCGAAGGTCTCGTAGGTGCCCTGAACGATGCCCTGGCTGCCAATATAGATCCAGGAGCCGGCCGTCATCTGCCCGTACATCGCCAGCCCCTTGCGATCGAGGGCGTTGAAATGCTCCCAGGTCGCCCAGTGCGGCACGAGGTTGGAATTGGCGATCAGCACCCGCGGCGCGTCCGCATGGGTGCGGAAGACGCCTACCGGCTTGCCCGACTGGACCAGCAACGTCTCGTCGCCTTCCAGCCGCCGCAGTGAGGCGACGATGCGGTCGAAGCTCTCCCAGTCGCGCGCGGCGCGACCGATGCCGCCGTAGACCACCAGTTCGCCCGGTCGCTCGGCGACGTTCGGGTCGAGGTTGTTCATCAGCATCCGCAGGGGCGCCTCCGTCTGCCAGGACTTGGCGGACAGGTCGCGCCCGTGCGGGCTGCGGATCACGCGGGCATTGTCGATGCGGGTCATCGGGAAGTCCGGTCGCGAGCAAAGGCAAGGCACGCCTCCAGCACCCGGACCAGGGTCGCGCGGGTCCCGGACGTGTGGGCGGAATCGTAGGCGCCGGGCCACTCGGCCGGATCGACCGGCCCGGGAGGCTCATGCATGTAGCCGCGGCAGGCCAGTTCCATCTGGACGGCGTGTACGCCTTCGGCGGGGCGGCCGTAGGCGCGCGTGATGTAGCCGCCCTTGAACCGGCCGTTGGTGACCCGGCTCGACCCGCTGGCATCGCACAGGGCCTCGACCTGTGCGGCGAGGCCGGGATCACAACTCCGGCCGTCGTCGGTCCCGATGTTGAACACCGGCAGCGTACCGGGGAACAGGCGGGGGATGACCGAGCGGATCGAGTGGCAATCGTAGAGCACCAGCGCCGGATGATACCGGCGCAGGCGTGCGATCTCGGGCGCGAGGGTAGCGTGATAGGGATCGAAATAGATCCGGCGGCGCTCGGCGATGTCCGCCGCCGCAGGCTCAGCGCCGGGGCGGTAGAGGGGCTCGCCATCGAAGGTCTCGGTCGGGCAAAGGCCCGTCGTGGCCTGGCCTGGATAGAGCGACTGCCCGGAAGGGTCGCGGTTCACGTCGATGACCGTCCGCGAGATCGCCGTGCGGACGACGGTGGCGCCCAGCCCGGCCGCGAAGTCGTAGAGGCGGTCGATCCACCAATCCGCGTCCTTGCGGGCGAGCCACGGCGACACGAGGCCGTCGAGAAAGGTCTCCGGGATCTCGGTCCCGGTATGCGGGAGGCTCACGATCAACGGAGCCTGTCCAGCGACGACCGTCAGCCAAGCCGGATCGCGCACGCTCATGCCCACCCCCTGCCAATTCCGGGCGTCGGGACACCGGCATGGACCCGGGCGTGAAGCGGATTGAAACCCATCCGGTAGACGAGTTCGGCGGGCCGCTCGATGTCCCAGATCGCGAGGTCGCAGCGCTTCCCGGCCTCGAGGCTGCCGATCTCATGGAATTGCCCGAGCGCGCGCGCGGCCTCCCGGCTCACGGCGGCGATGCACTCGTCGACCGTGAGCCGGAACAGCGTCGCGCCCATGTTCAGCGTCAGGAGCAGCGAGGTCAGCGGCGACGTGCCGGGATTGCTGTCGGTCGCGAGCGCGATCGGCACGCCGTGCGCACGCAAGGCCGCGACCGGCGGAGCCTGCGTCTCCCGGATGAAGTAGAAGGCGCCCGGCAGGAGCACCGCGACGGTGCCGGCTGCGGCCATGGCGGCGACGCCTGCCTCGTCGGCATACTCGATGTGATCGGCGGTGAGCGCCCGGAACCGCGCCGCGAGGGCCGCTCCGTGGAGGTTCGAGAGCTGATCAGCGTGGAGCCTCAGCGGGAGGCCGAGACCGGCCGCGGCCTCGAAGACCCGCGCCGTCTGCTCGGGTGAGAAGGCGATCCCCTCGCAGAACGCATCGACCGCATCGGCCAGTCCCTCCGCGGCGAGGGCGGGGAGCATGGTTTGGCAGACGGCCTCGATGTAGCCATCGGCGTCCCCGCGCCATTCCGGCGGGATTGCGTGAGCGCCGAGGAAGGTGGTGCGGATCGCGACAGGGCGCTGCGTGCCGAGCCGACGGGCGGCCCGGAGCTGGCGCCGTTCGGCTTCGAGTTCGAGACCGTAGCCGGACTTCACCTCGACCGTCGTCACGCCCTCGGCCAACAGGGCCCCGAGCCGGGGCAGCGCGGCGGCCACGAGATCGTCCTCGCTCGCGGCCCGCGTGGCCGCGACGGTGGAGACGATGCCTCCGCCGCCCCAGGCGATCTCTTCATAGGTCGCCCCCGCCAGACGCTGCTCGAACTCCCGAGCCCGGTCTCCACCGTAGACGAGATGAGTGTGGCAATCGATCAGGCCGGGCGTGATCCATCGTCCCTCGCAGTCGATGCGCTCGGCGGGCTCGAGCGCCGGCACCTCAGCGGCGGACCCCGCATAAACGATACGCCCTCCCACCTCGGCGACGAGCCCATCCGTCACGGTTCCGATGCCTTCGCGCATCGGTGCCAGTGTGGCGAGGCGGCACCCGTGCCAGACGCGATCGACCTTCATCATGGGTCGGACTACCCCGTCGAACATCGTGATTTGGACGGGCGCGACCGCTTGGCGCCCACTCCATTTGTCTATACATATTAGCCGGATCTGGTGCTGTAAAGGGGCTCTCGCCGAGCCCTCGGGATGCTTGCGATGACGACCCTGTACTTCGATGCGGCGCTCCTGCCGGAAGGCTGGGCTCCAGGTGTGAGGATCACCGTCCGCGACGGCGTCATCGCCGAGCTTGCCACCGGAGCCGTCCGGGAGACCCGCGACGAGCATCACCGCCTTGGGTTGCCGGGGATGAGCAACCTGCACAGCCACGCCTTCCAGCGCGGCATGTCCGGGCTGGCGGAGGTCCGGGGGCCCGGCAGCGACAGTTTCTGGACGTGGCGCGAGGTCATGTACCGGTTCGTCGGGCGTATGGATGCCGACGATGTCGAGGCGGTGGCCGCGCAGGCCTATGCCGAGATGCTGGAGGCGGGCTTCACGCGCGTGGGCGAGTTCCACTACCTGCACCACGACGCGGCAGGGATGGAGTATTCCGACATCGCCGAGCTTGCCGGGCGGATCGCCGCCGCGGCGGAGATAACGGGAATCGGCCTGACCCTTCTGCCAGTCTTCTATGCCCATTCCGGATTCGGAGGGGATGCACCGACGGCCGGGCAGCGGAGGTTTGCGAACGACCCCGACAGCTTCGCCCGTCTCGTGGACGCCTCCCGCCGGATCCTGGCCGATCGGGCGGGCGCGGTCGTCGGCATCGCGCCCCACTCCCTTCGGGCGGTGACGCCCGGGGAGCTCCAGGACATTCTACCGCTGGCGCAGGGGGGGCCTGTGCATATCCACGTCGCGGAGCAACTCGCGGAAGTCGAGGCGTGTCTCACCTGGAGTGGATGCCGTCCCGTGGAGTGGCTCTTGGACAATGCGCCGGTCGATCCGGCGTGGTGCCTGATCCATGCGACGCACACGAGCCCGGAAGAACTCGCCGGCATCGCACGGAGGGGAGCCGTCGTCGGACTCTGTCCCGTCACCGAAGCCAACCTCGGCGATGGGATTTTCCCTGGCTCCAGCTTCGCGTCCGCCGGTGGACACTACGGAATCGGTTCCGATTCGAACGTCCTCATCGACGCCGCCGGTGAGTTGCGGCAGTTCGAATATACGCAGCGCCTTGCCGGACGCGGACGCAATGTCATGGCAACGAACGGTTCGACCGGGCGCGCGCTCTTCGACGCGGCCCTGTGCGGCGGAGGGCAAGCGCTCGGCGCAGGGATGGACGGCATGCGGCTGGGCGCGTCCGCCGACCTCGTGAGCCTCGATATGGATCATCCGGCTCTGATCGGCCGCCGCGAGGACGCAATCCTCGACAGCTGGATCTTCGGCGCGAGACAGAGCGTGATCGACTGCGTATGGGTGCGAGGGAAGAAACGCGTCGAGGGCGGCTCTCACCTCGGAGCCACCGTGATCGCCGCACGCTTCCGCCGCACCCTCGAAGGATTGCTCGCCCTATGACCGTGCCGCTCAAGCCGGGTACGGATGGAGCCCCGGTCGCGCTGTACCAGCGCATCCGCAACGATATCGAGAGCCGGATCCTGTCGGGCGAATGGCCCCCGGGTCACCGGGTGCCGTTCGAGCACGAACTCATGGACCTGTATGGCTGCTCGCGCATGACCGTAAACAAGGTCATTTCCGGCCTCGCGAGCGCCGGTTTGGTCGAGCGGCGCAGGAGGGCCGGGACATTCGTGTCGCGCCCACCCATCCAATCCGCAGTCCTGCAGATCCCCGACCTGAAAGCCGAGGTCGAGGGTCGCGGCGAACGCTACGGCTACCAGCTCCTGGAGCGGCAGCAGCGCACCGCCACCCGCGCCGATTTAAGGCGTTTCGGCGTTCCCGCACGATCCCCTGTCCTCGCCCTGCGATGCCTGCACCTCTCCCAGGAACGGCCCTTCGCCGTCGAGGATCGCCTGATCAGCCTGCGCGCCGTTCCCCAGGCACAGCATCAGGACTTCACGGTCACGCCGCCCAACGTCTGGCTGGTGAGCCATGTCCCCTGGACCGAGGCGGAGCACCGTATCGGCGCGAGCAAGGCGGATGAGCGAACGCTGGCCGATCTTCAGATCCGTGCCGACGAGGCGTGCTTGATCCTCGATCGGAGAACGTGGCGTAACGGGGAGCCGATCACCTCGGTGCGGATGATCCATCCCGGCTCGCTCTACGATGTCATCGCTCGCTTTACTCCTACCGGCTGAGGGAACGACTTTTCATCAAGGGAGCGCCGAGAGTAAGCCGGGCGCCACGCATGGGTCGGCGGGCGGCCGTCCGCCTCTCCGGCGAATTCGGGCCTGCAGGAGGCCGTCCGCTTTTCCCGCGGACCTCCTCCAAAGCAGCCCTTCCGCTTACGGCCGGTTCCAGGCTTCTCAGCGAACGCCTCTAAAACGGCTGGGTTGGGTGGTTTCCTGCCTGTCCGCTTCCGTTCGAAGATAAGGCGGAAGCGGACCGTCGAGCCTTCGTGTCAGGCCGCGCGAACGGTGGCGAGGAAGCGCCCGACCTCGGCCGTCAGGTGCTCGGACTGGCGCGACAGCTCGGACGCCGCACCGAGCACTTGGCTCGCTGCCGCGCCGGTGTCCTCCGCAGCGCTCGCCACGCCGGCGATGTTGCCGGTCACCTCGCCGGTGCCCGCCGCCGCCTGGGCGACGTTGCGCACGATCTCCTGCGTCGCCGCGCCCTGCTGCTCCACGGCCGCAGCGATCGAAGTGGCGGTGGCGCTGATGTCACGGATCCGCTGCGTGATGCCGCCAATCGCCGCTACGGCCTGACCGGTCGAGGCCTGGATCCGCCCGATCTGCCCGGAGATCTCCCGGGTCGCCCGGGCGGTTTGGCCGGCCAGCTCCTTCACCTCGGATGCCACGACGGCGAAGCCCTTGCCGGCCTCACCGGCACGCGCCGCCTCGATGGTGGCATTGAGCGCCAGCAGATTGGTCTGGCCGGCGATCGACGAGATGAGCCCGACCACGTCTCCAATCCGCTCGACGGTGCTGCTCAGTTCAAGCACCAGCGCGCCAGCTTGGTCGGCCTCGGCCACAGCTTGCTGCGCGATGGCCGCGGAGCCATCCACCTGCCGACCGATCTCCTGCACCGAGGAGCCCAACTCCTCGGCCGCCGCCGCGACGGTGTTGACGTTGCTGGCGGCTTCCTCTGCGGCGGCGGCCACGGCCGTCGACTGCGCGGCCGTCTCGGCTGCTGTGCCGCTCATCACACCGGCAGTGGCCTGCAGCTCGGTTGCCGAAGACGACACGGCACCGATGATGCCGCCGACCGTGGCCTCGAAGCTGTCGGCCATCTGGCGCATCCCGGCCTTGCGCTGCTCCTCCGCGGCCAAGCGCGCCTGCGCCGTCTCGGCTTCCAGCACTTGCGTGCGGATCAGGTTGTCCTTGAACACCTGCACGGCCGCCGCCATGGCACCGACCTCGTCCCGGCGGGCGCGATAAGGCACCGCGGCGGCCCTATCGCCGGCGGCCAGAACGGTCATCGTGCCTGTCATGGCCTGGATCGGCCGGGACACGCGCAGCAGCACGAACAGGGCCGCTGCTACTGCGGCTGTCATGCTCAACCCAATCGCGATATAGGCCATCATCGTCGCGGACGCCGTGGCGGCCATGGCGCTGTCGGCATCGGCGTGGGCACTGCGTTCGATCAGGGCCACATCCTTGGCCAGCACGGCCCGCACGTCGTTGTAGAGGTTGATGTTGGCTGGTGCGCTCATGAGCCGGGCACCATCCGCGGCTTGGCCAGTCTCCGCAAGGCGCATAGCCTCGCGACCCATGGACTCGTAGCGGTTCCAGGCGGCACCGAACGTATCGTAGAGGGCGCGTTCTTCGGTGGAAGCAATCCTCTGCTCGTATGCCTTGCGCGCGACGGAGAGTGCGTCGATCGCCTTGTCGATCTGTTCCATATTCTCGGCACGCAGCTCGGAGCTGCCGGACATGGCGAGGGCACGTAGCTGCTTGATCCGCACTTCGGAGGCTGCACCGCGGATGCTGGTGATTGCCACGACGGAGGGCAGCCGGCTCTCAGCGACACCGGTGACATCGGCGCGGATGCCGGCCAGCGTCGTGATCGAGAGGATGCCTTGGCCGACAGATAGGAGGGTGAGAAGCCCGAAGGCGGCGAGGAGTGATGCTTTGAGGGTCAGGCGCATGAACGGATCCGAACGCGGGGCGTCCCGGACGAACGCGAAAATGCCTGCCCTGAGCAGGCGGTAACGCGGCCGCACGGGAAGATTGAGAAAGCCTGAACCCTGTGCCTCAGCGATCGAAGCCACCTATCCAAGCATGACGTTTATCTAAGCTTAGTCGTTAAAATTCGTGCCTGACTTGGCTTGCTAGGTAGAGATTTAGGATCAACTTAGGGTGATCTGTGATTATCGTCATTCACTCGATCTGATCATAGCGTCTACTTGCGGTTGCAAAATTCGGCTTTCGCCGGCTGATCCGCAGACCGGCAGCGATCAGCGCTCTCAGAAGGATACGGACGACTTTGGCGCTATGCTGAGAGTGCCATCGGGGCTTCGATCTGTTTCAGGCGCTCGGGGCGCCCGACCAGATAACCCTGGACGGCGTCGCAACCGATCTGACGCATGAGTTGTAGCTGCGATGCCGTTTCCACGCCCTCGGCCAGGATCGCGACGTTCATCGTGCGGGCGATATGCGTGATGCCCTCCAGCACCGCCATCGAGTGCCGGTCCGTCTCGGCGGTCGCCACAAAGGAGCGGTCTACCTTGATCCGGTCGAGCGGTAGATCGCGCAGATGCGCCAGCGACGAATAACCTGTGCCGAAGTCGTCCATTGCTACCGTCACGCCGAGGCGACGGATCGCGGTCAACATGTCGGCGATCTGCCGCCCGTCCTCGACGATCGCCGTCTCAGTCAACTCGATTTCCAAGCGTCGAGCGGACAACCCACTTTGAGCTAGCGCCTGCGTCACGTCAGACAGCAAGAGAGGGGAGCGGAACTGCACGGGAGAGACGTTGACCGCGACGTAGAGGTTGCCCGGCAACTGTGTTGCCTGCCGGCAGGCTTCCTGCAGGACCCAAGCGCCGATCGCCACGATCTGCCCAGTCTCTTCCGCGAGCGGAATGAACTTGGCCGGAGAGATCATTCCAAGCGTCGGGTGGGTCCAGCGGATCAACGCCTCGTAGCCGATCACCCGATCGTCAGTGAGCTCTATCACCGGTTGGTAGGCCAGATGCATCTCGCCGCGCTCGATCGCGGTGCGCATGTCGGTCTCGAGCTGGATCCGTTCCGCGACCGTTTCCAGCATGCCAGGGGTATAGCAACTGATCCGGCCGCGCCCCTTACGCTTCGACTCGTAGAGCGCGATATCGGAGAACTGCATCAGCTCGCCCGCATCGCACGCATCGTCCGTGCAGCACAGCCCAACGCTACAACCGATTGTTATTCTGACCTGATCGATCTGGAACGGGGTTGCGAGCGCTTCGATCACCCGGTTGGCGGCCGCAATGGCCTGTTCCTGATCGCCGTAGACAAGGATGGCCATCTCGTCGCCGCCGAGCCGCGCCACGAAGCCCTCCGGTCCGGCAACCTCGTTCAGCCGATCGGCGACCTGGATCAGAAGTTGGTCGCCAGTCGCGTGGCCATAGCTGTCGTTCACCTGCTTGAACCGGTCGAGGTCGATCAACAGCAGCTTGAAGCGCCGGCTGGAGAAGTCGTGTTCCATCCGCGAGGTCAGGGCACGCCGATTAGGGAGCTTGGTCAGAGGGTCGCAGAAGGCGAGCTCCGTGATCCGCCGCTGCGCTTCGCGGTCCGCGGTGACGTCATCGAACGTGATGACCGTTCCGCCTTCCATGGTAGGGCGGATCTCGACTTCCATGATGCGGCCGTCATCGAGGACGTAGTCGATCTGCGTGAACCTCTCGATGTCGCGCCACGCGTTCAAACGCACGCGCGCCTGCTGACGCCGTGTTGCAGTCCAGCCATGGCGGTCACCGACGACTTCGATAATTTCGTCCGAGTTGAGTCCAGTCAAGTTGCTGTCGAGTGGAAGTCCATAGATCTCGAGATAGCAACGATTGTACAGGCGAACGCGGTCGGTGTTATCGAGATACACCAGACCGTTCGACATGTTATCGAGAGCGGTCCGTAGCACGGTCGAATGGGCTAGCTCCTGCGCGTCGAAGCGTTGTGCCGTCAGAATTGTCAGGAAAGCTCCAAGGAACAGGACGCCGGCGGCGATGGCCGTGAAAACGCTGAGCGTGATATTCTCGTGCGGAGGACCATTGTATCCAGCAACGTGTTGCAGCGTCATGCCAGCAATGCCGGCGAAATGGGTTCCACCAACCGCTGAGGTGAAGAGAGCGCAAATCATACGATTGCTGGCCAAGCGTGGCGGAAGACCACAGGCCAGCGCGAGGCCGCAGGCGCCGATGCAGACAGCCAGGATGCTCAAGGGCATAGAGTGGCTCTGCATGCATCCTTGTATCGCCGCCATGCCAGTGTAGTGCATGGCGGCGATACCGAGACCGGCGACCGCTCCCGCTATAGCTCGAACGCGCCACGACGGAAGCAGCGGAGCAAGCGCCAGCGGCAGGCCGACGATCAGGATTGCGACAAGCGCCGAGAATGCCGTGGTGCCACCGGCAAAGCTCAACATCATGTCGGGGCGGTAGCCCAGCATGGCGATGAAATGGGTGGTCTAGACACCGAGCCCGGCCACAATCGCCGTTCCCATCAACCAACGATACCGGTGAGCTGGACTTGCCTCTCTGGTCTGGCGCATCAACGCGCCGATCAGCCACCCAGCAACGAGGCAGATGACGACGGCCGCAAGGACGAACCCGAGGGAATTGTCCTCGGCCAACTGAAAGGCACCGTAGATCATCGCAAGACTATGACAAGCGATCTCTCAATGCCGCATGAACGGAGGTAATGAAGAAACCGTTGAGATTGCAACTACATGGCCCTCACGGAAACGCGTAGAGCATCGACGACGGCAATCGAGCTGCGTTCGGTTCAAAATTTTGTGATCGAAATACTCACGCAAAAGAGGTCCAGTTACTCAAAGTGGCCGGGTGGCCAGATTAGGAAGCACCGGTTTAGCCGCTTGGTTTCAGACGGGTTAGGCAGCGAGGCCCTTGCAACGCTGCCGTTCCACGGGTTTGATCTTTGCACTGATGCTTGCGCGCAATCAGTCGAACGACAGGTAATGATCGAACTGATCCGTTGCGCAGTTCCGAAGGTTTCCATTCGCGCGGTGACTTATTAGCCTTATTGCTGCTAAAGCTGAGTTGGTCGACGGACGGCCTCTTCGTATAAGCGCCGATCGTCGTAGTCCGGCCGCTGTCCTAGGTCCGATGCAGACCACCTTCAAGACATGGCGAGCGCATCGAGGACTACAGCAGCAGCATCGCGACCGCCGCACTCAGGTAGCCGATCCCGAGAGCCATCAAAACCGCCGAGGCGGTCAATGGCGAACGGTCCCCGAAGCTGTGCGGTTTAATCATGGGCACGCAAACTGCGCTTAGGCTCAATCGTTTCCGCCTGGAAAAAGTTACGCGCCTTGTGTGGCTGTGGGACCACAATCGAAGCCTGAGATGGCTGCTTTGGAGAAGCGCGGTGGGCGGTCTAGGCGACCGGGTTGGGTCGAAACCAGATGCAAAAGGCGGTTCGCTAAGGGCCCATCCATAGCGGGCTGATAGCGCTGGTTCTCGGCCGCATACCCATAAGCGAGCGCCATCGGCGGCACAGACTGCATCGGCACGCCGATCTTGATCAATGTTGGTTCTGATGCAATTTTGACACTGCGAGCCCGATGACGGGTGAGCGTTGTGCTAAACACTGGTCCTCAGCCTCCGGCCCTAACGGGTGCGGAGGTTTTTTGTCCACTTCGAAAAGATGGGCATACCCAAACCGAACCGTGCGGATTAGCGGCTTTGGGCCGAAAGTTGCCGGCAGGGCTCAAGTTCCTGATGCGGCGGTGGCTAGCACTGTACGAGCGGATAGCCGCCATGCTGCCAGGGATCCCCGAGCCCGAGCACGTCAGGGAGGTGCGGGCGATCCTGCCAGGACCTGCAAGGAACCTCGAAGAGCATTCACGCCCGCCCTCCTGATTGACCTTGGGGGGTATCGCAGGGCGATCGCGGTAGTGGGGAGGAGACTACGACTTCGTCGTCGTAGCAACGCTCATGCAAGGTTCAACGTCCCCCCGACATCCGGCACAGGGAACGCTACCCGAGAGATGAAGGCTTACGGCTGTCCTGTCAGCCACTCCCCTTCGATCGTGAGGGTGGCTCGATAGACCGGGACACCGTGGTCGTCCCGCATCGTGACGCTGACCTTTTCGCCCATTTTCGTGAGCGGCTGATCCTTCACTATGTCGGGGAGCGACCGAAGCGCTTCCTGCGATGCGGTATGCGCATCGTCGAAATCGAGGCCTACGTCATCGCTGACGTCACTGCCGTTGCTTACGTCGAAGAAGTAACGGGCCACCAGCACCTCCAAGCCGATGCCGGGCTAAACACAGGCGCTGCAAAAGAGTTCACTGAACGAGACACCCGAGTCGATCCGGGCGCTTCAAGGCCACCGGAGCGCCTATCAGGCGGACGCGAACGACCTAGTCAGTGAGGTGCAGATACTTCGGGTTGAAATCAGCAACCGCACGCAGGGCCTCCCAGTCTAGGATTGTCGATCGGCGGCCATACAGGTCGACTATTCCCTGGCTGCGCAAGCTTCTCAGCGTCCGGTTTACGTGCACTGAGGTCAGACCCAGCGCGTCGGCGAAGTCGGTCTGCCGGAGCGGCATCGGCATGCTGCGGCCATCGGTGAGACCGACAGCTTCGAGGCGCAGGTACAGCTCGCAGATGAGGTGGGCGAGCTTCTGACGCGCGTCGCGCCGACCAAGGCTGACGATCCATGCCCGGTGCGTAGCCGCGGTGACGATGGCTTCCCGCCAGAAGGCCTGAGCGATGGTAGGGTATCGGTCCGACAACGTCCGCAGGTCGCTGTGCGGCACGAACGCGACGATGCTGCGGGTCACCGTAGCCATCCCAAAATCTGGCGACGGCAGGTGCAGGCCTTGCAGGTCTGGTAGATCGCCAGGCACATGAAACAACAGGATCTGGCGCCGGCCGTCCGTCAGGAGCTGATAGCAGCAAGTCCAGCCATCCAGGATCACACAGCAATGGTCGGATGGACCGCCTTCATAGAGGATATCCCGGGAGGCTTCGATCGTCCGGATGATGAGCGGTAAACCGAGGATCGCGCGTTCAGCCGCGACTGGCAGGGGCGCGGCGCTTCCTAACCTGCGGGCCAACAGGCAAAAGGGGGACTTGGACGATGCCATCGTATCACGCTGCGTCGAGCAGACGACGTACCCGTGGCGCGGGCGCGAGCTGCCGATCCTCCCATTCCTGCAACCAACCTAAGATATTGTATTCAGTTGCATGCCCAATTCCTGGGCATAACAGCACTCGCAATTAAGACACGCTCAGCAGCCGATCCGCCTTATCCTCCAGCTCAATCCCTCCGCGGTTGAGTCGCGCGTGCATCGTCTTGGACGGCTTGAAGTGGACGTTCGTCTTCTCGGGGACTTGAACGGCGACGCCGGATCGCGGGTTGCGGCTGACCCGTGCCCGCGTCTCCCGCGACGAGAAGGCGCCGAGCCCGCGCAGTTCGACCCGATCTCCATCCGCGAGGGCGTCGGTCATCCTGTCGAGGATGGCATCCACCACCCGCTCGACATCACGCGCGTACAGGTGCGGGTTCTACGCCGCGATGCGGGTGACGAGCTCGGACCGGATCATGCCGCACCGATGCCGCGACGCTTATCGAACTGCAACCGTATCGCGACGCGCTAGCGTTTCATTAACCATCCGACGTGAAGAGTGCCTCCGACGTCCGGAAGCCATTCGGGACGCCTCCCTGCCTCGCCCGCCCGGTTCGCCGCGGCGGGCTCTTTCGTGTCGCGATCTCGCGATCAGTTCCAAGCCCTGGGTCGATTGCCGACGAAGGCTGCTATGCCAGCAGCGTCGACCATCGCGTCAAAGGCGGCGCGTGCAGCCGCATCGGTAGCGAAGGTGGTGTCCCATCGGGTGCAGCCGGAGAGATGGACCACCTCCATGAGCCAGCATTCTGGCGTACCGGGAACGCGATAAATCTCAACCTCGACCGTCTCGCCATCCCGCGTGACAGGGCCGGATAGCGGGGAGTGTTCGAACTCGCAGTCCTCCTCGCTCATTCTCGGCCTTCCCTAATGCTCACCTCTGGACCGCGCTTATCAGACACGATCCCGGTTCGGGACGTCTCCAACGCCGGCTCGCCGACCGCTCGATAACCGACTGCATGGATCCTGTTCCTGAGCCGCGGTGCGTATCAGCTCTGCCGCAGACGCTCCGCCACCCCTTGAGCACTCAGCGACGAGGTTGAGCCTCAATCGTCTTTGATTGCTGGCGGGGATGATCCGTACCGCTCTTCGAGTTCGACACGGCCCGCATCGGTAATCTCATACTCGACGCTGTCGGACGCCGGATTCGATCGGCCAGTGGCTGCGACCAGCCCAAGGGTCTCCAGCCGTCGCATGTAGACAGACACCTGATAGAAGCGCGGCCCCAGCGTTGAGAGGTTTTGCAGGCGAGAGATGCTGCCGGGGGCGAGCTTGTGCATCGTTCACAAATGCACCGACCACTGGTTGCAGCGCCAGTAGGTTCTACGCTCCTCCGCCCCGTGAGCAGATCGAGACAGGGCCGGGCGGGCAAGGATCACGGCGGGGTCGGATGCGCCGCCATGATGGCGGCAGCCAGTCCGTTCCGGAACATCTTCTCCTGGGGGCCAGCGCGCTCTACCCGTTCGGGGCCGGGCCACGGATAAGGGTAATCCACAAAGGCAGGTTGTGGACACGGAACCGAAGACGGGCTGCCGTGGGGCAGCGGTCGACTTTGACCGAAGCGATCCTGTGAGAATTCTCGCGGGCGGTAGGACGGGCCGGGCCATGCGGTGACGGTCTGCGAGCGTTCGGCAGAGCGGACGCCTAAAGATCAGTTTGAGCTGGCCCTTACGATCACACGCCTGTGAAACCAACCAATGCGTGTGTCGCTGAGGTTATGACAGGCCGTAAACCAGATCATTGCTACCCTCCGTTATGCGAACTAGCGGAGACAACTTCCGTGCTGGATCGATTTGGAATTACAACCAAGGGTAGATATTGTCTGTCTGGCGGGGAGGACGTTCAGTGCCTTGCTGACGTATCCGCTACCGACTTCATCGAACTGCGCCGTCTCACGGCGGGACCCATCACTGGAAGCGGGGCACGCGTAAGCTCCTATCTCGACGATCTCGGGATGCTCGATGGCGTCGTTCTGCACGGCCGGCCGGGCGGTTTCGTCTTTCAAGTCGTGGCCAGCCATGAGCGGCGCTCACGGATCGAGGCACGCCTGGAATGGTTGCGCGGCGCCGGCGACAGAGAGGATCAGCGCAAGGCCGCCCGGATCGTGCCGGTTCACCGCGATGTCAGGATCGAGCTTCAGGGGGTTCGTGCGGCCGAAGCCTTCGTCGCCGACCTGTCCATGACCGGGGCTGCCTTGATCATAGATAAGCGGCATCAGGTCGGCGCGACCGTGACGGTGGGCAAGCGCTACGCGACCGTGGTGCGCCATACTCCTGAAGGTGTCGGCGTGGCGTTCCGCCTGCCGTTCGGCCCGCTGACCTTCAACGAGCGCGTCATCCTCTGACGGCGACCGATGAGCGCGCACCTGCTGATCACCGACGACGTTCATCGCGGCAGGCGCCTGGCGAGCGACCTCGCCGAGTGCGGCATGTGGCGTGTCCACGACCTCTACGGTGGGGTCGCGCCAGCCGCGGGCGCGAGCCTGATCATCAGCGACGTCGAGGGCCTGCACTCCGAGGCCCTCGTGCGGTTGCGCCGTATCTTGGATACAGCTCGTGGCAAGGGCGTACCTTACCTTTTCCTCGTACACCGCAACGCCGCGCGGGCGGAGGCACAAGCTCGAATCCTGGGCGCCACCGACACGCTCTCCGCGAGTTCAGCCGCCCGCCTCATCACCGATAAGCTCACAACGATGGGCAAGGCCGGTTCGACCGTGGTCGCCGCCCGGAAGCAGGCAGACCGCGCCAAAGGCTTCCTGACAGACGCCTTCTTCTCCGACCAGGCGATCACCCCAGCCGTGGCCGAGACCGGTACCGAGCTGATCGTTCAGGCCATTCGGGAGACGGACATCAACGATTGGGTGCAGGCGGTGCAGCGCTTCGATGACGTCACACACCAGCACTGCCTACTCGTCGCCGGCCTCGCCGCTGCTTTCTCGGGCGTGCTCGGCTTGGCTGCCGCCGATCGGCACCATCTCGCAAAAGCTGCCCTGCTGCACGACGTCGGCAAAACGAAGATCCCGACCGCGATCCTGAACAAGCCGGGCAAGCTCGACGACGCCGAGATGGCGGTGATGCGCACCCACCCGGCCGAGGGCTATACCATGCTCGTCAGCGGTGGCTTCGACGCGACCCTGCTATCGGTCGTGCGCTCGCACCACGAGATGCTCGACGGCTCTGGCTATCCGGACAAGCTGCGGGCGGCCGAGATCCCCGATCTGGTTCGGCTGGTGACGATCTGCGACATCCACGCGGCGCTGATCGAACGGCGACCGTACAAGGCGCCTATGGACGCGATGAGGGCCTACACCATTCTCGAAGGCATGGCGGGCCGCCTCGATGCCGACCTCGTGCGCGCGTTCCGGCCCTTGGCTCAGATCCACACCTCGATAGCATGCGCTGCAGCCGGACCACCCGCCGCCGGCGTGCAGGGGGACTGAACACCGGCGCACTTCTCTACGATCATGCGACGCGTGCCACGCCGGCCATCGATGACCGAAACTGCACGTTGACGCTGGCGTCGGAGCGGTGTCGGACCTCGCAGCTGAACCGACGTCCGTCTCCATCGAGGGTCAAGTCGAACCACTCCGGAACCTGAGCGTGCCTGCGCACATGCAGCCGCGCCCCGCCATCCGATAGGTCGCGGACGGAGCACGCAATAGAGCCGCCGCCAGAGGTAGTGATGGTTGCTGCCAACAGGACGCGGGTCCGGCGCTCGTTGCGCCGCTCCTCCATGCCCACGGTCCAGTTGTCCAGGCTCGTGCTGATACTCGACACACCGCTGGCCGCCTGACGCATGCTGGTCAGGATTTCCCCCGTCGCATGCGTCTGCTCGTCCATGGAACCACTGACGCCGTCGACGTGGGCGCTGATCGTGTCGATCGCCGCGGTGATGGTCGTCAGGTTGGCCGCCACCTCGGACGACACGGCTTGCATGCCGGCGACCTCTCCGCTGATCCGGGCTGTCGCCGCAGCCGCCTGACCAGCCAGCTCCTTCACCTCGGTCGCGACAACTGCGAAGCCCTTGCCGGCCACACCGGCCCGTGCCGCCTCGATCGTCGCGTTCAAGGCCAGCAGGTTGATCTGCTGGGCGATGCCCGCAATCACAGCGCCGACTCCGTCCATCGCGCTGGCGGCGGCCTGCAGGCGTTCCGTGGCGGCATTGGCTTCGCCGGCACGTCCGTGGATGTCGTCGACGACGGTCTTCGACTGCGCCATGCTGCGCGAGATCTCCAGCGCAGCGGCGTTCATGGTCTCGGCCGCATCGGTGACCGCCTGGACGTTGTCGATGGTCTCCTCGGCCGCCGCTATGGCGACCGAGCGGGCCTCCATGTTGGTAGTGACGTCGGTGGCGTATTTGACGATCTTGGTCAGCCGGCCGTTCGGGTCGAAGATCGGATTGTAGCTCGCCTGGATCCAGACATTCCGATTGCCCTTGCCGAAGCGCTGGAACATGCCGGTGGCGAACTCACCCGCCCGCAGCCGGTCCCAGAATGCTGCATACTCCAGCGTCTTCGCATAGCCGGGCTCGACGAACATGGCGTGGTGTTGCCCGCGGATCTCCTCAATCCGATAGCCGACTGTCTTTAGGAAGTTCTCGTTGGCGTCGAGCACCTTTCCGTCAGGGGCGAAGTGGATCACCGCCTGTGATCGGTTGACCGCAGCGAGCTGACCCATCGCATCGGTGGTCTGCAGCTTCTGGGCCGTGATGTCGGTTGCAAACTTCACCACCTTCAGAGGCTTACCGTCCCGATCACGGATCGGGTTGTAGGTCGCCTGGATCCACACCTCGCGACCGCCCTTGGCGATGCGGCGGTACTCGCCCGAGGCGAACTCTCCACGCGCGAGCCGCGCCCAGAACTCGCGATACCCCGTTCCCGCCCGTTCGGTGGCGTCTACGAACAACCCGTGATGCCGGCCCTTCACCTCATCCAAACGATAGCCGACGGCATCGAGGAAGTTCTGGTTGGCGATGAGGATGGTGCCATCGAGGGCGAACTCGATCACCGCCTGCGATCGGTGCAAGGCATCGAGCTGTCCGTCGTGATCGATGTTGCGCAACACCTGCGCCGTGACGTCCGTAGCGAGCTTGACGATCCGCGCGACGCGCCCGGCCCGGTCCAGCACGGGATTATACGTTGCCTGGATCCAGACGGTACGGCCGTCCTTAGCGATGCGTTTGAACTCGCGGGTCTGCGCCTCGCCTCTACAAAGGGCGGCCCAGAACGCCCGGTACTCATCGCCGTCGCGCTCGGTAGCTGGGACGAACAAGGTGTGATGCTGCCCCTTCACCTCTGCAAGGCTGTAGCCCATTAGGCCAAGGAACAGGTCGTTGGCGGCGAGAACAGTCCCATCGGGGGCGAACTCGATCCGAGCCCTGGACTTGTCGATGGCCGCCATCAAGGCACGCAGGTTGGCGTCGAACAACGGCACCGCAGGCGTCTCCACGTGCCGCGATGGCACGGGTGCAAGGAAAGCAAATTTTGGTTAAACGAGCGTCACGCGAGCGATGAGGCGATTGAACGCACTCATCACAACCTTGTCACTCTACTGAACAACCGTTGGTAGCAGTCTATTGGATGTGAAGAGTGAGTTTCATCATCGGGTGGATGCCGCACTGAATGATGAAGTCACCCGGCTCCTTCAACGTCAGCGTAACCTGCTTGCCGGGCTCCTGATCGCCGGCGTCGAACGCGAACCGGTCGGCCTCAATGAAGGCATGATGCACGGCGTTGTCGTCTCCGTTGACGAGGGTGATCGTATCGCCCCGATGCAGGAACAGATCGGTCGGGTCATAGTGCCGGCCCTTCTGCAGCACGATGCGGATGGCGCTGGATAGACCGGCTTGAGCCGGCCCGAGCGCAGCTATTGCTACCACGAGCGCAGTGGCACCGCAGCGAAGAAACTGAACGCGTAGATTGCAAATTGACACGGATACAACCTGAAAAACTGTATTTGTTGTAGTGTCTATCCGATTTGAAATCCTAGGTTCCTAACGCATGTCAGTATAATCAAATAAATCCGCTCTTGCCTCGTGTGCCATAGGTATCAAGCGCGGCTTTTGTTCCATGTAATTAACAATTCCGAAGCCATAAATAGGCTTGCTGGCGCAGGCGCGCTAACCGGCGTCCATGTCAGCAGGAACGGCGACCTCGCTCCGCACGGCTGCTACAGCACCCGTTGTTCACCCCAACGCGCCAGAGGCGTTTGCAACACCGCACGGCATGCAGCGGTTGCCCGCCCGGGATAGGTCGTGGCCCGCATGGCTTCTGCCATCGCTATGCAGCATTCAAGGCCTATGAACTCTGCCGCAAACGTTCCCGGCGCGTCCTCCGCACAGGCTATCGAGGCCGAAAGAACTCGCCTCTGCGCACACGCTCGCGCTGTGCTAGAGCGTTTTCGGTTTAATCTGGATCGTATCCTGCCGCGGCGAAGAAGTTGGCGCACTCGTCTGGCGTGACAGTGTCGATGAGCCGTCCGATGGCCGCCCATAGCCCTTCGACGGTGCGCTCGGCGGCCTTGCGCAGCAGCGCCTTGAGCTTGGAGAAGGCCATCTCGATCGGGTTGAAGTCCGGGGAGTAGGGCGGGAGGAACAGCAACTGCGCGCCGGCGGCTTCGATGGCCGCGCGCACGGCCGGGCCTTTGTGGCTGCCGAGGTTGTCCATCACGACGATGTCGCCTGGGGTGAGTTCGGGCACGAGCACGCGCTCGACGTAGGCCTGGAAGACGGCGCGGTTGATCGGCCCGTCCAGCACGAACGGCGCGGCGATCCCGGACAGGCGCAGGCCCGCCACCAGGGTGGTTGTCTTCCAATGGCCGTGCGGCACGGGTGAGCGCAGCCGCTCCCCGCGCGGTGAGCGCCCGCGGATGCGGGCCATGTTGGTGGCCGTCCAGGTCTCGTCGAGGAACACGAGGCGGCCGGGATCGAGGTCGGGCTGGCCCTCGAACCACGCCTCGCGGGCAGCCTTCACGTCCGGGCGATCCTGCTCGGTCGCGTGGGCTGTCTTTTTTTGTACGTCAGGCCGCGTGCGTCGAGGAAACTCCACAGGGTCCCCAGCCCGACCGGGAGAGCATGGTCCTCCCGCAGGCGGGCCCGCATCTCCTCAAGGGTGATGTCGTCCCGCTCGGCGATCAGGCCGCGCAGGAACGCCTCATGCGGATCGAGCTTGGAGCGGCGTGCCCGCCCTTGCGGTCGGGCCGCCACCGTCCCGGTCGTGGCCAGTGCCGTCATCCAGCGGACCGCCGTCGCAGCCCCCACCCCGAAGCGCTTGGCCGCTTGCCGCCGCGAAGTCGCGCCTGCCGCATCCACGACCCGCTCACGTAGATCCTGGCTGTAGGGTCGGCCCATGCTCTGCTCCTCATCTGGAGCGCGCAATGAATCAGCCCAACAGCCCCGCGTGAACCCCAGCCATCCGATTCAGCGCAAACCGAAAACGCTCTAGCGCACGGCCCAGCAACCACAGTACGGTCTCTGAGGCTTGTCGAATCGTGGCGTCACCCATCTGAACGATCGCCGTGTGCGCTTCGATGGAGCGGTCGCTTGCGACGTTCAACGGGTCCAAGACGTTCTCAGGGGCAGTAGCTTGCACCTCAGCCGGAACCCCCTGCCAGAATGGCTGGGTATGTGCGCTCGTAGTGTCGATGTAGCAGCCTTGGCCGCGCATCATTCCAGCCTCGTCCGGAGCCAGGGTCCCGAGCGTGAGCACCCACTTCACGTCGTGTTGCCGTCTGGACCCGGAACTCAGCAGAGAATGGACCGCCGGTGCGACGCATCCGACGGATGCGATCGAACACCCAGTCGCGGTCGTCTTGGTGCGTGCGCTGTAGTGCGATCTCTAGGGGCAGCGGTTGTCCCGCTAAACCAGCATCCCCAGCGAGCAGCGCGGCAGCGCCGTCGTCGAGGATGGATCGTGCGGCTTGAACGTCTGTGTTCCATGTGCCGATCAGGCCGGCTGCTTGCAGTGCAAGCTCTGTCGTGAGGGGGAATGACACGCGGCTTCTCACCTGCCACAGGTTGAGTCAATCAACGCGAAACCCTATCCAAGTTAGGGTGCGCCTAGGCAAATTGCACTACTGCAAATTGGCATCAAGAGGGCGCTACAATTTATCGTGAGGGTTCGAGTCATCTGATTTAGAACCCTTACAAACTGCGCTCGCATGAGCCATGGAGGACCAATGGCTAGCGATGCAACTTCCGACACCCTACAGCGAGTCGCCCACGCACTCGGTGTGCCAGTGGACGCCTTCTTCGATCCAAGCGCGAAATGTCAGATCGGATCTGCAGCGCAAGCCCTGCAAGATCGGATGGATCTGCTGGAGATATTTGCGCAGATCGAAGATCCGTCGGTTCAACGTGAATGCATTGAGTTCGTTCGGGCCAAGGCCTTACGTCCATCACGGCCGATATCCATGCCCCTGCTGGCCGATTAAGCGTAGGGACCGCCGAACAGGTCCCCGAGCGCCTTCCGCCGGAACAGCGTGCGCCACCGCCGCCTCTGATGCTCCGGCCGGTCGTGGATCATATGGCAGCGCTGGCAGAAGGCCGCGAGATTGGCGTCCGCGTTGTTCGAGGTGTCATGGTCCCGATGGGCGGCGGCCAGCACCATTCGGGTCCTGCGGGCGCGGCCGAGGATGTCGGTTTCAGCCGCGATCCGGGTACGGCGACCCCAGCCGTCGCGCCACCTGCCTTCCTCCGCGTCTCACCAGCGGCCATCGCCAAGGCGGTAGACCATCCGCCCATGCGGACGCCCGCAGCCCTCGCAGCAGCCCTTCGCCCGCCCGAACCGGATCACGGCCGAGAGTTGGGCCCAATCGATGGGATAGAAGAAGCGGTGCTCGGGCCGGATGGGCATGATGAGGGCACTGTGCCACCGGCCGCGAAGAAAGCGTAGCGGCAGAAGGCTGCTACGAATGGCGGATGGACCTGTCTGACCTCCAGTTCTTGGCCTTCCTGGCTGTAGCGATGTGTTTCGGCGTGCAACTTTGGTTCATCCGCACTTTCGGTGCTTGCGAGCCTCCGCACGGCCAAGCTCTACGGGTTGACCTCAGGCGGCATGGAGGACCCGCTGGCGCAGAAGATCGAACTTCGCGCGGCCGTACATGCTCCGCTTG
>NZ_JBBXMX010000032.1:0-41679 GCF_038442355.1 Methylobacterium guangdongense
CTATGCTGGATCGCTCGACGGATCGCCTCCGTCGTTGTGGCGCTGCCGTGAAGAACCTGGCCCATAGCGCGTCCCTCCACTCCAGCGTGAAGAGTGCACCATCAAACCCTGGGATCAAACATCTAGGGCTATGAAGGCTCGACAGCGCACGACCGTCTCCTCGGCGACGCCAGCACATCGTAGTGATCGCCGGCGGCAAGCCTCAGAGTAGGCAATCTGTTCCAAGCTATGCCAGCTTGCTCTCGACCTCGGCAAATGCGTTCGCCTCAATCGGGAGGGGCCTGGTCAAGTTGAACCAGGAACCGACCACAGAATGCACCGTTGGAGCGTCGAACCGTGACCGTGATCGGGAAGCGTATCGTCGCTGCCGAACAACCGCCCCCGGAGCGGTCCGCACATCGAGCTTCCCGAGGTTGGCTATGTTCAAATCCTATGCAGTAGCAGCTGCCTTAGTGCTGTCCGTTTCGGCGCCGGCGCTGGCCCAGGGCTTCACAGAGTTCCGCGTCCGCTCCCTGGAGGCGAACGCCTACGAAATTCAGGCGGCTGAGATCGCACTTTCGAAAACCCGCAACCCAGCGGTACGTGCTTATGCGGAAGAGGCGATCCGCGATCATCGGTCCGCCAATGCCGCCCTAGTCGGCGGTGAGCGAAACTACGACCGGTTACAGGGAGCCGACGCCGGAGGCCCGGTGGGTGGCATTCTCGCGGCGCCGCTCGCGGTGGCTGGCGGTACGGTTGGCGCAGCGACTGGAGCCGCCGCCGGCGTGGTCGGCGGCACTCTGTCGGGCGGACCAGTCGGCGGGTTGGAGGGGGCAGGTACTGGAGCCGCCCGCGGTGCGCAGGTCGGCAGCAATGTCGGCCAGGGTGAGGTCGTGGATACCGGTTCCACCGTTGTCGCGCCGAGCCCAGCCCAGCAGGCGATGCTGTCGGACCTCTCGGCGACCCCGGCAGGCCCAGCGTTCGACAGCTTGTACGTCCAGCAGCAGCTGCAGTCGCATCAGCAGGCGATTGCCATGACGCGGTCCTACGCTGCGTCGGGACCGAGCCCGGTTCTACGCACCTACGCGCAGCAGGCGCTGCCGGTCTACGAGCACCACTACCGTGCGGCACAACAGCTGCAACAGGGTATGTAAAGCCCGACGTAGCGGCACACCCTAGCCTGATATTCTCGGAAGGCGGCGGGCATGGTCCCGTCGCCTTTTGCCTTCCCGACGCACATTGATTGGCTTGGCTCGTGCCCAGCCGGGCCGCCATATCACCACGGCTCGACCAGCCTGCAGTTCATCCTGAAGGACGGTAGCGCCGCCGGGATCCGGTTTCGGAAGCGGAGGGGATAGGTGATGAGGCTACCGGATCGTACCGCCGAGCATCTGAAGGCGAAGGGCCATCTGAAGTGATCGAGGGCAGCGATCCCGATAGGACAAAGCAGTTGGCGCAGGTCGCCGGCCTCGCGATATCGGTTGCTGATCGCATCATCTCCGCGCAGATCATGGGGCTCCAGATCCCCGATCAGCAGATTGCGGCCCTGACGCGTGCCGCCCGTCTCTTGAAGGATCAGGGCTTGGAATGGCCACCCTTGGTGGAACACGCTCTGCGTGTCGTCGCCGATGACCTGGTCACCGGGGATGAGCCCGAGATCAGCAGTGAAAGAGCGTAGCTGAAGCATGGCCACGCCTGAGCCCGACGAGCAATTCCGCGCTCGGCTGTTGCCCGTCGTCAGCGAGGAGCTTCGCCCCTTCGTGAGGATCGCGGTCGGCGCCGAGCTTGATGCCATGGGTCGCAAACACAATCGCTTCCGAACCGGCGTTCCGTTGAAGGGTCTCGACACCAAGCGGACATGAGTCGACAAACCGATGGTCGCCCGGTCGGTTGGCTCGGGTTACCGGCGGATCAAGGTGTCGCGTGTCAAAGACTGAGCTGTCGGAGCGCATCGGCCAGCTGCTGGAAGCGAAAGTCATCACGCAGGCCGAGCTTGATGCCGCGGTCGAGGCTTTTCTCACCAATCCGCAGGTCGGTGCGTTCGAAATTGCCTCCGGCTACGCTGTGGATCTGACAGCGGCCGTGAAGGCGGATCGGCATGCGACAGCCACCCTCAAGGAACCGACGGCCAAAAGCGGAAGCCGGCGAGCGGCAATCAGGTCCGCGCTCCTGCTGGCTAGGCTGATGTAGGGGAATGGCGCTAACCGCCGCCATCCCGTGGTCAGCTCAGGCGCCTGGGTAGAGATTGCCTGGCTGATCGGCATTCCGTTGGTGTGCCTCTAGTCACACCACTAGATCTGAAACTTGATTGCCTTGCGCCTCGTAGACGGCAGATGGCTCGTAAGCATCCGATCCCGGTAACGTACCTTACCTCTCGGGCCGTTCGTGTGAGCGTAGTGCCCTGCCCCACCCATACGGGCTGCTTCCGCTGGGTTGTGTCAACGGCAGACGGACTCTTCTGCGAGCAGTCAGCCTACCCCTACGCGACGAAGGCTGCTGCCATGATCGTCGGCCGGATCAGGATGGCTGATCTCGCCAACGGCCGACAGAGCATGGGGCCACTTACCACTGAACTGGAAAGCCCATGATCACGGCGGTCTTCACCATCGTGCGGCGCAGGCCAAGCATTGTCGCGTCGCTGGTCCATTTAATTACGGCCATTGTCGATTGGGCGATGATGTGTACTATTGGAAATTGGCCGGATTGAGGAAGCCCATCGGGTCTGGGTCAATCCGCGAAAGTCGCTGCTTCAACCGCAAACACCCAGCAGCGGGCCTAAGGCATTTCGAAGGCTGTCACTTTGGACTTCCGGCGCAGCTCGCCAACGCTGAAGATCTCTTAGGCCATGGCGTCGGATAGCGCGCTTGAGCCAAGCCGTTGAGAAGCCCTGTTCACGCTGAGTGCTGATTACGACAGATGTGCGATCGCGCGCGCCACGACGATGAGGAACGCGAACAGTAGAAGTATGGCGGCTATCGCCAGCTTGACGTGCGCCCACCCAGGATTTTCCTCAATCATGATCTGATTAGCTAGAGCTTAGTCGCCGGGCGGCCATATCATCACGGCTCGCCCGGTTGCCTCTCCGTACCCGTTCCCAGCGCGGGACGCTCGATGCTGGTATGCCCGCACAGCCCGCTAACCAGGTGGCCTCATCCTACGCGCGGGCCACGTTGCGTATCGGCCTACTGCTGGTGAGATCGGACGCTCCCCCGCCTCGTGAACAGATCGGGGCGGGGCCGAGCGGGCGTTTTGCGGTTCAGCAACCTTTCGGCCGTACTGCGGCGCCATGTCAGACCTTTTGCCGGCTATCGCCTCAGTGCCCGGGGCGTGCGCTTTGCACTCCGACCTCCTATGCAAGCGATCAAGCCGCTCATCGTCAGTGTCGAGTGCGGGATAGACCGGGAAGTCTCTTGATGCTTACGAACTTAAGGCACGTCTTCCTGTTCTCCAGAACGCACTTGCCCCTGTGCGATGCCCGAGATCGAGGACAGGCAGATGGATGACACCACCCTCCGCTTACGCGCTCGCGTGACGATCCTAGAGCAGCTGACCGTTCGCTTGTTTGCGATCCTTAGCACCGAACACGCATCCGAGGTCAAAGCCGTCGTCGCGAACCTCGATCAGACCATCAAGAATGCGAAGGGGTCCGAGCTGTTCGGGGCTGATCTCACGAACGAGAACCGGGACGATCTCTTCAACATGACCACGACCGAATGGGCCTGGATACGCGCTCAGATCCTAGATCCCATCAAGTAGCGCCATCTACGGGGCTTCGTACCCAAACTGGACCGCGCGGCCGCGTCGCGTACTTGGCCCGGCCGTGAGGAACGGCATCGAGCCTCGCCAGCCCGTGATAAGATCGGGCAGCGGGGCAGCACTCAGGATGCTTCTATGACTGCAATAGTCTCTCGTTCGGATGCGCTCCTGCACGCCCCGCTCTTACAGGCGGAGCGGCAGCTTGCGGAGGCTGAAGAGAGGCGCGGTCAGCAAATGCGCGTCCTGTCACGCCTCCCCCAGGGCTCGCCCGCGCGGGCCTACGCTGAGCACGTCCTGAACGAGATCGACAGGACGATCGTGCTCAGCCGCATGCATCACGAATTGATCCAGAACTTGCTGGCGTGATCGACATCCGTCCGCAGAGGACACGGGCAGACATGTCCCCGGCCACGAACTTCCACGACGGTTCCGGCGATCCGTGCCCTAGGCCAGCGCGATCAGCATCCGGGCGCGCGCCTTCGCCTCAATGTCGTTTGGGTCGGCATGCGGGGCGTCGGCAATGGCTCGTTCGACGATCTCCCGCGCCTGCGGGACCATCATGCCGATGCCCTGGATGAAGCCGCCGAGGCGCACCACCACACGCTCACGCAGTTGCTCATGGTCCGATTGCTCGCTCATCCCTGGACCGGGAAGCCGAGGATCACCGCGGTCTTCACCATCGTGCGGCGCAGGCCAGGCTTGGTTTCTCATTGGAAAGCAGTGCCTTGGCCTGCGAGTGCATCTCGATCGCCTTGGCGACATCGATGGTGTGGCCGGACTTTGAAGCGAAAGGCTTGGCGTTCTCATCCGCGAGATAGGCGGCGGTCGCGGCCTCAATCTCGTCGTCTGACACCTCGGACTTGCGGCTTAGGTCGGCGACGCTCGGTATCTCTTTGGCCATGGCGAGGAGCTACGGTGAGCCCCCTGCCCTGTCCACCGGCGTCCCCCGCGGCACAATCAGCCGTCTACGAGTCCGGCAAGCACCGGCGGACACTCCAAACTGGTGTTGCCGACCGAGCCATCGCCACAGCCGGGGGCGCCGGGCAACCGTGATCGCACCGTCGCAGTGCATAGCTTAAAAGTGGCGCACGGATCGATGGAGGCTGACAATGGCCAAGGACGATAAGAGCACGTTCCCCGGCGCCTTGAGAGACCACCAAGACGCGGTGAAGGCCGAGGCTGAGAAGGTCAGCACCAAGATCGACGAGGCGTTCGGGAAGCTGGCCAAGAAGATGCGCGAGCGGGCCGACAAGGCGAAGGGGAAAATGGGGGAGGCGCGGAAGCCCGAGAAGCGTGCGGTCCTACAGCGTCGCTTCGAACTTTATGCGGACGCAGCAACCCACCTCGAAGAGCGCCTCCCGCAGCGTGACGGCGATTGAGCGAGACCTAATGCCGGCGATCGGGCTAAGCCCTGGCAGCGGTTAGGGTGCAACCGGGCGGCCATATCACGGCTCGCCCGGCCTCGCTCACCCCGACCGTGCCCGCGGCGGATAATCCTGACATGGGTTCGGGGCCGAGCTTGGGGAAGCCTCGGTGTATCTCTGGCGCCATCGCGGGCGGGTGTTTCATCCGGTTAAACGACCATTCGTTCGGACGAGACACCCCGCAAATCCGGCATGGCTCACACGGCATTCGTCTCCTACTTGCGTGTCTCGACGGAGCGGCAGGGTCGATCCGGCCTCGGGCTGGAAGCGCAACGACGAGCCGTCGCCGACTTTCTGGCGGGTGGCTCCTGGCGTCATGTGGCCGAACTGGTCGAAGTCGAGAGTGGATCACGGGATGCCCGCCCTCGCCTATCCGAGGCTCTGGCGCTCTGCCGGCTGCACGGGGCGACGCTGGTCATCGCCAAGCTCGATCGCCTTTCGCGTGACGCTGCCTTTCTCCTGAACCTACAGAAGGCCGGCGTCCGGTTCGTAGCGGCCGACATGCCCGAGGCGAACGAGCTTGTGGTCGGCATCATGGCCGTGGTCGCCCAGGCCGAGCGTAAAATGATCTCCGCCAGAACGAAGGCAGCGCTGGCAGCGGCCAAGGCTCGTGGTGTGAGGTTGGGCAAGCCGGAGAACCTGTCGAACCGTGAAGCCGGCCAAGCACGCGGTCGGACGCAGCAGGCATGTCGAGCGGAGGAGCGTGCCCTGGATCTCGCACCGATGATCGCGGCCGCCAGGGCTGAGGGCGCTGTCTCTCTGCGCCAGATTGCAGCTGCGTTAAACAAGCGAGGCATCCCGGCGGCTCGGGGCGGGGCATGGTCGGCTGCGCAGGTACACCGGGTGCTAGGCGCAGCATAATGCCTAACTAAACCACAGGTCTACCTTTTAGCTATCTGGTAGCTACCAACTGTCTCTCTGGTACTAGAAGGCTACTTGGTATTTCTGAGCTACTGGCTAGCTATCGAGTGGCTAGCGGCTACCAGCCGATATCGGTTAGCTAGCTGTTAAGCTGCGCGTGACGTGGTGAGTGCGGCATCCGAAATCGGAGGAACCATGCCTGTCATAGCCTTTGCCAACCCGAAGGGTGGCTCCGGCAAATCGACCAGCGCGCTGCTTCTGGCGACCGAATTGGCTGTGAAGGGTGCCTCCGTCACTATCATCGACGCTGACCCGGAGCGATGGATCAGCCAGTGGGCGAGGCTTCCTGGGAAGCCCGACAACGTCACGATCATCAGCGACGTGACGGAAGAGAGCATCGTGGACGCTATCGATAGCGCGGAACGCGAAGCGGCCTTCGTGATTGTGGATCTGGAGGGCACGGCTAGCTTGTTGGTAGCTAATACTATCGGCATGGCTGACTTGGTGGTAATTCCCACGCAGGGATCGAGCATGGATGCCAAAGGCGCGGCAAAGACGATCCGCCTCATCCGCAACTCGGAGAAGTTGTCGAGGCGGCGGATCGCTCACGCTGTGTTGCTCACCCGGACCGGCGCGGCCGTGACCTCTCGCGCTCTGCGCAACGTGCAGGAGCAGTTGCAGGCTGGTGGCATCGAGATGTTCGAGACGGCGATCGTGGAGCGGGCTGCCTTCAGGGACCTATTTGATTTCGGCGGCACGCTGTCGGGGCTAGTCGCGACTCAGACGAGTAACCTCGAAAAGGCCATTCAGAACGCTCGCGAGTTCGCGGGGGAGGTGGTCTCGAAGCTCAAGGCAGCGAGCGCGAGGTCTGCAGCGTGACGGCCGGCAAAGAACGCGCCTCTCTCGGCTTCGGCGACGAACTCGACGACATCGATCCTTCAGCCTGGGCCAAACCGAAGCCCCGGAACGATAAGCCAGCCCTCGAAGTGACAAAGCAGGCAGCCGAAGCGACCGGCTTCCGTAGCCGGGAACCTGCCAAGATCGAGCTGGCGCTGGCGCTGGCGACGCCGCGGCAGCAGCGCCGCCGCCGGACAGGTCGCACGGCTCAATTGAACCTGAAACTAAAGCCGGAGACGATCGAGGCGTTTACCCGGGTCGCAGACGCACATGGCTGGGGGCTTGGCGAAGCGTTCGAACGAGCTGTCGACCTGTTAGAGCGAAGCAAACCTGAAAACTGATAGCTGGTAGCTGGTAGCTGGTAGCTACCAGCTTGCCACATCGGCCCATATGTACGGGTCTCGCCCGCATCATGGATCAGTCGGGCCACCGGGATCCGCGGACGGTGGTGGGCTACATCCGCCGGGCCAACGCCTTCAAAGGACATTCCGGGAGTGGATTTTTGCAACCATACGCCTTGATCCGGGCGACTTATCCTCCTCAATGGAAGGATCGTCGCATGCATGCAGCACGAGCGGAGGAACTGCCTGCTCATAACTTGTTCGTGAATTCTTTTCGCCCCGCTTTGGCGAGTCCCGTCTAGATTTCGCCCCGCTTGGTTGCTGACTTTAAGTTGACCGGCAATGGAAGGGCTGGTCCATCAGATTGCAGGGCTTGCAACAATGCCGATCGCTCAAACCGTTCGCAGCACTCTCATGTCGCCGCTTTGGCTGGCGCAGATCGCCTCCGGCGCTAAATCCTTCATCGACAACCCGATCCTCGGCTCCGAGCGCCTCAACCGCGCCGGCCTGCATACGCTGCGGGTGCGTCTGGCCCACGCCATGGCGGGTCTGCGCCGCCGCCAGCTCGCCTATCTGGTAAACCCCCAGGACCGGACCGACTTCGCCCGAGACGGCTTCATCAGGCGTGCGGACTTTATGCCTTCCACCCTGTACCGAGGGGTCTATGCCGAGGTCACCAGCATCACCGCCCAGGGTCGGGAGCAAATTCAGGGTGATACCGTCACCCGTCGCATCCCCCTTGATCCGGCGACGCTCACGCGGATGCCGGCCGTGCGCCAGCTCCTGGCGATGCCGGAGTGGAAGAACCTGCTGCGCTACGTGTCGAGCTTCAACTGCGAGCCGATCCTGACCGTGCAGACGATCCTGTCGCACGTCACTGACGCGCCACCGGACCCGCAGACCAACTTCCACATCGACACCTTCCACCCAACTATGAAAGCGTGGTTGTTCCTGACCGATGTCGCCGCCGACGAGGGGCCGTTCACCTACGTGCCTGGCTCGCACCGCCTGACCAAGCGGCGGCTCGCCTGGGAGCGGCGCACCGCCATCAACGCGGCGAGCGGCCTCGACCGGCTCAGCGGCCGCGGCTCGTTCCGGGCGAGCCCCGCCGAGCTGAAGCGGATGGGCTACGCTGATCCCGTAGCCTTCGCGGTTCCGGGCAACACGCTGGTGGTGGGCGACACGGTGGGCTTCCACGCCCGCGGACCGTCCCTGCGGCCGGCGGTACGTATCGAGGTCTGGGCCTACGATCGGCACAACCCGTTCCTGCCGCTCGCCGGCTTCGATGTCTGGTCGCTCACGGGCCTCGCCCGCTGGCGCACCCGGATCGAGTGGTGGCTGCTCGACCGACTTGAGCAGCTTGGCCTGCGCCGTAACGTCTGGCGCCCAGTGGGCCCGCTCACCGCCGACGCTCCGCCGCGAGTTGTGTGATCGATCGCATTTTGAATACGACCTGATAGACGGATGCCACCTCCGGGGCGTTTCTTTCGGTCCATCCGGGGCTGGTCATGCGTTTCGTGCCGGTATGTTGCCCGCACTGCGGGTTGTCGTTCAGCGTCGTCGTGTCCGACCGACACCGCTCTGCGCGCGTCGACCGGGACGCTTGGCGTGGGGTCTGCCCGCGCGCTTGCGAGGCCGTAGAGCCGCGGTTGTGCAACGACTTCCGTGCAGTGGTCATGTCGGTGCTGGGCGAAGGTGAGACACCAGTGCGCGTGGGCGAGACCCCTCCAAAGAAGCACAACCGAAAGCCTGGGCCGGGTCGCGGCCACAAAGGAAAGATGATTGTCTAAGCCATTAGGATCCGCGGGCGGTAGTCGACCACATCGGGTAAGCCAATGCTTTCAAGAGGCACAGCGGGAGTAGGTTCTTATAGGGAGCAAGAATTTCCAGGTTGGCCGCCCTCAATCCTCGGGCGTGACGCAGGTCCCCATGAACGCCTTCCGCTCCGGCCCTTCCCTGAGCTTCTGGACGTCCGCCCGCTGCCGGTAGCGATCGAGCACCGCTGGATCGACGGCTGATGCCGCTTCCTCACCGGCTGCTGCCGCGCCTGCTGCAGGCTTTCGAGGCGGGTCCGACATGTTCTGCGCATGCCCGGCCGCAGGAAGGTAGGCGAAGGCACCCAAAGCAGCGGTGAGCACGATCGAGCGGCGCATGATGATCAGGCCAATCCATCCTTGGCCGCCTCATCCGGATCGTTGGGCTTGCTCTCAGCCTCTTTGACCGGGTCCTTGCTTTCGGGCTCGCTGCCGGTCGTTGGGTCTGGCACGTTGACGTTTGGGATCGGCACCGTCGGCGGTACCACACTCACACCCGATGGCTTGTCCGTCTCGGCCATGGCCATATTGCTTTCCGTGACATTGAGCCGTCGCGCGGACCAAATCATCTGCCCGGCGTCGTTCCTCAGGGTCGCACATCCCGCGCGATTGGCAATCAGGGCTGCGAAGCGTGCATCAGCCTTCGCGATCACATCGTCATCCGTTCGCGCCACGATCTACTCGGTGGCGACCGAAAGCCCACTCGCGAAGCGGCGATGGATGGAGCATTCAAAATGGAACACAGCCATGTCGAACGACAGGCAACAGGCCTGCCAACTGGTCGCGCCCTGACATACGTGCAGCCATGAAGAAGCCCGCCACGGTAAACCGGGCGGGCTGAGGTGGTCCGTGGTCTCAGGAACGAACTGGGTGCTCCGCAGAGCAAGGTGCATTCCAGAGCTGTGCTCAGCATGTCACTTGTTGCCACCGCCCGCGCCACCTTGGGGCACGGCCCGAAAGGGCTGACCGGCGTTGCCGCCAGCCGCTGAGTTGTTGGTAATGGTGTCGGCGGGGCGACCAGTCGGAGTCTCTGTCACGGTTGCCGGAGAACCGGTCGAACCCGGCTGAGGGGCGGCGACACCCGGCGCGCCTGGAGCCGTCGCTGTCGGAGCCGCCGCTGGCGCCTGGGCGAAAGCTGCGCCCGAGAACAGCATCAATGGGATAGCTGTGACGAAAGTGCGATGGCGCATCTGAGGCTCCGTGTCGATGAAAGGCGGTAACGCGCGCGTGAGCGGAAACGTTTCCGCCACAGACCACCGTATCACCTAGCTGGGCGGGCACTTCGAGCGTCGGGTAAATGCTGCTTGTGTTGGTCCCTCCTGACCTCAACGGATGAGCTGCACCTCGACGCCGGCAGCGTCAGCGATGTCTTGCCAGGCGGTGTCGGCGGTGAGGGCGACGGCGCCGGAGCGCGCGGCGAGCGCGAGGCAGAGCCGATCCCCGATCCCGAGCCCCTTTAAGCGGGTCAGCGGCTCCAGCAGGGCAGCACGGATGGCGAGATCGTCGTCCACGGATGTGAGGGGAAACACGAGGCCGTTCCGCAAGGCTCTCACGGCGGCCTCATCTGCACCATTGCGGACCAGCCACCCGGCGACCTCGCCAAAATTCACCGTCGTCATCGTGGCGGTGCCGGTGAAGGCCTGTAGCACCTGTTCCCAACCGGGTTCCCGACGCAGGTAGGCGAGCAGCGCCGAGGCATCGAGAACGCTACGCGCCACGATCGGACTCCGTCGTGGTCGCGACCGCCTGATCTTGGGTGTCTATCGATCCTCCCTGCTCCTTGGCGGCTTCAGCACGTCGTGACGTGAGGAAGGCGCTTACCGAGGCACCATCGTCGGACAGGAAGGAGGAAGCTTGGGTCTGTAGCTCGGCCATGGCCGAGGCGACGGAGCGCACCCGAAGCTCGCCGTCCACCAGGGTCAGCACGACTGGCCCACCAGACTCCAGACTGAGGGCTTTTCGCGCTTGGGCTGGAATGATCAGCCGACCTCCGGCGTCGATTTTGGACAGCGTCGCATTCATGACATCATGATCCCATCAGCGCAGGCGAGCGCGGTCAACCGAGGACGAGCGACTACACATCACTTCCTTCCCAACCATCGATCGGATATTCGGCCGGCTCAAGTCGTATGCCATAAAATCCTGTTCTGGCAATTCTCTCGATGATGGTCACATCTGGGGCAATCGGCGTGCGTTGCGGGCGTGGAGGCATGGCCGGAACCGAACGGTTTCGGCCATGCCTCAGCGATATGGCCGAAACATAGGCTTGCGGTGGTTTCGGCCACGATTTAGTTTCGGCCATCGGTTTCGATCAGATTTGGGCCATGCCTCGCACCTTCGCCTACCTCCGGGTATCCACCCTTGGTCAGACCACAGATAACCAGCGCGAGGAGATCCGCGCCGCCGGCTTTCAGGTCGAGGCCAAGCGAGTGATTACCGAGACGGTGTCGGGGAGCGTCGCCACGTCACAGCGACGAGGGTTCACGAAGTTCGTCGATCGGCTCGAGGACGGCGACGTCCTCGTCGTGACCAAACTCGACCGCTTGGGCCGCAACGCGATGGATGTCGGGGGCACGGTCGCGCAGCTGGCCAAAATCGGCGTGCGCGTCCACTGCCTCGCCCTCGGCGGCGTCGACCTCACCAGTTCGACCGGTAAGCTCACCATGGGCGTGATCAACGCCGTCGCCGAGTTCGAGCGCGATCTGCTGATCGAACGAACCCAGGCAGGCCTGGCGCGCGCGCGCGCCGAGGGTAAAGCCATCGGACGTCCCGCGAGCCTGAGTGAGGAGCGACGTCGTATGGTCGAGCAGCGACTGCGCGAGGGCCAAGGCGCCTCGGCGATCGCGCGCGATTTCAAGGCGAGCCGAGCCACGATCCGGCGGGTGCAGGCCGCGATACGTCAGGCTGAGGTTGCGTGAGATCCTCGCCCGGAACGGCCGAGCGGCGGCGTGTCCTTCATGCTCTATCCAACCCTCGCCTTCTGGTTATCGAGCGAAAGCATAGGAACTCCTGGGGACGAAGCTGTCCGACATGACTGACAGGCCGATCACCCAACGCCAGCTCGCCGCTTCCCTGCTCGCCGCCGCGCACATCGCCGAGCGGCACGCGATCGCAGCCTTCGTCGCCGATGGGGCGACGCGGCCCGCGCCCAACCCGTTCGCGCAGACCAGCGCCGGAGCCGTGCGCCAGGTCTGGCGGCAGCGCGCCGCCGAGTTCCAATCGTTCGCCATCGCGGCGGCGGGGCTGCCCTGCCTGCTGACTGCCCTGTCCGGCCTGAGCATCGACGAGGCGCTGGTGCAGGAGATCCTGCGCGCCGGGCCCTACACGGCGAACGTGTTCCACCGGGGCGACGGCTGCCACATCGTCGGAGCTGTGCTCTACGGCAAACCCGGCGTCGATCTGCCGGCGGCCACCCCGGCGAAATCCAAGCGCCTCGCCCTCCGCCCGTCCGCACGCGGCCACCGCGCAACCGGACAGCTCGATCTGTTCGGCTCCGTCGGTATCTGATGTCCTCCTACGGCATGGTGATATCCACCCGGACACCGGCGAGGCTTCCCCCTCGCGATAGGCTCGCTCCCGCCCCGCACCGAAGATGCACAGGTGTGCACACTGCTTTTGACTTCAATTCCCAGCATCACCCAGCGCTGCCTTTTGCCGGGCTTTGTTGTGAGATGCTGGCAATTGTCATGATCGTCTTCGTTCGAGCATAACTCCGACCGGGTAACCGACACCTCATGGTGCGGGCGGAACTCGATGGATGGGCAGGGGACTTCGCCGCCAATCAAAGCTGCGGTGACGTCACCGTTCTGTTCGACCGGGTGGTGCTCCGGCATCTGCCCCGGATCGAGGCCTTTCTCGCTCGTGGCTTGATCTTCACCGTCCTGGCACACGCGATCACCCGCGCCGGCGTTTAGCGGAAGGGCGGCCGAACAGAGACAAACGTCCGACAATGTCGGCGCTGCCTCAGCCTTCTCCACGTTGCTGCGATCGGCGTCGGTTTAAGGGCACAAGGCGTGGCGACTGGTAGGCAACCAACTTCAGTGCGTGTGGTGTGATACCCCTGAGCTTGTGGCACATCAGTGGTACTTTGACTGGCACTCAGTGGCACTGAGTGGCCCTATCCGGGCAGGGCGCTCTTCGGAGCAACGCATCCAAATCGGTGGGCACCACCTTCGACCGCCGGCACGGGCTTGCGAGTTTCGCCCGCCTCTCCCGTACCGACTGAGGATCGCCGTGCCCGACCCTGTCACTTCTCTCCGCCCCGTTGGATCGGCAGTCCTCAGCTCCGCCGCAGTAAGCGCCAGATCAGTCGTCACCTGATCCGGCGCCGTCAGCATTGGGCGGCGGCGGGTGGTCCATCATCTCGAGCTGCTGCTTGGCGAAGTCGCAGGCCGCGAACTTCGGGCTGATCTCCAGGAGGCCTCGAACGCTGCCCGCGCTCGTTTCGGTTGCGACGCCACCCCTTCGCCATTGCGGTAGGCCTGCCCCAGCATGGCGCAGCCCCACGCCCTGCGCCGGTCGCAGTCGATGAGGAAGCTGCGATACTCGCACGCCTGCTTGTCCGCGAGCGGCACGGTGCGGAAGGGATCGTCACGATACTGACCGTTCCGGATGCCCGCGGCGCGGTTGGTGCAGCCGGCCGGGTAGCCCATCGCACAGGCCAGCGCGTGGAAGCGCTGACGATCGAGTTCGTCAGGGGTATCCAGCGAGTGGTGCTCGAAGGCCTGCGCGAGGTTGAAGCAGGCGGGTCCGTTGGCCCAGCCGACGCACAGGTCGTAGCAGTCGGCGGGGTGGAGCGCGCAGGTGCGCTCGGTGGGCTGGCGCGGCTCTGTAAGTCCGCGCCAGAACGGGCGTTCGCGCGCGAACGCGTCGGCTGGATAGGCTTCGAAGCTGCGCACCATGCGAGTTTCGACACGCATGCGTTCCGAGATCGGTGCGAGGTCGGCTATCACGCGCCTGCATCCGATGGCGGTAGGGGCGGTAACTCCGAAAGACCCAGCAGTACGCGCGCCCCCTGGATTGCCGCCACCGTCTCTGGAGCCGCTTCCTGCGCGCGTGCTCGGCGTTCCAGATCCGCCAAGCGGATCCCAAGTACCTCGGCCTGTCGTCGGTTCTGGTCAGGCGGGAAGTCGCCCAACAGGTCGATAAGCTCGACCATGAGCGATGGGGGTAGAACCGTCTCGGCAGGAAATTGCATGCGCCTGACCCTCCGCGACTCGGGCCGGTCATGGTGCGCCGTGTCGAGCACGCAAACGCCAACACAGTTTAGATCCGGGTCTTGCTATCAGCTAATGGTCACCCAGCATACCGAGCGGCCAGCATCGCCCAAGGGGTAGCACCAACCTACACGTGTTTTTGCGGGGTGAAAGTTCCTGCAGAAATTGTGAATTATCTTTGGCTACGTACTGCGACGGGGACGAAAACGGCCCAATGAAGTTATGAGAGGCAGGCTCCGAAGCGTGATGCCCTCTATGTTGCATGCAATCAGTCTGCTCTGTCGAATATTCAGTTCCGAATTCCCGCACGAGGACAGCGGAAGACACGTCGTTTTTCGAGGCGTCTCGATGCCGGTTTGTAGACTCGTCGCATTCTGCATCGTCGGCGTCATATGGGGCGTTTTGGTTAGCGCCATCGCCTACTGGATTGCTGTAAGTCTCATATGATTTTCGTCACAGGCCAAGATCTTTTGAATTGAATGCAGCCTTCCGCGTGCCCAGTCAGGTGACGAACCGTCGCTTTTGTCGCAATCAATACAGCATCGTTTAACACATGCTGCCGTTGTACCCTCCTAGCACTTTGTCGCTCGAAGAAGCTTGGCGAAGGGGGGTAGCGCTGGATGGCATATTTGCTGATCGCCCTGTTAGGGGCTGCCTGCGGAACGCTGTTGAGCTGGTACCTGCTCATCCCCATCGTCACTATGATCGCGCTCGCGACCGGGGTGGCTGGCGCAGTCAACGGGCATTCATTCAGCGAAGTTCTGATCGACACAGCCCTCATGGTCTTCGTTCTGGAGATAAGCTGGCTGGCGACCGTACTTACCGCCGCACGCTTGATCCACCGCGGGGCAAAGCCGAAGAAACGAGCGGACCGACCGACGGATCGGGATCACAGACGCTCGGAATACGAAGGGTAGTTCCCAACGCCCGAACTGCTGCAGCATCGTTCGGTGGAGTGCCACCGGCGCGCGGCTTGCGAGCGGGAGGGTTTGACATCGCCCCTGTTCGTGGTCATTCACACGAAGTGTGAAGGCAGGATCATGGACTGCCCGTGCACGAACAGACTGAACCCAATGGCAGCCGTCACGACGGCATCGACGTGGCGGTTGGCGGAAGTAATCCACTTCGTCATCGCAGGCCTCCTCATTAGCTCGGCTGTCCTGAAGCAGCCATATGACCAAACTCGATGTCGCGATGATCGCCCCAATTGTTGCATCGTAGCATTCCATGCTGTGATGGCTCAGAACGCAGAGGATCTGATCGCAGTCGAAGCTGTGTCTCGCACTGGCCCGCATAGAGAACCGTCAGCACTGTTGCAGAACGGTGCTCTTCACTCGATCGCAGCCTGCATGTCGGCCTTGCTGGCAAGTAGCGAGACTTTGGATCCAGGCAGCCCTGCCGCAATCGCGTTCAACCGAGCTATGCGCCGTTTCGGCGAGCAAGCCTTTGCGATTGGTGGGGGTGAAGCTCTGGACGACCTGCGCCTCCGCCTGGTCGATGAGGCGCCAGACTACGCCATGGCACGCAGAGCGATGCTGATCGCGGCGTGGTCCGGACTGGCGGAGTAGCTGCAGCCAGACCACCAACAGCGAACCGGCGGGGCTACACCCCGCCGCCAGCATCTACCCGTTTTCAGTATCGATCCCGCCGGGGTGGCCCATCCTCGTCGAACTCGCGCCGCCGCTCCTCGCGGCGGATCGCATCACGCCGCTCTTCCCTGAACTCCTCACGACGCTCTTCCCGGCGGATCGCATCGTCTTCGCGTTCGCGCGCACTGCGCGGGTCGATCCGCACGCCCCCCGGTCCGATGTCGATGCTCTGCGCGACTGCCGGCACAGATGGGACGGTGAGCAAGCCTGCCGCGATCAACCCTCCAGCGACGATGTGCTTCACGTCGGCCTCCTCCTAAGCTGGGCCGGTAACGGACTGCGTCCGATGACGTTCCAGCCCACTTCACCAGCCGAGCTTCAGCGATACCGTGATCGCGTTGGGTTCAGCTTTCCGTAGGGACGCGATCAGGTTCGTGAGCGTAGCGACCGCATCAGTCCGCGCAGGCGCCGCGAGGGTGTGAGATCGATCGAGATCGCCCGCCAAGGCGTCCGAAGCGAGATGTGCCTGAGCGATCATGTGCTTCAGAGCCGGCGTCGTGACCACCCAGCGCGGGATGTTTGCCGAGGCGTCGGCCGCCGTCGCTGCGACGTGATCGCCCATCCCGAGGCAGCAGTTCTCGACTGCATTCGTCCAGGGCCTCAGCAAAGTTGCCAGAACGGGCGGCAAGCCATCGACTTCCAGCAGCGTCACCCTCGTAGCTCGCTCACGCGCTTGAGGCATCAGGTGCCCTCCGTCTCTGGGGGAACCCGAGGGGTTGCACCAAGTATCCGCAATCTACTCCTGAGATGGAGTGGTAGGATCCATGACACCGCCACTGCGTCGTGGGCAGCAAATGCTTTCACGAGCCGATAGCGTTTTATCACATAGCGGAAAGCTGCACTGAGCAACGGTGTGCTGAACCCGACGCACTCAATGATTACACAACGCAAATGGGCCGCCCAGCCTACCACTATAAACTATTCTAGCGACTCAACCGTTAACAATTCGGTATCGTTTACGAGACATGATGCGTCTCAAATCGAGGTTGCATCATGCGCGTTCTGTTGGTCGAAGACGACGTCACCGTCGCGCAGAGCATCGAGTTGATGCTGAAGTCCGAGAACATCAACACCTACACCACCGACCTCGGTGAGGAGGGTATCGATCTCGGCAAGCTGTATGATTACGACATCATCCTCCTCGATCTGAACCTGCCCGACATGTCGGGCTACGAGGTGTTGCGCAATCTGCGCGTCGCCAAGGTGAAGACGCCAGTTCTCGTTCTGTCCGGTATGGGCAGCATCGAGGACAAGGTGAAGGGTCTCGGCTTCGGCGCCGACGACTACCTGACCAAGCCGTTCCATAAGGACGAGCTGGTGGCGCGCATTCACGCCATCGTGCGCCGCTCCAAGGGCCACGCCCAGTCGACCATCGCGGTCGACGATCTCGTGCTCGACCTCGACGAGAAGATGGCCTCGGTCGACGGCAAGCGCGTACCGCTGACGTCGAAGGAGTACCAGATGCTGGAGCTTCTCGGGCTCCGGAAAGGCTCGACCATCACCAAAGAGATGTTCCTCAACCACCTCTACGGCGGCATGGACGAGCCCGAGCTGAAGATCATCGACGTGTTCGTCTGCAAGCTGCGTAAGAAGCTCGCCAGCGCCAGCGGGGGTAAGAACTACATCGAGACCGTTTGGGGCCGCGGCTACGTGATGCGTGAGGGCGCACCTGAGATGCGAGCTTTAGCGAGCTGAAATTCGGATAGTAGAGACCAAACCAGGAACGCAGGTTGATTTTTCCCGTCCGATAGCAAAGATGGCTCGCTTCACTGAAGCAGGTGCATCGTGAGCGACAACTCAGTGTCAAATCCAGCTAAAGCCATCGATCATATCGAACTGACGACGAACCTCGTCGCAGCCTACGTGTCGAACAACCACATACAATCGAGCGAAATCGGTTCCCTGATTGCCAGCACACACGCTGCGCTCACCGGACTCGGCACCCCTGACATCACCGCTGCTGCGCCGGTCGATAGGCTGACGCCCGGTCAGATCCGCAAGTCGATCACCCACGACGCGCTGATCAGCTTCGAGGACGGAAAGAGCTATAAGACGCTCAAACGGCACCTGACGAAGCTCGGCCTGAGTCCTGAAGCCTATCGTGAAAAGTGGGGCCTTCCGCGGGACTACCCGATGGTGACCACCCGCTACTCCGAAATGCGCTCAGCACTCGCCAAGAGCGCGGGCCTCGGCAGCCTGCGCAAGAAAGTCGTTTCACAGAATGTGGAGCCTGCCGAGGCCGCCAACGAGAAGCCGAAGCGGGCCGGCAGGTCGAAGAAGACCGAGGCGCATGACATAGCCTGACGTTAGCAGTTCAGGCGGTCATCCATGCTTTCGCCCGCGCTCAGCCATGCCACCGGGCCGACCGAGCCCTATTGCTTTAGCGAGCGCGGAGCGCTTCTCAGCGTAGCTGGGGGCGACCATCGGATAGTTTGCCGGCAGACCGTAGCGGTCGCGATACGACCGCGGATCGAGCCCATAGCCGGTCAGGTGGCGCTTGAGCGTCTTGTAGCTCTTGCCGTCGATGAAGCTGACGATACCGTCGGAGCGGACCGACTTGCGGATTTCGGTCGAGCTGGACTTATCAACATCTGTGTCGGGCGTCGGCGCTGACGTGCCAAGATGTAGATTAACCAGGGCTCCGTGGACGCTCTCGATCAACTTCGGAAGCTCGGCGACAGGAACAGAGTTCTTCGCAACGTAGGCCGAGACGATTTCGCCGGCTAACTCTGCCAAACCTGAGCCGGAACTGTGAATATTTTCGGACATAACACCATTTATTCCATTACTTGCGGGCATTCCTCCATCCGAAGTGATATTCCACGCGAGTTTAACAAGGCGGAACGACGTTGAGTCGCATATATAGGCGAAACTGTCACACCCTCAGACCTAAATACTTGACCGTATTGCGGCGGTATCATCGAGCCTCGCACTGCCCGCACCGGTATGACGGCAGCCGGACGTCGGGCCGAACGACGCGCATAAGGTGAGGCACAAGCCCTGATCGAAAGGTCAGAAAGGGAAGGTTGCCCGAGCGTCCCTGTCAGCCACCGATACGATATACCGGGGGAGGGCGGGGGTCAGGGTTCAGGGGTCAGCCGCTGATCGAGAACGGCGTTACCTAATCTGCGGTTCAGCGACACCAAGAGGCGGCTCCACACCATCGCATAGGAGCCCGATCGATAGTTCCAGTCGTGGTGGGATCCGCAGACGGCAGGTGCGCTACGGCTCGTTCTGCGGGTCGATTAGCCTCTACCAGCATAGAGCCCGAGAAGCAGCAGAGAGCGAGAACGGCGATCCAAAGAGCGCCCTTCAGGGTTCGAAGCGTTCGCCGAGACATAGCGGCGATGCTGGAGGCTGTGGGTTAGCAAACCCTTGCAACGCTCGACGGCCATCGGACCAACTTCCCTTGAGTGGATCGCATGGATACCGTCCGTGATCGATCGGCCGCATCGCGCTCGGCATGCATTCGACCTACGATCCTTTCGTCGTTGCCCCGCTGATGAAAGCACGCGGTGCGGCCGCCGGAGACGTGGTTATGCGCTGCCAAGCCCCTGTTGCCCTGACCCTCGCCGCTGGTCTCTATGCCCCGCCCAGCCACGCCCAAACCCAGGACGAGCAGGCCCTGGCCCTGCTGCGAGCGTCCAGCGCGCAATCGGCTATCATCACGTTCTGCGGCAAGCACTTCGCGATCGACGGGACGACCGCCCTGCGGGTCTCACAGACCGCGCGTGACGTGGCCACCAAGGTACTCGGTCCCAAACGGGCCAACGCCGCCTTCACGGACGAACTGGCGCGGCGCTACGCCGAGGTGAAGGAGGTCGGTGCGCAGCAGTGGTGCACCGACCAGCGCGATGAGCTTTCGAACGGCGAGGTCCGGATCTTCAAGGATTGAGGCGCAGGCGGCTTAATCGTCGCCGTCACCATCACCACCGTCCAGCAACCAGTCGAGCAGATCCACCCCGGCATCGGCGGTCGTGTCGCCGTCTGCCTTGCCCTGGGGCTTCGCGGCATGCTGTGCTCGCACCTCGGCGAACAGATCACGAGCCAGCCGGTCCAGTTCCGCGTCGGACAGCTTCCGCTCTGGCAGGACTGGCATAGAGGCCTCTTTCGTATCAACCGCTCAGCCCCGCCCCGATCTGCCCACGGGGCGGGGGAGCGTCCGATCTCACCCGCGATTGGGCCGATACGCAACTTGGGCCAAAAGAACAGTGCCAGGGCGCGGTTAGCGAGCTGTCAGCAGGACCGGTCGAGCCTTGTGCCGGAACAGGCCGCGTAGAGCCCGGAACGGCAGGCTCATCAGCCGATAGAGGGCGTGGGCGACCATGACTGCGAGAACGGCCAGTAGGGCCAGCAGAGTGTTGCGCAACGTAGGTACTCCTGGCGGCATGAACATAGCGGGCCGCCCCCGCTATTGTGCTCAGGAGGCACGCCGATCGCGGCGGGATTGTGAGCGACCAGGCTATGCCCATCCGCATGGTTGACAGGTTTACCCCATGTCGGACCCGTGAGACCTGCGTACGATCACGATGACGGACAGCCTCTCGGCCCATAAGCCGGCAACATGTCGAAGCCGCCGAAGCGCCGCACCTACCTCGTATCCGTGTCTCAGAAGCACGAACCGGTGCGCGTGTACGCCGTATTGGCGACCACCCCGGACGAGGCGCTGGAAGCTATCGCACTGAACGTCTTGCCTAAGGCGCAGCTGGAGATCGTCGGCGGTCTGTCGCGCGACGCAGCGAAACGGCTGGGAGTGAAGCTGGGCGAGCCGCTTTTGGTGTAGGTGGCTTGTCAGCCTGTTCGCAGGTTGCGCGTTCTCAGCTGCGCAGCCTCTTCCCGCCACGCATCGCGCTCGGTCCGCATCGCCTCCACCAGGGCATGCATGTTGCCGGCGTCGATCGCGGTCTCGATAAGCATGTTTTGAGCTGAGGCCAGTTGCTCACGGAGCTCGGCGTTCTCGGTCGCCAACGCCAGCAACAGGGCGGTCATCACATCGCCCATTCCCGCACCCGGGCACCGTGAAGGTAGCGCGTTTATCTGGGCTCAAGCTCGGCCGCAATCGCGTCCGGTCATAGCGACTGCACCGGCGAGGCCGCACCGGAGCCGATCGCGAACCCAACCCCGGTGCTGCTCTTCCGGCGCGCAGCCGAAGCCGATCGCTGAGGGTTATGGTGGACCAAGACGCTTAACAGACCATGCGTGTCGCGAGGCCATCAGCAGCTGTTCTATACCAGGCGGAAACCTCCACACGGCGGCACAGAACATCTGGGATTAAAAGAGGACGCCGATCGTTCGAGATGCCATCAGCGCGAACCGCCAATGCCGGGTTTAAGCGAAGATTGAGGGGGATCGGCTCGATGCATATCAATTGCGACTGCTGCGCCGCGGACAGCTCGCTACGGTTCGGCCGCCGGAGCCTCTTGATGGGGGCGGCCAGCGTCTTCGCTGTGACTGCCCTACCGAATGCCGCTGCGCGGGCTGCTTCACCCGTGGCGAAGACTGCGCTGGCGCCAGCCGAAGCCCTCAAGCTCATGAAGGAGGGCAACGAGAACTTCCGGAACGAAGCCCCGTCCCTGGCGGCAAATGGCCGTGAGCGACGTCTGGAACTCGCCCGTGGGCAAGCACCGTTCTGCGTGCTGGTCGGCTGCTCTGACAGCCGGGTCTCGCCCGAGATCCTGTTCGGACGCGGGCTCGGCGAGCTGTTCATCGTCCGGAACGCCGGCAACACGGTCGATACGGCCGCTTTGGGCAGCATCGAGTATGCCGTGGGCGTCCTGGGTGTCCCGCTCGTGATCGTGCTCGGTCACCAATCCTGCGGCGCCGTCGCGGCCGCGGTCGACGTGGTGCAGAAGAACGCGACCTTCCCGGGCGTCATCGGCGAGATGGTTCAGCCGATCGTGCCGGCCGTGCTGGAAGCCAAGAGCCAGGATGGCGACCTCTTAGAAGCGTCCGTTCGGAACAATGCGCGCCGCGTCGCCAAGCGACTGACGACCCAAAGCCTCGTCATCAAAGACGCGCTCGATGCTGGGAAGGTCAAGGTTGTCGGTGCGCGCTATGGCCTTTCCGACGGCCACGTTGAGTGGATGGAGGATATCTGAGGCGCGACGTAGCTCAGCGAGCTGAGCCTCAGGACATCACCGCGGCCGCCCTTCCGTGCATCGACAAACAAGAAACACCCCAGGAGCACAGCTCCCAGGGTGCTGCCGATCTAGCGGCCAGTTTGATCAGGCTGGAATGCGAAGGTCAGTCGGAGGAGGGGACTGCTCTTCGGCGGCAGAGAGCGACGAGGAGGACCAACTACCCCTCGCCCGCCACCGCACCTCCCAGCGTTGCAGGCGGGAGCAGCGCGACCGGATCTCAGTAGGAGCCGAACTTGTAGTTCAGGCCGGCGCGGGCGACGGCGAAGTCGTTCGTGTTCCGGTTGCTGGCGGCAGTCGTGTAGACCGGTAGGACGCCGGCGGCGGTAACGGCAGCGCCAACCAGCGGCAGGCTGGTGCGGTTGCGGTCGAGGCTGACGTACAGGCCTTCGACCTTGAACGTCACAGCCGAGGAGCGGAAGAAATTCAGGAACGAGTCGGTGGGCAGCGCGAACTCGGCACCGCCGCCGACCGCGTAACCGGTCTTGAAGTCGTCGCGGCGACCAGCGAAGTTCTGAAGGCCGATGCGGGCGCCGTCATCGGTGCCGGTGGCGTAGGCGAAGCCGCCGGTGGCGTACACAAGGGTACGGTCGAAGGCGTAGCCGAGACGACCACGCACGGTGCCGAAGAAATCGATCGTGTTGAGGGTACCATTGACCGGCAGGAAATTGGCAGCGATCGCGCCGGTATTGGCGTAGCGCGGACGACCACCAAAATCGAGGTATTGCGCGTCAGCCTCGAAGCCGATCACGACGCCCGAACCCGGGGTGAACTGGTAGTTGTAGCCGATCTGGCCGCCGCCAGAGAAACCCTCACGGTTGTTGCGGTTGTAGATCAGCGTGGAGCCGTTCGGCGCCAGCGCACGGAAGGGGACCAGAGCACCCGTGGCGGTCTGCACAACCGGGCTACCGTTGGTCTGGACGAAGCCGCGGTTGTTGTCGCTGCTGGAGGCGTCGAAGGCGTAGCCGGCGTTGATACCGAAGTAGGCGCCGGTCCAGGTGAACACCGGCACCGGGGTGAACACCGGCGGCGGAGCAGCGCGGCGCGGCAGGTCGGCGGCCGAGGCTGCAGCGGTCAGGGCGGTGAAGGCGGCCAGCGAGGCCAGGAGCGTCTTCATGACTGGGGGATTTCCGTCAGATGGCTTGATCTGAGCGGAACGTACCCGACCAGCTACAGCAAAGATGTATCTCGCCGGCCACACTTGCGGCAGGAATATGGCGCAAGACAAAGCGCGGGCGCTTTGTCCCTGTCAGAATTATTCCACTTTTTGCAGCATAAGGGCGAGGTCATGCCGATCCGGCCCGAGCACCGCTTCTTTTACCCTATCGACTAGACACAGCTCTCGGCCGTGATCCGGTTCAGCCGGGCGAGGGGCTGCTGTGAGGGCTGCGGGCGTCCGCACGGGCAAATGGTCTACCACCTTGGCGACGGGCGCTGGTGGGACGCGGAAGCCGGCCGGTGGCGTGACGGGTGGGGGCGTCGGATCCGGATCGCTGCGGAAGATAATATCATCGGCCACGCCCGCCGGACCCGGGTCGTTTTAGCCACGACCCACCGTGACCACGACACCTCGAACCACGCGGACGCCAACCTCGCGGCCTTCTGCCAGCAATGCCACATGATCCACGATCGGCTTGAGCATCAGAGGCGGCGCTGGCGCACGTTGTTTCGGCGCAAGGCGATGGGCGATCTGTTCGGTGGGCCATACGCCTGAGGATCTGCTGGCGAAGATAGTTTGATCGTCAACTCGCCTGATTGAGATCCAGGTCGCGGATTAGGTCGCCGATCGGGTCGCCTTCAACAGCCTTCCCTTGAGGGGCCAGCGGCATAAGCTTGCCCGACAATGTCGGCGACGACCGCACTCCTGCTGGCAGAGTCACCGTCAGATGATGCGACAGCAGCGCCCTATTGTTGGCCATCACCAACGCGGGCTCGCTGCCGTGTAGTTTCCCAGGTGGGTCGGCCCAAGCAGTCGAGGTTGAGGGCGCATTGATCGCCACCGTGACGACCCGCGCTCTTCGATCAGGTTGCTCGTAATCGCCCGGGTGCAGCACATGAGCGGCGACCAGCAGTCCGGCAACTGCGACCGCCGTGGTGGCCAGGGTGGATCGATAGTGTTCCATGTCGACAGAACAAACAGTCAAGCTGGCTGTTCCGGCCAACCCCTTTGAATAGCTAACCGGAACTTTATAGCTGTCACATCGACGGGGCGACGCAGTCTACATGACCGTGCCGGGTCCCACCGGATCACCGGGCACGACGTCTGGGCCGGCCGGATCGCCTGGGGCGGGATCGGGCGTCGGTTCAGGGCCTGGTCCGGGTGGCACATCGCCAGGTACGGGCTCGGCCGGCGGTTGGCTGGGCGTGGGAAGGTCAGGTTCAGTGGGTGTCGGCATGCCGGGATCGGCCATGAGTGTGTCCTCCTGAAAGAGCGATTTTTTACCCTTCAGCAACGCGTTCGGAGGTTACCGAGGTCCTTTGATGCGACTCTAGTGTGTGACAGGCCTGAGTAACCGGTGCCGCGAGACGACCGTTGATGGACGCGAGGCCAGGCAGTTGGGTCGATAGCGATGCGATCTAGGCGTGGCCGCTGCACGACCGCATCGCCGAGAAGCGCCGTGCTGATGGTGATCACATCGCAGAATGAGGGCGCGTGAAGGCACAGATAAACGGCAGAACCTCAGCCGTGCGTGCGTTGGCCCTGACACAGATGCGCAGATTGACGAATGAGGTGAGCGCCGACGAGACGCTGGCGCATGCGGTCGCACAGTCAGCCGAGGCGTTCGAGCAGGCCGGGTGCTTCGGTGAGGCTGAAGCCCTGCGCCTCGTGGCACGGCACCACCGCATCCGCGGCCTGGAAGCACGATCTCGGTTCGTCATCCTGCAGACGGCGTACACGAGCCTGCAGGCCTATCTCGATGATACCGTTGACTAAACGTCGTAACCACAGGCTGTGCGATCGAGCCGGGCGCAATAGCAGTCCTACACGGCTGCGCGCCGTACCGCGGTCCTTGCTGGCACCGTTCGCAGCAGCGCCGCCTTATCGACGAGTAGCGCCGTAGCGATCTCGGCCAACGCAACGTGCTCTATCTCTGCAATGCCATCGTGATCAGCTACGTCCGCTGCCACGAGGAACACGCTCTCGCGCTGCTCCGCCGGCCGTCCGGTGATGGCTGCAACCCGGCGCAGGTTGTCAACTCGCCCAGCGCGAGTGCGCGCCCGACCGATCGCCTCGTACAGAGCCTCCTCCAGCATCAGAACGTCGTAGCCCTTCTCCAGGATCGGGCTGGCGAGCACGCCAGTCAGTGCAGTCTCGAATTCTGCGCCCGCTACCTCACCGTCGGCGACGATGATATTGGCAGCCGCAGGGACACCGGCCTGCATCAGCGTCTCGTCACCCGCATAGGCGGTCACCGTCTGACGGAAGCGGGCGAGGATGTCTTGTACGAAGGGCATGATGCTCGCCTGCTGATTTGGCTGAGGACAATATTACTTCGGATCGATGCTGACGTTGCGGGCCATCACCCAGCTGTGATCACAGGGGCCGGTGTACGTCTGCTCGACCGGTACGAGGATCGTGGTTTGGCAGCCAAGAAGCGCCGAGCCGTAGACGACGCCCAGCCACGGGCCGAGCTTATCGCAGATCACGACCATATCGCCGTCGTGCAGCCGCCCGATTTCGCGGAACGGCGCCTCGCCCGGTCCACTTTTTACGGGCAGGACGTTGTCCGGTTCAGGCCCAACTTCCACGACGTGCCCTTTCTCAGCACAGGCATCGTCGCCGATCGAACCGTGCATCAGGATCGGCACGTTCAGAGGTGTGGTTTCCGCAAGGGCCATATTGGGCAGCATGAGTGCCAGGAGCAGCCCAAGCCGCGACGTTATTGAAGGCATGAGGGTACCGAATTGTCGGGTTTTTATGAGGAACGGTGACGCAGTCACCCAGCAGTGAGAGACCGGACAACACAGCCGCCCATCGGAGGATCCAGGTCGTGGGCTGGCACTCGCAATGCTTAGTCCCGCCGCACCGCGCCAGCCTTCACGACACCGTGCAGCAAGCTGGGAACTGAGTCGGTTGTAGGCGCCCAGCACACAATGCGAGATCCTGGGCTTCGTACCACTCGGTCGGTCGCAATTTCAGCGATCGCCATGATGCCCTTGCTCAGAGGTAACCGTGTCCCTCTCCATCGCCCAACGCATCCTGCTCGGCTTCGGCGCCGTCATCGTGGTGATCGCAGCGCTTGGCCTCTATGCGATCGGGCAACTCGGCTCCGTGCGCGAGGCCACTGACGGCATCATCGGTCGTGACATCGCCATGATGCGACAGGTCGACGATCTTGGGAACCAAACGCGCAACCTGGGCATCCTGCGGCGCAACGCCGTGATCGCCAGCCTGATGAAGGCACAAAACCGGCCCGTGCGCGATGTCGACATCTTCGGGATCTGGCGTCGGACGGCTGCCGAGACCGACAAGCTTTTCGACGACCTGATCCGTGAGGCGAATACCTATCGCACTCAGGCAATCTCGGCGGAGCGAGCGGACGGTTGGGGGCGGCTCTCTGCGGTGCTCGTGCAATCCAACGAAACCTACCGGCGCTACCGCGATGCCAGCGAGCTTCAGCTCAAGGCCGCCGCATCGGGTGATTTCCAGGGCGTGGAGGACCGCAACGAGGATGCCACCCGGCAGTACGAAGCCACGGTCGCAGGCGTCGAGAAGGCGCGCGGCGCTTTGAACGAGAGCGTGACGGCCGGCCAGAACGTAGTGGCCGACATCTATGAGCACTCGCGCGTGTCGATCTACCTGACTCTCGCGGCAGCGGTCGTGCTGGCGATCCTGATCACGTGGCTGATCGCCCGGGCGGTAGTGCAGCCGCTGAAGAGCCTGACGGGGTTCATCGACCGGGTGGGTGAAGGCGACCTCTCGGGGCGGCTTGAAGCACGTGGCGGCGATGAGATCGGCCGCCTCGCCACCAATCTCAACGCGATGGCGGCGGGGCTCTCCGACCTCGCCAAGACCAACCGAGTTGCCACCGCCGACCTGAACGCGGCCGCGGCTGAGATCCGCGCCTCGGCGCAGGAGCAGGCGGCCTCCGTCGAGCAGCAATTCGCCGCCGTGCAGCAGACAGCGGCCACCATGGATCAGATCACCCAGACCGGTACCCAGATCAGCAAGCGCGCGACCGAGGTGATCGCCACCGCCCAGGCCACCGCCCAGACCTCCCGCCAGGGCCTGCGCGCCGTGTCGGACACCGCCAAGGCCATGGACGCGATCCGCGAGCAGGCGGAGGCCGTAGCCGGCAACATCGTCGGCCTGTCGGAGAAGACCCAGACGATCGGCGACATCATCGAGACGGTCAACGACATCTCGGAGCGCACCCACCTGCTGGCGCTCAACGCCGCCATCGAGGCGGCCGCGGCCGGCGAGAGCGGGCGCAGCTTCTCGGTCGTCGCCTCGGAGATGAAGCTGCTCGCCGATCAGGCCAAGGCCGCCACCGGTCAGGTGCGCGGGATCCTGGGCGAGATCCAGCGGGGCATCAACACCTCGGTGATGCTCACCGAGGAGGCGGTGAAGCGCGCCGCCGCCGGCAAGACCCGCTCGGACACGACGCAGCGGACCATCGAGGAGATTACCGCGAAGATCGAAGAGGGTACTCAGGTGTTCCAGCAGGTGATCGCGTCAGCGAACCAGCAGCAGCTCGGGATCGAACAAGTCATGGGCGCCTTGCACAACATCCGACAGGCGAGCCAGCAGACCGCGGCCGGCACACGACAGGTCGAGTCCGCCTCAGTGAACATCACCGAACTGGCTCAAACGCTGACCAAGTTGGCTGAACGTTACCGGCAATGACACTATCAGAGGTCGAGCTGGTACCCAACCTTCCCTGTTGGAGTAGCTCCCTCGGCATAAGCTCGGGCCCGTGCAACGAACAGGTCGATCTGCACGATGCCCTGGTTGATCGCCGTGATCAGGTTAGCGTTTGCCTCGTCGATCTGAGCCTCACCAGTCGGCCCCCGCCCCCGCAGGTCGGCGAGCAGCGTGTTCATTTGATCCCGCTGCTCGCGCAGGTCCGCGAGGATCACCGCGGCGCGCGCCGCCTGGAGGCTCGTCGCTCGGCCACCGGCGAGCATCTCCACCGCGGCGGCGTCGACCCGGGCAAGCGCGGATCGCCCTTCATTCCTTTGCCGCAGTGGGATGATGCCGTCGCTCATGATGCTGCGCCTGTAGGTATCCAACCCCAAAAAGGCGGCTTTCGTCCCAAGCCTTGGGATACATGCCTAAAGCTCAGCAGCGTCTATGGCGACGGCCATCACACCATCACGATCTGCCTGCGTAGCCCGCCGTTCCGTCCTGAGTTCACGCTCGGCCATGAACCAGAACTCCAGCTCATAGCCATCAAGCCGATGATGCCGGTCCCATAGATCGTAGGCACGCTCCCGGATCTCTGCGTGTGAGACCATTGGCTCCAGAGCGCATGAGGCACACGGATCCTGGCTCACCCGCTAACTCCGCGGGATCCGTCCAGAGCCGAGAGCAGCACGGCATCGCTGCCGATCTCAGCTCCGGTATAGCCGAGCGCTCGTGCAAGCAGATCGCGCGCGCGGGAGACTCGGCTCTTCACGGTTCCAAGTTGGCAGCCCATGATTGCGGCCACTTCCTCGTAAGGCAGATCCGACACCGTCACGAGCATCAGAGCCTCGCGCATGACCTGCGGTATTTGGTTCAGGGCGCCCTGAACGTCCTGCAGCTCCAGACGGCTTCCTTGCTCGGGTAGCGAGGTGAGACGTGCAGCGTAGCTACCGTCATCGTCCTGCACCTCCCGGTGCTTGCGACGACCGGAGTAGAAGTTGTTGCGCAGGATCGTAAAGGTCCAAGCCTCGAAGTTCGTGCCGGGCTGGAAGCGCATCCGATTCTTCCAGGCTCGCAGGAGCGTATCCTGCACGAGATCGTCGGCTGCGATCACGTCGTGTGCCAGCGATATGGCGAACCTGCGCAGGCTCGGTGTCACAGCCAAAAGCTGTCTTCGGAACTCGGCCTCGTCGCGGCTGCGCGCTTCTCCGACGGCTGTATCGAGGCGGGCTAGCAGGCCAGCGAAGCACCCCGCAGCGTTCTGCTCAGCCTCTTCCTGCGCGTAGGCGGCCGCGAGTAGGCGCCCGAGGCGCTGTCGGATCTGTTCCGAGAGCTTGGGCCGAGATGCATCCGTAGCCTCGTCAGCTGGTCCCGTGTTCATCGTGGCAGCCAAGCGGGAACACGCGTCGTCGGTCATCGAAGTCCGTTCGGTAGATCGACCGCCTGCATACCCTCACGGCATAGCTCGGTCAGTGCGACCAACCGCGCGGCTTCTCGTTCGGCCTGATTGGTCGAGGTCAACCGCTGCCCCTCGGCAGCCCTTCTTCGGTTCCGTGTCCACAACCTGCTTCTGTGAATCTCCTCTATCCGTGGGGTGCAACGTTTTGCACCCTATGCTGCCGAGAAGCGCCGGGGCCGCGGATCGCCCTCCCCGCCGGAGCCATTGTAGCCATTCGCGACTGATGATCCGGAGCACGTTCGGATCCGACTTCCGGCCCTGGTGGCGGCGCTCCTGAATGGTCAACAGGCCGTCCCCCTCGGCCAGCCGGATCGCGGCCTGGGCGAGTCGCCGGCAGACGCCCGCTCGTGCCGCTATCGCGTCGATGCAGAGGCCGCAGGCGCCGTTGCGCGCCATCTCGTCGCCCACAATCCGCAAGACGGCCAACTGCCCTTGCGTGAACCGCGAGGCCAGCGCGGGCGGCATTGGACCGGAGCAGGCCAGCCGGCGGCGGCGCTCAATGGCAACAGATCGCTCAGGAGCCCGCTGTAGGCGCTTGGGCGGGAACAGCGTCACACGGCCGAGGGGGATGCCAACAGGCGCCACGGTCTCGCGCACGGCATTCCTGCGGGTGTGTAGCAGCTCGGCGAGGCCCTGTGCCTCCGCGTCGGTCACGGTCTCGGCGGCGTGAGCCTGCCAGATGGTGCGCGACAGGCTGTCGAGCTGCGCGAGCGTGCGCGCTTCCTCGATCGCCGACCGCATGGTGGCGTGAAACATCGATCCCGGTCCCTCACGGGCCGCGGCTAGGGTCCAGGCAAAGCCTTCCCGGTGCGAAAAGCGATGCTTTCGCTTGACTCCCGGCGGGAGATCATGGCTTGTAGGGGGCATCCAATCCGGCCCCACAAGGCCCCAGGTTTTTCAGCAGCCTCTTCCTTGCCGGGAAGGGGCTGTTGGCTTTTCAGGGTCTATCTCGCGGCGATGGTCTCCTGAATGGCGGCCGCGACTCGCTAGGGCGGGTACGACCGTGACCGCCCATGTCGGCCGGAGCGCACGGCTAAGTCAACGTCAGGGGATGATCAGCGCGTCTATGCCTGACACACCACCGACCGTTGCCGACCTGCGCAAGGCTGGCATCATCACGAGCCACGAGGTTGTCGCGGCCATCGACGCCTACATCAGGGCTCCGACAGCCGGGCCCTACCGCTTCGCCAGCGGCCACAGCCTCGACGTCTCGGCACTCGTGGATGCGTCCCCGGCTCTAGAGAAGGTGGGCCGGTCCAGGCCGCTCGACGCCGGGATCCGCACGGCGCTGGCGGCGGCCATCATGGCTGCGCGCCCGACCCTGCCGTGATCCGCTGGGGTTCGTGGGCGCGGACGAGGTGTGGCGATCATCAGCCCGGTCACGCGTGTGCCACCGGCAGATCGTTGATCTGCGTTGTGTAGCGCGACCCGCGCATCTCGAATTTCATACTCCCAACAGCCACAGGCCTCACAATGCATGTTATTATTGCCTCTACGTGCAGCCTACTTGCCGCGGGTATTTTAGAATAATTTAACCTCCAAGATGGGCCCTATAGGCCCGATTGGTGCGAATGATTACTGACTAAAAGATTGTATTAAGGCGTAGCACGTAAGCGTGAGACTGCTTCGGCTGCGCCCCAACAATCTGGCCAAGCGGGGGGTCTGTATGCGCGATTATGTGGTGGCCCCATTGCGGTCTTTCGCGCGAGCCGAAGCTGGAAACGTCGTCTTCATCTTCGGCCTCAGCCTCCCCCTGCTACTGGGTGCAGGCGGTCTCGTGATCGACTACGGCAATGCGGTGCGTATCCGAGCGGTCGAGTCCAGTGTCGCCGATGCGACCGCGCTGCTCGTTGCGAATGCTGACACAGTGGCGGCCGCAACCGAAGGGCTGCGCCTCGCGAGCGCCCAGCTGACCTCCCGGATCGGTTCGTCCACTACGACGAACGGTTTCCAGATCACCGGATCATGGATCGACGGCGCGAACTATCGGGTGACGATCTCGACGACGCTGCGGACGAGCCTCCTACACCTGCTACCCGGCATGCCGCGACAGATCACGGTCGGTACAGCCACCACAGTCAATCGGGTCGCGCCCGTGTATCAGACGAGCCCCCCGACGTTCAGCCAGCTCTCGCCCGAGGCCGCGGACTACAACCGGATCTACATGTACTGCTACTCGTCCGATCCCAAGCGGCAGGCTGAGTCCGACAAGGGTCGCCGCGGGATCGTCCCCATCGCGGATAACGGTACGCCGCCGACCGACTACTCAAAGAGCATCATACCGACCTGTGGTGCCAACGAGGCACCCAGCTACATGCTGCACAACGTCCGCAACGCCCGCAGCAATAAATCGCTCTGGGATGCCAGCAATCAAGAAACCTACGAATACTATACTGATACGACTATCGACACCGGATTGCGCACGCAATCAATGAACATTAAAGGGTATCGCGTCTACTACGGAAGCACGTATTTGCCGATTAGTATGGTCTCGAACCCCGTTCTAGAGACGATCATCTGCGATAGCTTGAGCCAGTGCAAAAACAAATCCGATGGCGGCATTCTGCCGAATAGCCATACGACGCACAACCCAGTGACTGCATCCGGGAGCTGTAGCGACGGCAAGTACATGTACTACGGTTGGGAGGATCGGCCACCGAACGCCGGGAGTGACATGGACTACGACGATATCCGTTTGATCGTGTCGTGCCCAACGATCGTGAAGGTCGCCGACAAGAAGCTACGGATCGTCGAGTGATCCGTCATCGCGGTCCACCAAATCGCTTATCCCTCGCGAGGCCCTCGGATGCGCCCCTCCCCGAAAGATCCTAGCCGAATGGCTCAAGGCCGCACTCGGGTCTTCGGTCGTCTGGCGCGCGCCGAGGACGGCGCAACAGCCGTCGAGTTTGCCCTGATCGCACTGCCGTTTCTGAGCCTGCTCGCCGTAATCTTGCAGACCAGCCTGATGGTCTGGGCGTCGCGCAACCTCGACGACGCCCTCCAGCGCGCCGGCCGGACGATCTATACGGGACAGTTTCAGAAGGCGAACACGGGCCAGACCGACGCCAGCACGCTGCTCGCCAACATGAAGACGGCCATCTGCGGCGCATCAGCCTCGCGTGTCCCCACCGTGTTCGACTGCAGCACGCTGAAGCTCAACGTGGTCCTGAGCACCTCGTTCGCCAACGGCACCGTGCCGACGCCGCTGGACACGAAGACTGGGGATTGGACCAAGGGCTTCGGTACGAACTACACCTGCGCCCAGCCGGGGGCGATCGTGGTTTTCACCGCGGCGGCCAAGTACCGCGTCGCGTTCAGCTTCCTCTACGCGGGCCTGCCCGGCTTCGGAGACGGCGCGCGGTTGCTGCAATCTACAGCCGTGTTCCGGACCGAGCCGTACGACGCATCTTCGGTGCAGGGCTGCTGACATGAGGAAGGCTGTGATGAACGCGATCACCAGGCGCGATCAGGCGGCTTCACGCTTCCGTGATGATGCGCGCGGCGTCTCGGCGATCGAGTTCGCACTGATCCTTCCCGTAATGCTGGCTCTGCTGTTCGGCGTGACGGAGTTCGGGCGCGCGATCGACCACTACCGCAGGGTCACACTCCTGGCGCGCGCGGTGGCGGATCTCACGTCCCAGGGGGACGGGCAGGCTACGATGGCGGCGGCGGCGATGACCGACATCTTGGCCTCAGCCAAACTCGTGCTCACACCTTATCCGAGCAGTGGAGCTGCGATCGTCGTCACGGCACTCGGCGTCACCGCCGACGGTGTTGGTCAGACACCGCGCGTGTGTTCGAGCTATGCGACGAGCAACGGCACCACGCGAGCGGTTGGGACTGCGACTGACCTGAAGGTTCCGGACGGCTTCCAACTCGCTGGCATGCGCTACGTCCTGGCCGAGGTGACCGTCCCCTACCCGGCGATGTTCGGCAGCAACCTGATGCGGTTCGTGGGCGGGGCGAACAATCAGCTGACCTTCAGAGCAAGCGTGCCCTGGCCGATGCGCGGTGGGCAGACCTACAAGTCCACCTACAATGAGGTGGTCCTGCCGAACGGCAAGGCGTGCACCTGAACCGAGCACATCTCCGTGGGCTAGCTTGGCGTGACGTCCCGAGGCCCTAAACGCATGCCCTGCGCGGCGGCGCTGAAGGTGGTGGCCGACTACGAGACCGACGAGCGGGAGACGTAAGCTACGAAAGAGCCCGCCGCGGCGAACCGGGCGGGCTGATCCAGATCCGAGCATCGGGGGCATGAGATCGAACCTTCGCGAGGCGTACCAGCCACCCGTTAAAGAAAAGCCCGCCGCGGTGGACCGGGCGGGCGAGGTAAGGGAGGCGCCCCGAATGGCTTCCGGACGTCGAGGGCATTCCTCACGTCGGATGGTTAATGAAACGCTAGCGCGCCGCGGTACGGTTGCGGTTCGATGAGCGTCGCGGCATCGGTGCCGCATGATCCGGTCCGAGCTCGTCACCCGCATCGCTGCGCAGAACCCGCACCTCTACGCCAAGGACGTCGAGGCGGTGGTCAATGCTATCCTCGACAAGATGACCGACGCTCTGGTGTATGGGTGCCGCGTGGAACTGCGCGACTTCGGCACGTTCGCGATACGGGACCGGAAGGCCCGCACTGGCCGCAACCCACTCTCGGGCCAGGTCGTCGCCGTCGCGGCCAAGCGGGTCATCCACTTCAAGCCGGGCAAGACCATGCGTGCGCGGCTGAACCTCAAGCCGGAGGATCAGGAGTGCGAAGCGGACCGGCTGCTGCGAGCCTCCTGACAGCTCTACCTGGCCTTAAGCCCAGAATTAACGCGGCATTACCTGCAACGCGGTTTGACGGCTCGTCGTTTCGGCGACGATCTTCAGCATCCGTCCACGAGGCAGCGATCCGGCCATGGCTCCTCTCCCCCCGAACCCCGAACCATCCCGCGAACCGGGGGGAGAAGCCTCGACGGTCTGGACGCTGGCGCTCGCCACCGCCCTCCTCGGCCTCGTAGCGCTCCCGCGCCGCTCCACTACGGGCAGACACAGCAGAGCCAAGAATGAGGGCAATGCGCGGCAAGCATCGCCCTCTCATTCCGGACGAGAAGCCCACGAGGTGGCGCACAGTCAAGCCGACCGCGGCCGCCAGGCTTCGAAGCCCACCGAGATCCCGGCCAAGGGCTGGAAGGACATCGCACTGCGCACCTACCGGGATGTCGGCGAGAACCGGATCATGCTGGTGTCGGCCGGCGTCACCTTCTTCGCCCTGCTGGCGATCTTCCCGGCAATCGCCGCCCTGGTGTCCGTCTACGGCCTCTTGGCCGACACCTCGACCATCAACGACCAGCTCACCAGCCTCCAGGGCATCCTGCCTCAGGGGGCGCTCGACATCGTCGGCGAACAGATCAAAGCACTGAACGAGAAAGGCAACGCCACGCTGGGCTTGAGCCTGATCATCGGCATCGCCCTCTCGGTCTGGAGCGCCAATGGCGGCATGAAGCACATGTTCGACGCGCTCAACCTCGTCTACAACGAGCGCGAGAAGCGCAACTTCGTCGTGCTCAACCTTGTCTCGCTCGCCTTCACCGCAGGCGCGCTGCTGTTCCTGATCCTGGCGCTCGTTTCAGTCGTGGTGCTGCCGGTGGTGTTCGAGTTCATCGGCGTCGGCAAGGACGCTTGGTGGCTGGCGCTGCTACGCTGGCCCGTACTCCTGCTCGCCGTACTCTGCGGGTTGGCGGTGCTCTACCGCTACGGCCCGAGTCGTGATGCCCCCCGCTGGCGCTGGGTGACAGGCGGCAGTGCCATCGCGGCGGTACTCTGGCTCGGGGGCTCGCTGCTGTTCTCGTGGTACGTCGCCAACTTCGGCAGCTACAACAAGACCTACGGCTCGCTGGGCGCGGCGATCGGGTTCATGACCTGGATCTGGATCTCGACGACGATCGTGCTACTCGGTGCGCAGGTGAACGCCGAGACGGAGCACCAGACCGCCGAGGACACCACAGTGGGCGAACCTCAGCCTCTCGGCACCCGGGGTGCGAAGATGGCCGACAGCGTGGGGGCAGCCGCAGAATAGCTGCCCTCTCAAAGTTCAAGACTGGACCCACGTGCCTGATCCGCCTCCTGGCTAGGGCGTGGCGCATACAGGGGGCGCCCCTCGGCCCGGTTCGCAAGAACGCGCTCACGCAACAGGACGGCGCGGCGCGCGATCGCCTCCGCGTCGCAGATCCGACAGGGCCCACCACGGCCAGCGGCGCGGCAGCTGTCAGGGTTCTGGCAGGATTGGCGCGGCATCGTGCTTCTATAGCCGCTGGAACACCCACAATCACGCGTGTTACTTTGGCATTTCACATCCCAAGGTAGTGTTGCTTCGCTACGATAGCGGTTGCACTGTATGCTCGTGTACAATCATGAGATGCGGCTTGCACCGGGCATACACGGTGGCGACCTCGTGCCCATCACACTCTGAGGCTGTCACTCACGATGACGACGAAAGCGCCGAAAACCGCTACCGAGGCCGATCGCTCGATCGGTGGCCGTGTCGCGACACTCCGGATCGCGCAGGGTCTGAGTCAGACCGCATTGGGCGATGCCATCGGGGTCAGCTTCCAGCAGGTTCAGAAGTACGAGAAGGGGTGCAACCGCATCAGTGCCGGGCGGCTACAGACCATCGCTGATTTGCTGAAGGTACCGGTCGAGACGTTCTTTGCCGACCGATTGACGGGTGGTCTCGACGGAAGCGACGTTCGAATGTTCGACGACGATCCGCAGGTGATGCAGCTAGTCACGGCTTTTACGAGCATCAGCGATGAGAGCACGCGTGAGAGCGTGCTGTCGATCGTGAAGGCTGCGGCCACGCTCCGTCAGGAGGGTGCTGCGAGATCCTAGGTCGAGCCGAGGCATCAGGGTGTGCTCTCGATGCCTCTCCGTGGATATCGACCAGCGAACGGTCACGCACAGCCGATATATAGCTCAGATTGCAAAATGCGGCCACAAATGTCCGACATTGCCCCGTCAACACCACTTAAAAGTGTATTGGGACGCAAGTCGGGTATGTCTGGTTCGTCGAAGGGGTCCTCGAAGCGGTTGGCCATGTCCGCCTTCGATGCGACGCAGATCGGTGCCTGGGAACGAGACGCTACCGGAGGTGTCCTACGGTGCGATCCGATGGCAGCTCAGCTCTGGGGGTTCTGTCCGAAAGACGCTGCTAAAGGTATCTGCATCGATCGCCTGAGGGACGCGATCCACCACGACGACCGCTGCATCTTCTTCGGCCGCCATCTCTGCGTCACGACGCATGGCACCATCCTGATGAGCGAGTACCGTGTGACGCCCACACCCGGGGACGTACGGTGGGTTCTCGTGCGGGGCCACTACCAAGTACGACAAGCCGGCCAAGCGTTTGCCGGCGGCCGCGGCGTCGTCATGGACATCACGAACTGCCGACCAGCAGCTGCTCCGGCCTGCCGATGGTCGAACCTCAGCGGGTACGAGGAAGATACCGATCCGCTTCATCGAGCAGCCGATCACGCCCTCGCGTTGTACGCGAACGTCGAGGCCATGGGCGAGGAAGGACAGGCCGTGCTCGATGCAACGAGGAGCGTTCTGCTCCTGCTCGGACGCCAGATTGCCGCCGGCACTTCACTGTCGGATTTGCGCGGGTACGACTCCCTGCTCACGCACTGATCACGGTGTTGTAGAGCTGAACAGGCCCAGTCGAGCGACCCTCGAAATCTACGGTCAGCTCGCAGCTCGCACAGTCTGACCCCGATGCCGCCGCCTCACCTACCCGATGGGTCATGGATGCAACTGCATACAGTATTCCAAGTTGATTGCAGGACTGGGAGGACCGGCAGTTCGCGCCCGCACGATGGGCGCGTGTCTGCTCAATGCAGCGTGGGACGATGGCACTGTCCAGATACCCCTTCGGCCTGATAGCCTGCAGGCTGGGGGGAGCGACACCGCTACCCAAGGCGGATGAACGCGCGATCCTAGAGTTGCCGCTCATCATCCGAACGATCGAAGCCTCCCGGGACATCGTCTATGAGGATGGTCCATCCAATCATTGCTGCGTGATCCTCGATGGCTGGACCTGCTGCTATCAGCTCCTCACCGACGGCCAGCGCCAGATCCTATCGTTTCACGTGCCTGGCGATCTGCCGGACCTGCAGAGCCTGCACCTGTCATCGCTAGATTTTGGGATGGCTACGGTGACCCGCGCCTCTATCGCTTTTGTGCCGCATACTCATCTACGGAAGCTAGCCCAACAATCTTTTGCTATGCTGGTGGTGTCCTGCCTGACAACCTCGTGCGTGCGGCTCGCGATGCGCAGTGGGTCCGACAGATGATGCAAGAGACGGTCGTCCATCAGATGACATCAGCCGTCCGCAACTTGCCAACGTACTTCAGGGGCGGTTCGGCTTAAGCCGGAGTGCCGCGTCGAACCTGCTGGAATGGCTGACCGCCTAATCCTTCGACAATTTCAAGACGGCGTCAGCCGTCCGCCGTCAGGCGGGACCAACCTCCACAGTAGGAGCCGCAGGTTGAGCGACGAGACCACCTCGAACCGGAACAGCACCGTCCCAATGGTCGCGGGCGCACAGGTGCTCCAGAAGGTTGGGTTGATCAGCGCGAAGGCGGCATTGAGCACCATCCCGTGGGCAGCCTTAGTGTTCGATTTCGGGCAGGCCGTCGTCGATTACGGTAACGCGCGGCTGACGGATCGACTGCTCGGTGATCTTGGCGAACGCATCGATCGGATGGAAGCTGGAACTCGCGAGCGGCTCAAGGCGGATGAGATCTATCAACTCTCGGCGCAGGCCGCGATCCGGCGAATGCTGATGGAGACCAACCCACGTATGGCCGACGCCCTAGCGAGGGCGGTCTCGGAGCTGGGCACTTCTACCTTGCTACCGGCTGAGCGGCTGGAGATCGCCCGCGCTCTCGACGCTCTGACCGAACCGTCGCTGCACCTATTGCAGACCATCTACCGGGCTCAGAACGACCACCTCACCCCGCAGGAGATGGGCTTGGTCGAGGACGACGTGCGGAAGACCTACCACTTCACAAAGCTGATGTACACGACGATGCCGCTTAGTTCTTGGATCGCCCCCGCCAACGAGCTTGAGCGGGCCGGAATGGTCGTGGCAACGCTGGATGACGGCTGGTACGACCCAGCGGAACAGGCGGCCGAGGAACCCTTGGGCCTCACGGTGGGTCTGCGCGAGATGTATCCGCTGGGCAAGCGCGTCGTCAGGATGTGCTTCGACGATCCCGCGATCCCGGCGTTCGGTGTCTACGCGGCGGAGTAGATAGACCCCGACAACCATCACGTTCGCTGCTAAGCTTGTCGGCGTGAGCCGCGCCCGCATTGATCCCAGCACCCTGTCGGACCTCATCGTGTATGCCGATGAGAGCGGTGATCACGGCCTCGTTACGATCGACGCGGGCTACCCCATCTTCGCGCTCGCCTTCATCGTCATGACCCGTGACGAGTACGTGGGTGAGGTGACGCCTGCCCTCCAGCGGCTCAAATTCGCCTACTGGGGTCACGATCAGGTCGTGTTTCACGAGCGCGACATCCGGAAGAAGATTGGCCCCTTCGCGATGCTGGCGGACCCAGCTACCAACGCCGACTTCATGGCTGACCTCACGGGAATGATCGGCGCGGCCCCATTCCGCCTCTGCGTCGGAACCATCGACAAGCTCAGGCTCAAGGCCAAGTACGCGAACCCGTGGAGCCCCTACGAGATCGCGCTGCGCTTCTGCATGGAGCGTCTGCTCAACTGCCTCCAGCGTCACGAGCAGGAGGGGCGGCTCGTCCACGTGGTCTTCGAGAGCCGGGGCAAGAACGAGGACGCCGAGTTGGAGTTGGAATTTCGCCGGATCACCGCGAACCAAGCCAACTGGGGCTACCGTTCGCCCGACTTCTCCTACGCTCGGTTCGAGCCGGTGTTCGCGCGCAAGGATGCGAACGCTGCCGGGCTACAGTTGGCGGATCTCGTCGCTCGCCCCTGCGGATTACGAGCTCTCCGACCCACTCAACCGAACCGGGCGTTCGAGGTGCTCATCCCCAAGCTGGCCGGCCATTCCGGGTTGAAGATGTTCCCCTGAAAAAACAAAGGGGTCCGGGCGAACCCGGAACCCCCTTGCCGACCGGGATATCCCCAATCCTCAGGACAATATGGGCCTCCTCGCAGCCGATGTCGATGCTCACGGAAACCGCACTCGTGTTGCTCTTGGCGATCGAGCTGAGCGTGGAGGACCTACTCCACCGTGCGCCACTTCACGGGCCGTAGGACCTTACCAGGCGTCGTCACGTTCCTTTGGTAGAAGGTCTGCTGCTCCGCATCGCCCGTGCGGAGAAATGGAACGGCTGTAGAACATCAAGAAATGGCAGTCCGTCCGGTCTCAGCTTGGACGGATTGACGTTACCGCTCTGCACCCGCAATCTGCGCGAGGTGGGCCTCATGTTGCCTCTGGTTATCCTCGAAGGTGGCGAGGATCGTTTCGGCCTCCTCGGTCGGGATACCGCTCATTCTCATCCGAGCTATGAGAAATCGTTGACTGGCGAGATGACCCGCTCCCTCGCGGATATGCCGCCGGACCATCTCAAACTCGGTCTCTTCCACGCTCGTCAGGGACATAGCAGACACCTAGCCGATCAGCGCGGATCCATGACCATGATAGCACGTCTGCATAGCCACGCCGTCAGCCCGTAATCACATCAGGTGGCGCGGCTGACTCAAGCTGTTCACAGCTCAGCGCCACACCTTCCCTTCACGCTTGGCGGCATTGGAGTGGTTCAGCATCTGGTCCTCAGCCGAGGGTGATAGTGAGGCGAGCCGATGAGAGGGCCCAGTTTGGAGGCCGGGATCCGGAGTCGAACCGGACGTGCGGAGCTTTGCAGGCTCCTGGCTGGACACTCACCCACCTGGCCGTCCTCTCTGAAGCACCCCGCTACGAGCGGATCTAGGCCAAGCGATGAAGGATCCTCAGATGGCTGCCGGGAGCCTTAGCGTTCTCCTACCAATGAGGACCACCGGCCTGAGGGCTCATCTCTAGAACGGCAGCGGGGCCGGGATCCGGTTCCGGGAGCGGAAGGGATAAAAACTGGCGCTAGGTTCGTTAGGCCTTGATGAATTGCTCCGGTCAGGGACCACGAATGCGCAGCCTCATCCTCGTCGTCAGCCTCATCGCGATCACAGCCCCCGTCTCAGCGCAAACGCCCGAACGCGGGAACGCGGACCTGCAGACCTATTGTGCGGGGGACGCCCTTCAATTCTGCGCCGGTATTGATCCCAACAGCCCCCAAATGGATGCCTGCTTCAAGAAAAACATGAGCCAGATGTCTCCGAACTGCCGCCGCGCCATCGATGCCTACGAGAAGGCCGGCGGTAAGTAGCCACTCGACGCTCAATCACAGCCCGAAAGCCGCGGAAGGCGCGAGCCTCAGCTCCGTCAGCGGAAGGGATAGATCACCGAGTCGAGCCGTTAGCGGATCGACGAACTTCCTCAGCCAGGTATCCCATATGCGCAACAGCATCCTCGCTCTCGGCCTCATCGCCGTAGCAGCTCCCGCCCTCGCGGCCCCCGATGCGTCGGCCTCGAAGCGCGGCAACAAAGATCTGAAAACCTACTGCTCTGGTGATGCGGTCACGTTCTGCAGCGGCAATGATCCTGACAGCCCTGAGATGGACGCTTGCTTCAAGAAAAACATGGACAAGATCTCGGAGAACTGCCGGCGTGCGATCAAGGCATACCAAGGCAGTGTGGGCAAGTAGCATTATCGCCCTGTATTACATCACCGAGGCTTTTCATTTTGTAATCAGCTCAGACATTGAGACCGCGTCGGCAGTAATGTACTTACTTTATTCTTTAAAGATCCTAATCTCCCGAGAACTTATCACGCTGGTCGGTGCATCACTGCTGCTCACCGATCTCTTTCACCTCGGCGTAGCGACGCGCCAATTCGTCCTTGAAGGCGGCGTTGACCCGTTCGGGACCGAGTACCTTGGTGGCCACGTCACGCGCGGTCTGTGAGATCCGCAGGGGGGTCGTTCCGTCGATCGCGAAGTGCTTGCCGCAGAACGTGATGATAGCCGATTGCGCGCTGGACGCTCGCAGCAGGGCCAGGGCCTGCTCGTCCTGGGTTTGGGCGTGGCTGAGCGGGGCATTCATGCCCGTTGTCACCTCTAGATGTTTGGTCCCAGCATTTGGTGGAGCGGGTCTGACCTGAAGCGGCTGGGCTCGGCCGACCATGCCTTGCATATGGCTTCGTAGGGCGTGAGGCCGCGCAAGGTCTTGAGGCGGCGGGCGA
>NZ_JBBXMX010000033.1:0-39079 GCF_038442355.1 Methylobacterium guangdongense
AGCGTCAGGTAGGGCGCAACCAGCGCCCATTCCTCATCGGAAACGTCGGACGAATACGGCTTGCGGGCAATGCTCATGCCCGCCCATCTGAGCATCAGCCCGACCCAGGTCCATAACAGCCTCTAGCGGCGACGGCTTTGGGCTCGATCCGGGTACTTCTCGGTCTCTGACACACTGGCGGTTGAGCGTCCGCTGAATTTACGAAGGCATGCTCCTACCGTCGGGGGCGGGCTTTCTACGTTTGTCAGGCTCGCGCCGTCGTGGGCCTATCCGCTCTATCTCCGGGCAAGATCGATCGACGAAAAACACCCTAGAAGCGGAAGCTCCCAGGGCGTTGCCAATCTAGCGGCCAGTTTGATCAGGCTGGGGGTGCGAAGCTCAGCCGGAGGGCTGCTCTTCGGCGACGGAGAACGACGAGGAGGACCAACTACCCGTTGCCCGCCACCGCATCTCCCGGCATCGCTACCGGGAGCAGCGAGACAAATCTTAGTACGAGCCGAACTTGTAGTTCAGGCCGGCGCGGACGACGGCGAAGTCGTTCGAGTTGCGGCTGCTGCCGGTGACGGCATAGACCGGCTGATACGCGCCGTTGACGGCGGCGGCGCCGACCAGCGGCAAGCCGGTGCGGTTGCGGTCGAGGCTGACGTACAGGCCTTCGACCTTGAACGTCACCGCCGAGGAGCGGAAGAAGTTCAGGAACGAGTCCGTGGGCAGGGCGAACTCGGCGCCGCCGCCGACTGTGTAGCCAGTCTTGAAGTCGTCGCGGCGGCCGGCGAAGTTCTGGAACGCGATGTTCCGGGTGCCGTCGTCGGTGCCGGTGGCGTAGGCGAAGCCGCCGGTGGCGTACACGAGGGTCCGGTCGAAGGCGTAGCCGAGGCGGCCGCGCACGGTGCCGAAGAAGTCCAGCGTGTTCAGCGTGCCGTTGACCGGGATGAAGCCGGGGTTCACGGCGCGGGCGTTCGTGGCGTAGCGCGGGCGACCGCCGAAATCGAGGTACTGCGCGTCAGCCTCGAAGCCGACCACGATGCCCGAGCCCGGGGTGAACTGGTAGTTGTAGCCGATCTGACCGCCGCCCGAGAAACCTTCGCGGTTGTTGCGGTTGTAGAGCAGCACGGAGCCGTTCGGGGCCAGGGCCTGGTAGGGCACGAGACCGGCGCCGGTCAGGACGGCCGGGCTGCCGGCGGTCTGGGCGAAACCGCTGGTGTTGGAGTTGCTGCTGGCATCGAACGCGTAGCCGGCGTTGATACCGAAGTAGGCGCCGGTCCAGGTGAACACCGGCACGGGGGTGAACACGGGCGGCGGGGCCGCGCGACGCGGCAGGTCGGCGGCCGAAGCCGCGGCGGTCAGAGCGGTGAAGGCCGCCAGCGAGGCCAGGAGCTTGGTCATCAAGTCGGGTCCGATGTTTCTGTCTGGAAACATGCCTACCGACGACCAGCCAAATTGGCTGTAGTTTTATGGACACACCGCCATAAGACCAGCAGGAATGCCATAGTCAATGGTCAGTTAAGACGCTTCAAATTGGCAAAACGACACTGCAGTGCGGAGGGCGAAGTCCGGTAACAACTGGGAGGTGCACTGGTTCCAGCCAGCTATGAAGCTGATCCTCGCCTGTGGCAGGGAAGCGACAGGCTGGCCCGGTCTAAGCTCTACAAAAGCAGCCTCAGATTGAGGATTGCATCCTGCCATGCCGATCCGGCCCGAGCACCGCTTCTTCTACCCCATCGATTGGGCACAGCTCTCGGCCGTCATCCGGTTCGGGCGGGCGAAAGGCTGCTGCGAGGGCTGCGGACGGCCGCATGGGCGGATGGTCTACCACCTCGGTGACGGCCGCTGGTGGGACGCGGACGCCGGCCGGTGGCGCGACGGATGGGGCAGGCGGATCCGCATTGCGGTAGGGGCTGACATCCTCGGCCGTGCCCGCCGAACGCGGGTTGTTCTGGCCGCGGCCCATCGAGACCATGACACCTCGAACAACGCGGACGCAAACCTCGCGGCCTTCTGCCAGCGCTGCCACATGATCCACGACCGGCCGGAGCATCAGAGACGGCGGTGGCGTACGCTGTTCCGGCGGAAGGCGCTGGGTGACCTGTTCGGCGGGCCCTACGCCTGACGCATGCAGTTCGAAACGTCTATGGTTTCCGGTTTCCTGTGTGCGGAGATCGAATTTGTCGCATCAAATCAAGCGCCCGCGAAGCAACATGAGATTAAGGCGTCTATACAGACTTACGTTAGCTGAGTAGCGAATAACAGTCGTAGATACTGATCTAAGGCCATTCTTTTTTAGGTTGTATCCGTGTCGATTTGCAATCTGCGCGTTAAATCTCTTCGCTTCGGAGCTATCGCGCTTGCGGTGGGGATGGTTGCACTCGAACCGGCCCAAGCCAGCCTCTCTAGTGCTATCCGCATCGTGTTGCAGAAGGGCAGGCACTACGATCCCACAGATCTGTTCCTGCGTCGGGGTGACACCATCACCCTCGTCAACGGAGACGACAACGCCGTCCACCACGCCTTCATCGAGGCCGACCGTTTCGCGTTCGACGCCGGCGATCAGGAACCCGGCCAGCAGGCCACGCTGACCTTGAAAGAGCCGGGCGACTTCATCATCCAGTGTGGCATCCATCCGAAGATGAAGCTCACCATCCACGTGCAATGACAGTGACGCCTCCAGCGCCGATGATACCGGCGTACCGAGGCTAAACGGACGGATCGAAGGCCGCCGCGATCGGACGGAATGCCCGGGTGAGGTCGTCATCCAGCTGCCCGATCATTCCCTGCAGGATGCCGTAGGCTTGGCCTCCCGCCAGTGGGGGGCGGTAGCTGCGTCGTTCGATCAGCGCGCCGTAGACGTCGCAGACCGTCACCAGCCGCACGAAGTCCGGGATCTCCCGCCCTTTGAGTGCGTCTGGGTAACCGCTTCCGTCCAGCATCTCGTGGTGAGAACGAACGGCCCCCAGCACTTCGTCGTCGAAGCCCACCCCGACGAGCATGGCGTGGCCGCGCACCGCATGGGTCTGCATCACCGCCATCTCCGAATGGGTTAGGCGTTCCGGCTTGTTCAGGATCTCGATCGGCACGTGGATCTTGCCGACGTCGTGCAGCAGCGCGGCTCGCGTCAGGCGGTGGCGATCGGCTGAGCGCAGGCCGAGTGCGCCAGAGAAGGCGGCGGCCAGCGCGGCGACGATCAAGCAGTGCTGGTGGGTGGCGTCATCGAACTGCTGCACCGCTCGGACCCAATCATAGATGCCGCTTTCGCCGACCGCGCGCACGACCAAGTCGGTACCGGCATCAGCCACAGTCGGCGTGATCGTACCGCCTGAGAAGAGGGCACCCCGGAAGAACTGTCGGGCCTCCGCGGCCGTCGCCCGCGCAGACAGGGGGATCGGCGAGCCCCGCAGCTGATCCAGGGCGGTCAGCACCTGCTGTACGCCGGCTGTAGCGCTCGCACCCAGGATCCGCGCCTGTGCCTCGGCCCGGGCGGCGTTGCCGTGCACGAGGAAGAGGTATGGCTGCCCATCGGTTCGGACCTGCGCCAAGGCGCGACGCAGGCGGATGATCGCGTCCGAACTGATCGTCTCCAAGTCGCTGACGATGACGTCGAACCCGGGGGCAGGCAGCCTGTCCTCGTAGAGGTCGTGGACGTGACAGGTACCTCGCGCGGTCAAATCCCGGGCGAGGCGCTGACCGCGCTGGACGTCGTCGGTGATCAGCAGGAGCGTCCTCATCACCCCATCTCAAGACCACAAGTTCGTTGAAAGTAGCGATCCGAAACGGTCCAGCGCAGACATGATCTCCGCTGACGGCTCCAGCGCAGCATCACACCGTCACGATTTACGGTATCTCTAAGCCTCAAAGGGTTTAAAAGTTCGTCTGCTACCGTACCGACGCAGCCTATACCCAATAGGTACGGTTCGCATCCTTACTTGACGACTGCGAAAGACATCTCGATCTGTTCCAAGAAGTCGTCGATATAGCTCAGTCCCGTCCTTGCCTCGGTGCGTAGCGTCGCGTTGATGGCGTCGATCTGTAAATCTCCGCTCGGCGGCCGCACCCGCAGATCATCGATCACCGCGGTGAGTTGCACGCGTTGGACCTGTAGCCTCTCCCGTATCGCAGCGAGTCGCGCGGCCGACAGTGTCGCCGCACGTCCGCCCAGCAGGAGTTTCATCGCCGCTGTGTCGAAGGCGGCAAGAGCGGATGTGGCGTGACGATTGGAATGCAGCGGGATGATCGTGCCAGTCATGGGTTCTGCTCCCCCATCTCCGTACATTTCTCACCATCCGCCCCACCGACGGAATGTAGGGCTCGCCCGTGCAGACCGGCCTTGAGTTGACGCTTCAGCACCTCGGCTTCCGCCAGTGCCCACGCTAGATGCTTGTGGTCGGCCATTCGACGAGCGAATACGTGGTCGATCCGGTCGCAAGTCACTGCGTCGGGCCCTGGTCCCACCTCAATCGCCATGCGCACGAGGTCTTCGAGCGCGCCGTCGAGGTTAGCGCTTACAGCGGCTTTCTCACTCATGTCGCGTGCGACCTCAGCCCACCGCCCGGGCCGCTTCGCGCACCTGATGTGTGGCGGCGTCGACCTGCTCGCTCGCCCGGGCGATCGCCTCCATACCACCGGCGATCGTCGCTACCCCGTGCGCGGCAGTATGCATGCTGCCCGACATCTCCCGGGTCACGGCTGACTGCTCCTCGACCGCCGCCGCGATCGCAGCCGACACCTCGTCCAGCTTGCCGATCGTACCCTGGATCGAGCCGATCGCTCCGACCGCCTCGCGCGTGGCCGCTTGTGTCGCGGTGATCTGCACCCGGATCTGGTCGGTCGCCTTCGCGGTCTGCTCGGCCAGTGCCTTCACCTCGGACGCGACCACCGCGAAGCCCTTACCCGAGGCGCCAGCGCGCGCCGCCTCGATCGTGGCGTTCAGCGCCAACAGGTTGGTCTGCGAGGCGATGCCCTGGATCATGGTCACGACCTCGCCGATCTGTGTGGCCTGCCCGCTCAGCCCCTCGACGATGCCGCCGGTGTGCCGGGCCTGCTCGACCGCCTCGCCGGCCATGCGAGCCGCATGGCTGACCTGCTGGCTGATCTCGCCGACCGACGCCGACAGTTCCTCCGCGCCCGAGGCTACGGCCTGAATGTCGTTCGAGACCTGCCCCACGGTCCCGACCGCCTCCGCCGTCTGTCTGGTCACGGCCTCGACCGCGGTGCCGATCGCGTCGAGATCCGCTCCGATAGCCCGCTGCGCCTCGACCCGGCGCTGACGCTCGTGCACCTGCGCGGTGATGTCGGCGGCGAACTTCACCACTTTGAGCACCGTACCATCCATATCCTTGATCGGATTGTAGCTTGCCTGGATCCAGACCTCGCGCCCGCCCTTCGCGATGCGTCGGAACTCGCCCGCGGCGAACTCGCCGCGGCCCAGCCGACCCCAGAACCCCCGGTAGGCCTCACCCTGCTGCTCGGTTGGGTCCACGAACATGCTGTGGTGCCGACCCTGGATCTCATCGAGGCGGTAGCTGACTGTGTCGAGGAAGTTCTGATTGGCCTCTAGGATCTTGCCGGTCGGATCGAAGGCGATCACCGCCTGCGAGCGGTGTAGGGCGGCGATCTGGCCGTCGCTGTCCAGCGCCCGCAGCTTCTGCGCGGTGATGTCGGCGGCGAACTTGACGACCTTCACGACGCGGCCGGCGCGGTCGAGCACGGGGTTGTAGCTCGCCTGGATCCACACGGCCCGCCCACCCTTGGCGAGGCGCTTGAACTCGGCAGACTGGTATGTGCCCCGCCGCAGGGCATCCCAGAACGCGCGGTATTCGGCGCTGTCGCGGTAGGCTGCCTCGACGAACATGCCGTGATGCTGGCCCTGTACCTCGGGTAGTGTGTAGCCCATGGCGGTCAGGAAATTCGCGTTGGCGGTGAGGATGGTGCCGTCCGGCTGGAACTCGATGATCGCCTGCGAGCGGTCCAGCGCTGCGAGTTTTGCCGTTTGATCCACGTGCGCGCGCGTTCCACCGAACATGGACGTTCTCTCCCAGGCATTGAGCTGTTTGTAAGTGGACTGGGCTGGCGGCAGGTATCTCACCCCAGCATCACCACCCGCACTTTGACTTCCGCGAAACTGCGATACAGTCATTAAATTTTGCTTAATTAGAAGACCACTGAATAGGTATTGCCATAAAATTTACTCATGTTAAGCTGCAATAACAGTCTTCACGGCTTTGCGATTAGAAACAAAACAACTTACGCGTGTTGGAATAGACCGAGGTTGCGCAGCCCATCGGTTAACAAGTCGTTGCTTACGCTGATCGGTTCATAGCGCCCACCCGCGCCCTCGACCGGCCGGCCGATGCGCCGGATCACCTCCCGCTCGAAGGCTACGAAGTTCTCGATCCGTCCATCGGTGGCGTGCAACGGTCGGCAGTCGACTTCTGCACGGTACTTGGAGCCATCCCCACGGTAGTTGGTCAGGTAGCCATGGAAGCGCTCGCCGGCCGCGAGGGCATGATGGAAGGTATCGAGCGTCTCTCGACGCGTCTCCTTTCCCTGCATGAAGCGCGGGCTGTGCCCGAGGATGTCGACGACAGCACGCCCGACGAGTCGACCGAAAGCCTCGTTGGCATAGAGGATCGTCGGTCCAGGTGGTGTGATCATCGTATCGGTGACGACGATGCCGATGGTGGCGTCGTGCGAGAATGCACGGATCAGTTCGAAGGCTGTCATCGTCAGGTTGGGTCTTAACCGTGGCTGAAGTTCCGTAGCTTCGTTTAATGCATGGCCGATCAAGAGGATGCGCTCTGTCGAGGCATCGATTGACCTCGTTCTTCATACCGTCCGGCCGCAGACCGTCACCGCATGGCTCGGCCGCCTCTACCGCCCTCGAGAATTCTCACGGGATCGCTTCGGTCGAGGTCGCCCGCTGCCCCTCGGCAGCCCTTCTTCGGTTCCGCGTCCACAACCTGTGTCTGTGGATCTCCCTTATCCGTGGGGTGCATCGTTTTGCACCCTATGCCGCCGAGCAGCGCTGGGGCCGTGGATCGTCCTCCCCGCCGGAGCCATTGCAGCCACTCCCGGCTGATGATCCGAACCACGTTTGGATCGGACTTCCGGCCCTGGTGGCGGCGCTCCTGAATGGTGAGCAGTCCGTCGCTCTCGGCCAGCCGGATCGCGGCCTGAGCCAGCCGCCGGCACACGCCCGCCCGTGCGGCGATGGCGTCGATGCACAGCCCGCAGGCGCCGTGCCGGGCCATCTCGTCCCCGACGATCCGCAGGACCGCGAGTTGCCCGGTGGTGAACCGGCTGGCGAGCGCAGGCGGCATCGGGCCGGAGCAGGCCAGCCGACGACGCCGCTCGATCGCTACAGACCGCTCAGGAGCCCGCTGGAGGCGCTTCGCCGGGAACAGCGTCACGCGGCCGAGCGGGATGCCGACGGGCGTCACGGCCTCTCTTATCGCACTCCGACGGCTATGCAGCGCCTCGGCTAAGCCTTGGGCCTCATTGTCGGTGACGGTCTCGCTGGCATGGGCCTGCCAGATGGTGCGTGACAGGTCGTCGAGCTGCGCGAGTGTCCGCGCGTCCTCGATCGCCGACCGCATGGTGGCGTGAAACATCGGTCCCGGTCCCTCACGGGCCGCGGCTGTGATCAAGGCACGACTTCATCGCTCCGGGAATTGGCGTTCCCGTTGACTCCCGGCGGGAGCTATGCTGTCTGGGGTGTGTTGAGCGTGTCCCCGGACACCATTCGATTTCGCGGCCCTCCAGTTTGGCGACTGGAGGGCCGTAGTCGTTTCAGGGTCTCAGTTCCGCGGCGGATGCATCTCCTGAAGCTGGCTCACGACTCGCCTAGGCGAGCCTGGCCGTGACCGCCCATGTCGGCTGGAGCGCGCGGTTAAGTCAACGTTAGACGCCTTGCTTTGAGGTGCGCGCTGAGAGTGGGCCTCCGAGGAGCCTGTGCGGTGCCAAGCCCCAAGAAGCCGAAACGGAAGGTGGCGGGCGCCGAGGACCCAGGCCCCAAGGATGTGAAGCAGATCCACTCCCGGATCGACCGAGCCGGTTGGGAGGCTCTGGATGAACTGGGCTCCGACCGGAACCTGTCCATGGAAGCCATGATCGTCGAGGCCCTGAACGACTACCTCAAGCGTCACAGCAAGCGGCCAAAACCCATCGTCGTCATCGAACGCAGGACCGGCTCGGAGAAGCCTCAGGAGCCGCAGCCGGGAAAGGCGCTGGCGGACCCGATCACAGGCCAGGTAGAGCTACCACTGGGCGCTCCCGGAAAAGTGGTGGGCAAGCGCGGCCGACGCTCGTAACCGGCCGGCAAGCTCACAGCCCTCATCATCGTTGTCATCGCTCGTCGCTGGGCGCTCGGACGACACGATATGGCTCGCGGCTGGGAAGACCTCCCCTTCCTCAAATTCATCAAAGAGATCCGCGAATACCAACGAGCGCCCGCAGTCATAGAGACACGGCGTCAGCGCAAGGTTCGAGGGATGCAGGATGCCCATTTCGGCATGCCCGCGCCTGTACCGCCGTTAAAGGTAACCGTGCTTTGTGAGAGCTACGATCCGGTCCCGGATCTTACAGGCCATCAATGTCCTGATGAACTGGCCGATGTTGTACGGCACGGACGTCGGTGGATCGGCATAAAAGACCAACGCATTGCGCTAGCGCCAACGGTTCTATCCATCCATCGTGTTCGATACATCTGTAATCGGTGCAAAAAGACGTTTGATGAGTATCTGCCTGACGTCCATGCTGGGCACCGGATCACGAAGCGCCTTCACAGAAACTTAGCTGTCGCTTCGCTCAACCGCCCCTTCGCCGAAGTCGCCAAGCGGAACTCGGTCAAGCCTGATCTCGTGGAGACCATCTTCCATGAGTATCGCGTGGCGATGATGGAAAATTATCAGGCCGACCTGCCGAGGGTTTTGGCCGTTGACGAGACAAAGCTTCTCGGCGCGGTTCGCTTCGTCTGCTCCGATCTCAAAGAAGGGCGTATACTCGATATCGTTGACGACAACAGATCTGATATTGAAGAGTGCTTCGGCAAGCACAGCTATCACCATCGCGTACAAGTTTTTGTACAAGATATGAGCTATAAATATCGCTCTATTGCAAAAGATTTATTCCCGTACGCGGATGTGGTCGTTGACCGGTTCCATGTCGTCAAGCGTGCTACGGAGGCCGTCGACACGGTTCGCAAGGCTGTGGCGCATCGGCTGCCTCCGCACCTGAAATCCGCGCTGGCACAGGACATCAAATTGCTGGTCACGAACCAGTCAGAGTTAAGTCCTAAGCGCCTTGCGCTGCTTGAAGAGATCAAAGCCCACAGCCCTAAATTGAAGCGGGCGCACATGCTGAAGGAGGATTTTCAGCAAATATATTCGATCAACTCCAAGCGTGAAGCTGAAAAGGCACTTCGGGACTGGGCAGGGAGGCTCAATGAACCAACGCACCGGACTGTTGACAGGCACTTTCACACGCTGCGCGACACAGCTTGGAACGACTGGCGGACAGAGATATTCAATTTCTGGGAACATCCATATACGAACGCGTTCGTTGAACGGATGAACCGCAATCTCAAAGAGATAAACCGTTACGCGAACGGCCTAACTTTTGAGGTCCTGAGGGACAAGGCCATACTCAAGTACGGTCACTTCCATAAAATGAAGGAGATTTCGCTCTTCAATCTCGTCGGGCTGACCGATGAGGAAATTGCGGTTCAGATCGAGCACCGCATCTGGAAGGGGTTCAAGGCTGACAGCCTGGCGCGTAGCCTCCGCGCCGGCATGTTCGAGGGCCACCCACCAGAAAAACGGGAGCGCCCAGTGGTTCTGCCAGATGGCCGGAACCAGAACGCTCTTCAAGCCGAGTGGGATGAAGTCGAGAGGGCCTGGGAGGAAGGACCAGCCTTCAAGACGGTCACGCCAGAGATGGCGGCCGAGTACATGACACCGATCCAGCGCAACGGCATCAGGAACTGCTTTGCCGATTGGAGGCTGCTTCCACCGGACCCTTGGGCAGATATGCCTTTCGAGCCGATGAACCTGCATTCGGCATACAATCCGCTGCGACATTTCCAGAGGAGGGGACGAGGGCATGGTCGCGGGCGGGGCATGGTGCTCGATGCCCCGCCGGATCCGCGCTTCCAAAGCGCTCTTCCCTTCCTGCCAACGCAGCGGCCAGACACCCTTGGGCGTTTATTCGACCTCTAGGTCTCGGTCCGTGCCTCGCAGCCAGACGACTTGGCTCTCACGCCCCTCGGGAGCCCCCAAGCTGGGCTCGGAGTCCCCGCCCTCCTCGCGGTCCGGATCGCCGTCCTCGTCGTCTAGAAGGGCCACGATGCGGTCGACAATATCCAGGGCAAGCTCGGCCAGCCGCTCGAACTCCTCGCGCGGGATCGGCTGAGCGGCGGGCAATTTTCGTAGGGCCGGGAAGGAGACGATCTTGCTCATGACTGGGGTCTCGGTTTCGGTGGGACTGGTAGTCCGCCGGCAGGGCCCGGCCGGGGCGGTACGCACGCATGCAAAGGGGTGAAGGGCGCGCTCAGCGCCGCGCCTGCTCGGCCGCAAGGGTCGCGAGCTCCTGGATGAGTGTCGCGGTCTCGGTCGTGTCTCCGTTGAAGACGATCCGCTCGGCGATTGACGCCAGTCGAGCCTTGCGGTCGTCCAGGCTGGTCGGCCGCCGGCGCTGCAGCTCGTCCGCGGCCGCGCTCTCCACGTCCGTCAGGGCGTCGCCCAGCCAATGTAGAAGGTGGCCGGCTCTGTTGTGGTGGTCACCGAAGAGGCTGAGGTCGCCGGACTGACAGGACCCCTGACAGGACATGGAATAGGCCACGTCCGAGAGGGCACGCGCCTTGTCGTGGAGCGTCCGCAGCTCGGACAGCGTGGCGGCGGCGAAGTCGACCTGCTCGGCGATGCCATAGGTGTCCCGAGGTGGGGTGGCCGCTTCCAGTTCCGGGAGCGCGCTGCCGTCGAGCAGCTCGCCCTTCCAGTTCACGGCGGCAAAGGCGCAGCAGGCCTCAATGAGGTGGCGGGCCGACTGCTCGGTCAGGTCCTCATCTATCCCGAGATCACGGCCAGCCTCGTACTCGCCGCAGGCGAAGATCATCACGAGCGAGGCGCGGGCCTTCACTGCCAGCCCGAGGGGCGTTCTGGCTGGGGTGCGCCAGATCTTCCGACAAATCGGGTCCAGTTCGGCGCAGATGTCCTCGAACAGGCCCATGGCCTCGCGCACGCCGGGCTCGTTCCAGACGGCCTCGTGCGCGGCCCAGACGTCCCTCCCCTGCTCCTTGGCGTCCTGCTCCGCCCACGAGAAGCGGGCCTGCGCCTCGTTGTGCGCCGGCAAGGAGGCCCGCCAGCGGGCGTGCAATGCGTCCAGCTTCATCCCGAGAGCCAGGATCTCGGCATCGCCGCTCAGTGATGCGGCCTCGAAGACGTCGAGCTTCAGGACACGGCGCAGTCGCTCCCGGCGCTCGGGCGTGGTGTTCGGCTGAACCTGCCGATCGAACTCGCGCTGCGCGATGCAGTGCAGGCGGTCCAGCTCAACCCGCAGGGCGTGCGGGATGAGGGCGAAGTGCGTCGGCTCGATAGCCGGCGAGGCCATGAAGCCAAGCGGCGGGCTGTACCAGTCGGTTGGTTTTGTGCCAGGCGCGGCCGCGACCTTCCCCTCGGCGACGAGGGCTCGGATGGACGCGCAGATGCCGCCGACGGTCAGTGCCGCTTCATCGTCGGCCTCGTGGCTACCGCGCAGGGCGAGAGCGGAGGGAAGGTAATCGGCCAGTGCCATGAGGCCGGACAGCGAGGCCGGCAGGCTGCCGACCAGGGCCATGAATGCATTTTCTTCGGCGTGAAGGAGCGGGATCGTCGCCTTCCGGGCTTCCTGCAGACCAGGGTCGGACGGATGGGAGTTGCCTACGACAGAATAGGCGGTATCCCACGTGCAGAAGGCGGCGTGGTGCGCCTCGATCAGGGCGAGGACCGGATCAGACTCCTCCACCTTGGGCTCCGGCGCTCCACCGTACGCGCTGGCGAAAGCCAGAACCTCCAAAGGATAGAGATCCAGATCGTGTTCGACCTGGGCCATCCGCAGCTCGCGCTCGGATGCCATGCGCAGAAGGCGCGCGCATTCGGCCGGCTCGATCTCGCCCGCCTCCAATGCCTTCCGGAGGCTGTCCTGCGTCCACCATTCCAAGCTTGTGCGCTTGAGGTCGGGGTAACCGTTGGCGAACTCGGTGAGACGACTGTGCTCGCGGCAGGCCCCCTCGAACTGTGTCAGGGCCTCGGGGCTGTCAGGAGCCGGCAGGGGGCGCCGCCCGATTTGCTGGGCGCCGAGCACGTCCCGGGCGAGGCTCTGCGCCATCTCCAGCGCCTCGGGCGACGGGATCGAGAACCGATCCGCTAGGATGACGGTGGCCTTCGCCTGCAGGCCGACCAAACCGTCCGCGGGCGTGCTGGCGAGGACATCGGCGGCGCGGTCCGCTTCGGCATCGAGGGTGCCGTACCCCGGCACGTCGTCGAGGTCCTGGCCCAGCGCAGCCGGAATGGCGGCGATCGTCGCCTCCAGCCGATGCAGGTCGGCGGCCGCCTCGGTCAGGGCCGCGTCGGCTCCGGCTTGCGGGGGCGGGTCCGCGGCAGCCGCGTCGGGCGACTGGCGAGATGCCGCGAAGCGGGCGGCGGTCTCAGCGGCGCGCTCGCGCAGGGTGAGGCGGGCGGGGTCGCGACCGATGAGGCGCTTCAGGGAGGTGCGCAGGGTCATGTCGTGGATCTCCGGATGAGGTCCGCGAGCGCTTGGCCCGCGGCAGGTTGCGGGCTGGGTTCAGAGCAGGGAGGCGAGGCCGGTGAGCACCATGCCGCCGCCGATGATGACGACCGCGGCCAGCAGCTCGCCGGCCGTGTCGAGGAAGCGTAGGGACCGGCTGTGCGCAGTGTCCGGCCGGATCGGGGTCACGGCCTGCCAGGGCTCGATCGTCCCGGGCTGCGTCTCGTCCGGCAGGGTGCGGTAGCGGCGATCCAGCGGCGGGTTGCGGCGGCCGATGCGGGCGCTCGTGCTGCGAACCGGGACGGGCTGGCTGAAATTTGGGATGCGGGCATAGGACATCGTTCGCGCTCCTGGTGGGGCTCGTGGCGGTGGGCTTGGTGGTGAGGGGGGCGTTCGCCGGATCGGGGGAGCGGGTCAGATCAGGCGGCGGGCGGCGCCATGCCTGAACTTAGGGCCCAGGCGGGGTGATCTCCGTCAGGGCCGTAGAGGTCGGGGAATAGCACCCACAGGCGCTGCTCAATGCGGGTGAGCAGATCGCTGCCCACGTCCATGGCGTCGCTGCACAGGGCGTCGTCGTAGAAGCGATCCGCCTCGCCGTGCATGTCGCCAGACACGTACTCGGCCAGCACCATGCCGATGACGGCCGCGCCGATCTCGGCCTGCGTGGCGGGCGAGAGCAGATGCCAAGCCTGCGCCGGGGTGAACGGCAGGGGCATGCGAGCCCAGAGCGCGGCGTGGTCGGGCAGGCGGGCGGTGACGTCGCCGCGGAGGGTACCCACAGTGCGGGTATCCTTGGCGATGGCAGAGGCGGCCGTGGCGAGGAGGATACCGGCGGTGAGGGCGCGGCGGTTGATGCGGGTGGACATCGGCGGCTCCTCAGTGCGCAGCCATGTGGCGGGCGAGCTTGGCGGACCGCCACGCGGCGGTGAGGCAGACCGACATCGCCTCAGCCCAGGTGCCGCCGAAGCGATCCTGATGGGCGTGGGCGGCCTTAGCGGCGGCCGACATGATGGCGGCGCGGTCGAACTTGCCGGCGGCGTAGAGCGGGCGGCGGGTGGCGCGCACCGTCATGTCGATGCGGGCAGTGGCCGACAGGAGGCCGGCGGGGATCGTCGGACGAGCGTCGCGGCCGGCGCGGTCAATTTTGGTCCAGGAGACGGTGCGGTGAGCCATGGTGGCGCTCGGTTTCCGTGTGTGATAAACGGATACCGTGGATTAGATCCTCTGTCAACGCTAATCGTGTATCATAAACGAATAACGTGATTTGGAGCCGAGATGTCGTTGTCAGCCGCTCAGTCCCGCGCCGCGCGAGGTTTGCTCGATTGGTCGCAGACCGAACTCGCGTCTCGCTCGAACCTAAGCGAGAGTACGATCCGCGATTTCGAAAAGGGACGGCGGGTACCTTCGCCTAATAATCTCGCAGCGGTCGCTCGCGCCTTCGAGACGGCTGGCTTGGAATTTATCCCCGAGAACGGAGGCGGGGCCGGGATCCGGTTTCGCGAGCGGAAGAACCAGAATGGGCTTTGACCTAGCGACCGTCACGACGAGCGACTGGATACAGATCGCGGTGGCGGTCGTGTCCGCCGGGGCGGCTGGAGCTTCGGCTTACTTCGCGAGCAAAATCTATGAGCTTACGCAGCGACAGCTCGGGGCTTCGAACCGGCAAGCGGATATCTCGGCTCGGCAAGCTGAAATCGCCGCCCAGCAGACCGCCATCACTGAAAGCATGGCCCAGCAGGCGCACCATGTTTTTGTTTTGGGCAATCGACCGCGTGTTACGCTCGACAATCTTACTTTTGCCAACCCAGACCCGAACCCTTTCACGCCAGGCCGCATCCCCACGATACGCGTAGAGCTTATCAATTCAGGCGGGACGGCTGCTCGCATCCAAGGATCTGGATGCTTTTATATTTTTCGTCCAGAAGGCATCCCGCCGCATCCTGTATACATTAGAAACAACGAGCACCCTTTTTTCAACCTGGAAGTTGGCTCTATAATTGAGCCCGGACAGTCTAAAGCGGCTTACTATCCAGACGAGCAGATTGCGGCGCGTCCGCCGCTCCCTCAATCCGTGCTGAACCAGCAATTGGCAGACGAATTCAACACGGCGCAGGGAGCATCAGGGTTCTTTGTTCTGGGGTGGGTCTCCTATGTGGACGAAGTCGGGATCCCTCGCGTGACGCGCTTTGCACGTCGGTGGGACGGGGCGCACAGACGCTTCGTTGTTCAGAAAGACGCCTATTTTGATCGGGAAGCGTAAGGCACTTGACCGGGCGACCATATCATCGCGACTCGCCCGACCCCACTGAGATACCGACTGCGCGGCGCGGCGGGGCTGTCACCTACTCCTCCGCGCTACCCTCTGAGCCGTCTCCCGAGCAGCCCGGCGCTCAATGCGCCGCTCCTCTAGCAGCGCCTTGAAGTCGACGATCTCGACCGCGGGCGCCTCCTTGGTGCGCCTGCGGCTTCGCGTGGCCTGTGACGGGCCTTCGACGCGCCGTTGACGTTCCTGGAACCGAACGATGTCATCGGGATCGAACCGCTTGCGGATGCGCTTCTCGCCCAACCCGACCGCGATGTAGGCGATGTCGCCTCGGGCAACGTGCCCGTCGAAGGTCCGCCGGCCGATCCGTAGCAGTTTGGCCGCCTCGTCGGCTGTGAGGAGATTGGTTTCGAGCATAGGATCCTCCCAGAGGGATAGCCAATGCCCCGCACTCCAGCACATGTAACGCAGGCCGACATCGCACGAGCGATCCGAGCCATGCGCGCCGCCGGCTACCCGGACGTGCGCGTTGTCTTTCGTGAAGGCTCGATCATCGTGGAGGCCAACCCGCACGACGCTGACGCAAAGCCGTCTCGCCCCGATCGAGGCGAGCTCATCATCCTGTAGGCTTCCCGCGCCGCAGGCCCCCTCACGCCGGGACGGAGCATGACGAAACGACCGCGACAGCCGAGGGAGCCTGTAGCGCTGGAGCCGCGCTGCCTCACGATCGCGGACGCGGCGGCCTATTGCGGACTGACGCCAGGCGGGTTTCGGCAATGGGTCAACATCGGCAGGTTGCCGCCGTCGCTCCCAGGCACGCACCGATGGGACCGGAAGGCTATCGACTTCGCCTTGGATCGGCTGAGCGGACTGCCGGCCGCGTCGGCCAGCGAGCCAGAGGAGGAAGAAATGGACCGATGGCTTCGCGAGCATGACGTGGGGGAAGCGGAGGCGCGTAACCCTGACCCCAATCTTCGGGGACCACCTTGGCGGCGGGTCCCGAAGTGACCCATTAATCGGGCCAATCTCATCGGATGCTCACATGATCATGTAATCATGCAGCTACATAGTTGCGCAACGATGTGACTATCGCTCATCCCTGCACCGGGAAGCCCAGGATGACGGCGGTCTTCACCATGGTTCGGCGCAGGCCGGGCGTGGTGGCCTTGTCCGCCAGCAGCTTCTTGGCCTGCGGGTGCATCTCGATCGCCTTGGCGACGTCGACGGTGTGGCCGGATTTGAAGGCGAACGGCGCGGCGTCCTCGTCCTTCAGGTAGGCAGTCGTCGCCGCCTCGATCTCGTCGTCCGTCACCTCGAACTTCGGGCGCAGGTCGCCGACGCTGGGGATCTCTTTGGCCATGACGAAGGCCTACCGTGGAGCCCCTGCCCCGTCCACCAACGCATCTTCGCTGGGACCAAGCGGACCTTCCCTGCCGCTGATCAAACGAGCAGCAGGGCTAGGTATCGCATCAGAACAGCCGTGTTCACGCAGCCTTGCGGCCGCGCTTCGACTGCCGCTCGGCCATGGCGCCGGGCTGTCCGAGGCCGATCGCCTTCGCCAGGGCGGAGCGCTGCTCGGCGTAGGCGGGGGCGACCATCGGGTAATCGCCCGGCAGGCCGTAGCGGTCCCGGTAAGCCCGCGGGTCGAGCCCGTGGCTAGTCAGGTGGCGCTTGAGCGTCTTGTAGGTCTTGCCGTCGATGAAGCTGACGAGCCCGTCCGGCCGGATCGACTTGCGGATCTGGGCAGTGCTAGGCTTGTCCGCCTCTGGGGCCGACGTGGCCGCGCTCGGCGCACCACCAGAAGTAAGCTCTCGAACAGCATCGTGCACGTTTCGGATGAGGTTTGGAAGCTCAGAAACAGGCACAGAGTTGTTGGACACGTAGGCGGCGACGATGTCACCAGCCAACTCGGTGAGATTTTGAGAAGATCCTGAGATTTTTTTCGTCACTTAATTTCTGCCGAATGCAAAAATGCCCGCCGCAACGGCTCGGGCTCATTCCTAAGGTACGAAATTCACGGCTCGGTCAAGATGGGAGGACTAGTTTCCCGCTGCTACCTTACCGCCTTTACCTGAGATCTGAGGTGGAAGCCGGGATCACTTACGGGTTCACTGGGCGTCTGAGTTGCTCACATGATCAGCACCGCCAACCCGCTTAAGCTACGGCATTTCCCTGCCTAAACAGATCTGGGTTGTGCGTGTTAAATCTTGAAAAAGCGCGTCGTGAGAGCCGCCATAGAGGAGCGGATACACTATCCTCATTCTTATTCGCCGCTTCCAGTCAAACATCTTTGACTTCAAAAATTTATTAGTTATGAGAGCGCGGGGCGTTTATGCGACTTTGTCTGTTTCAGGAGGTTTGACGTGGAGAATGACGGATCGATACAGGGTGATAGCCACGGGCAGATTGAGGGCGGACTTGATCTCGTCGCCCTGACGGCAGACATCGTGTCAGCCTACGTCTCGAACAACCGTGTCCCTCCGGCTGAGATGGCTGCGCTACTGTCGAGCGTATATGCCGCAGTCGCTGCGCTAGGCGGCCCTGCTCCTGCCGTTGAAGCGGGCCCGGAAAAGCCGACGGCGGCGCAGGTGCGCAAATCCATCAAACCGGACGCGCTGATCTCCTTCATCGACGGCAAGCCGTACAAGACGCTCAAGCGGCATCTCACCGGCAACGGCCTGACCATGGATCAGTACCGCGAGCGCTACGGGCTGCCACGCGACTACCCGTCCACTGCCGCCAGCTATTCGGAGCAGCGGTCGGCGCTCGCCAAGAGTCTCGGGCTCGGTCAGAACCGCCGGAAAGCGGCCGAGGTGGCCAAGGCGTCAGAGATACCTGCCAAAGCTCGTAAGCCGAAGGGGGCCGCCGCAGCTGAGTGAGAGCGAGGCGGCCACAGTAGCTCTGTGCGCATCCAGAGATCGGCCGGGCGGCCATATCATCACGGCTCGCCCGGCCTTGCGCACCCCGACCGCGTCCACGGCTGGCAAGTCGACGGTTTGCTATCAAGCCGTCTGAGCGTCAACGCATCGAAGCGTCTCGGGGTCGAGGCGTCGAGCCGGCAAGCTCGGAAGGCGTCACGATGCCTTGAAGCCGTGACGTCGCAGCACGTCCCGGATCGCGTCCTCGGCGAGTGCCTGAGCCGTCGTGTCCTGGTCGAGAGCGATCTGGCGCAGGGCCTTCCGCTCGGCCGGCGTCATGCGGACGATGATCTGCACCCGAGTGTCGGCACCCTTCCCTTTCGCCGCTACTGGCTGCGGGGCAGGAGCCTCAACCGCGCTATCAGCCGCGCTATCAGCCGCGCTGCCAGCCTCGCCCTCGACCGGCTTCTCGGCCTCGGGAGCTGGCGACTTCTTGGCGAGGCGGTCCGCGAGGACCGTGAGCTTCTGACGTTCGCCGCTCATGTGCCCTACTCCCTCATCATCCCCTGAACCTCGGACCAGAGCGCCAGCATCTCCTCGGCGGCTCGGCCGTGCGGCTCGAACTCATTGACCGTCTGCCCACCGATGATGGCGTGGGACATCGCGACCCGCTGCGAAACCACGGCGGTCGCCACGGCGGCGCCCATCCGGGTCAGGGTTTCGCGCGCCTCCGACACGATAGCGGGCTCAGCCGACCCAGTGCGGGGCGGCGCATGGTTGATGACGGCGAGCGGCTTCTTGCCGACGCGCTGCGCCAAGTCGAGCGTCGTCGCCACAGCCGCGAGGTCGAACGGGCCTGGCCGGGTCGGGACAAGGACAAGGTCGGCCACGCGCATCGCGTCGGCGATCGAGGTCTCGGCGTGGGGCGGTGTGTCAACGATGCTGTAGGCCACGCCCTCAGCCTCGGCAGCCGGCAGGATCTTCGGCAGCTCGCGCGCCTCGCACTCGACGAGGGCGGGCGTGTCGCCCTGGCGCAGATCCCACCACCACTTCAGCGACCGCTGCGGATCGGTGTCGAACAGCAGCACCGGCTTGCCCGGCCCGGCGGCGATGACGCTGAGGTGCGTGGCCAAGGTCGTCTTGCCCACCCCACCCTTCCGCGCCGCTATCGTGATGGTCTGCATGCGAAGCGTCCTGCCGTCTCGCGGTCGAGCATGGAAAGCGTCAGGTTAACACGCCGTCAAGCTTGCGAGCCTGCTGAGTGTCGAGCGGTCGAGCCGGCAGGACATCGAGGCGTCTGGCTGTCATAGCGGCGAGCCATCTATGCGTCAGGCCGTCGAACCAGCGAGCAGTCGAAACAGCGAGCCGTCAGACTCTCACGACGTCCCGCACGCTCGCCATCCCCATATTGAGACATTGAGACGTCTTGCTATCAAGCTGTCATTCGTATAACTTTCGATAATGGTTGTTCTCGAAAGTTTAGCTGGTAGGCGAGGCCTATGGGTTCGATCCATCTGATAGACGGCACCAAGGGAGTGCGGATGCCGGTGAAGCCGGCGAAGGGCGCGGCCTGCAACGGCTGCGGCTACTGCTGCGCCGAGGAGCCGTGTCATCTCGCCGTCGAGTACATCGGCGCCGGCACGGAAGGGCCATGCCCAGCCCTGGAGTTCGACGAGGGCCGGGCATGGTGCGGCCTCGTGCGTCACGCCTCCCGGTACATGGATCTGCCGAACGACTGGGCCGACCGGATCCTCGGCGAGATGTTCGCGACGGCGCTCGGCGCCGGGCGGGGTTGCGATGCCGACCTCTGACATCCTGATCATCGAGCCGGTCGAGGCCGGACTGCCGGCCGAGACGCAGGCGCTCGTCCAGGCCTACCAGCGCGCCTCCAAGGCCTCGGCGACCATCCGGGCCTACATGTCGGACGTGCGGGTGTTCGAGGCGTGGTGCCGGCGGTCCGGGTTCCGCTCGATGCCGGCCAGCCCCGAGACCGTGGCGGCCTTCATTGTCTCGGAGGCCGAGGAGGGCAGGGCGGCTTCGACGCTCGGTCGCCGGATGGCGGCGATCCGGTACGGCCACAAGCTCGCCAAGGCGCCGGACCCCACCGACGACGAGGGCGTGCACGCCGCCATGAAGGGCGCCCGACGCAAGCTGAAGGTCGCGCCGAAGCAAAAGGCGGCCGCGACGGCCGACATCCTCGCGGCCATGCTGATGCGCACGCCCGACACCCTGACGGGCAAGCGGGACCGCGCGTTGCTGGGCCTGGGCTTCGCTGGAGCCTTCCGCCGGTCCGAGCTCGTCGCCCTTGATGTCGAGGACCTGGTCGAGAGCCCAGAGGGCCTGCGGGTCCGGGTCCGGCGGGCCAAGACGGACCAGGAGGGCAGGGGGGCCGAGATCGCCATCCCGCATGGCCGCTTCATCCGGCCCGTGGCTTTGATCCGAGAATGGCTCGACGCAGCCGGCATCACGGCAGGCCCGGTGTTCCGGCCGGTGTCGCGGTCAGGGAACGTCAGGCAGGGGGAGGGCGTGCGGCTTACGACCCAGGCCGTCGCCGACATCATCAAGAAGTACACGGCCGCTGCCGGCCTCGATGCCTCGACCTTCGGGGCTCACTCCTTGCGGGCCGGCTACATCACGACGGCGGCCGAGCGCGGGGCCGACCTGACCCGCATCATGGACCAGAGCCGCCACCGGGATCCCCGGACGGTGGTCGGGTACATCCGCCGCGCCAACGCTTTCAAGGACCATTCGGGGAGCGGGTTCTTATGACATATGCAGCGCGTCAGGATCTACCTGATAGCATCCGGCCTTTCGCCGCCAGAATTGAGGGCACTGACGAGGAAATAGAGGTATGGGTAGGGCGATGCTCAAGATTAGGTCCATATCGCATATTATGGACATGGAATTGGATTAGTCACAACGAAGCGAGATTTTATTTTTCGAACTCGGATGATCGAGATCATTTTATCTCATGCGTTCAACTAGATCTTGAGGACATGGGGGTTGCTGATAATGGCAAATGATGAGCCGCCAAACGTAAGCGATGAAGACAGGCAGCCCCATCGCCCAAAGCCTGATGGCCGCCAGAGGGACGCCATGGACAGGGCCATGAAGCGCTACGACGCGCGATCTGAGCCCTTGGCCTTCGGAGATCAGCCCGAGGGAACCAACAAGCTCAGCATCTCGGGCAAGCACAGCGACCGGGCCGGGCACGTGCTGCATCTGCTCGACACGTTCGGCACGGCCTCGGCCGAATTCGCGCAGAACAGCGTCGGGCAGGTGGCGGCCGTCATGCGGGATCGTGGCGAGGCTCGGCCCGATGATACTTCATTGAATGCGGGCATCGGAGCCGTCAGCGGGATCGCCCCCGAGAACGAAATCGAGGCCATGCTGGCAGTTCAAATGGTCGGCACCCACGCGGTGGCGATGGAGATGCTGACCAAGGCCAAGCTCGCGAGCACGACCGACCATCTAGAGCGGTACGGCGCCCTCGCGACCAAGCTGCTCAGGACCTACACGGCCCAGATCGATGCCCTATCCAAGCTCCGACGCAAGGGCGAGCAGACCGTGCGGGTCGAGCACGTCCACGTCTACGAAGGCGGTCAGGCCATCGTCGGGAACGTCACCCAAGGGGGGAGGGGTCACCTCGAAAATGGACATCAAGCCCATGCACCTACCGACCCGCGAGCCCTCGCAGTTGCGCCTGTCAGCCCGGTGCTGTGCCACGACCCGGCGCGGGACGCCCTGCCTGTCGCCAGCGGTGAGCGGGAAGGTGCGGTGCCGCATGCACGGCGGGGGCAAGGGAAGCGGCGCGCCTAAGGGTAGCCAGAACGGCCGGTATCGGCACGGGATGCGGACACAGACGGCGATGGCCGAGATGCGCCGGGTCCGGGAGATCGTCGCTGAGTGGCGGGAGGTATCGAAGATCTTGCCGCTCTGATCCGCCACCGGAACGGCTTGATGCCCGGAAGGGCCGGGCCTCAACTGCGGCCCCAGGCCCGAATGACCGGTCGGCAGATGGCCTCGATCTCCTTCACCGCGGTGTCCACCCGCGGCACGATAGGGTCATCCTCCAGGCGCCGGGCGAGGATCTGACGCTGCTCCCTGATGAATTGCGCCTGCGGGTCTCTCGGGGGGATGTTCTGGCCGCGCAGCGACAGGATGGCCTCGCTCGCGGCGTTCATCTCGTTCAGCACAGCCTCGATCTCGTCCCACGGCTTCGTGGCCTCGCGACCGAACAGGGCTGCGAAGCGGTGCCGCTTCGTTCGAAGATCGCGGATATGCTCGAAGGACTGTCGCAGACGCCGGATAGGCCCGTAGGCAGAGTCCCGCACTACGTCGTCGGGCACACCCTCCTCCTTCACCATCTCGCTCGCAGCGATGAAGGGCGCCCGCGCGTCGTATATGACCTCCTGGACCTGGTAGAAGGCTGACAGGGTGTCCTCGGCCACCTCCAGCCGACGCTTGCCAACAGTCTCGTCACGCCACTTGTTTAGGGCCTTCCAGCCCACCGTGGCGGTGCTGACGGCGGCTCCGGCGACGATGATGTCTCGGATGCCAGCAATTACCGCCGGAACCCTATCCCAAATTACTACTGCGTCCATAATTTCTCAATATTAAGGAAAGTTGTAAAGCACCGGCACCCACTGCGGCGGGTGGTTTGGGCGCTTGCGGTTTACATAACGATCCTCGATAGCCCACTCCGGATATTCCCAGAAATGGAAAAAATCTCCAATTTGGTCTTTCCAAATTTTTATGTTTCTATACTGGGCCGCATGCATGATCGCACAAGCCGTTAGCGCATCTATAGCATGTTCTACTGTGGCCCTTGAGAAGTTATTCTCCCTATCATGCTTAGTAGCATTGTAAGCCTCGTACCATGGCAGTGATTGAGTTGGAGCCTGATCGCTCCAATTTGCGAAAGGAATTCGCGGCTGTATAGCTGGATAGTAGCGTAATCTTACCTCAAACTCAGCAAGCCTTAGTGGCTGCAGCAATTTTACAAAATCAACGGTCGACCAATAATTCTGACCTCTCTGGGGAACATAACCATTTGCCGACATAATACCTTTGCATTCATTTTCGAATTCCATTGCGGCGAGAAGCAATAAATTTCTAATATTATGACCATATACGGATAAATTATTTTGGTCGGGCTCTACCGATCGGAAAACATCCTTTATATTATCAACTAAAACAGATAGTTGATTAATACTTGAGGATAAAGAATTGGCGTTATGAGGAAGGGTCATCTGGGCGTTTTCGGCCATGATGTACAATGGGCCGGGACCGGGCATATTGATGTAAGAATTCGTGCCGAGTTGGGGTCTGGCCATTCGCGGATGATATTCGAGGGCATCGAAGGTGCACCGGCGATAGCTCAATTGATGCATCACACCGCGATACTGCTGCGGGACACCTGCTGGATACTGAACAGCGGCATCTGCATCGTCATTTGCCTCGAACAGCCCAACTGGGTCGTTCGTGTTCCCGACAGTAAGAACGATGACATAAAAGGGCATAAACGGTCATCCAAATCTGCCAAGTTTTGAAGCTACCCCCTCTCATCCTCATTAGCTACGGCTAGGCGGCCGCTTTGAGAGCGGCGACGGCTTGGCGCTGAACTCGGCTCGCGTCGTCCTAGACCTCGATCATGACGGCCGTAGTCATCGCCATCTGGCGGACCATCTCGCCCCCCCGGCGTTGAAGGTAGCGCGCTCGCGGAACGTCATACCGGCGCCCTCCCGATCCCGGCCCAGGCCATCTCCAGCACGATTGCCCGCCAGCCCGCGTGCGTCGGGTCCATCTCGGCTATCTCCACCTCCAGCGCGGCGAAGTCCTCTTCCGGGTTAGCGGCATGCAGGGCGTGGCCGATCCGGCGCAGCTCGGCCCGGCAGGCAGTGCCGACCGGATCCGCAACGATGCCCGGCACGTCGAGGGCGTCTGTCGAGGGCGGCGCAAGGGTGTCTGTCCAGCGGCGCCCCTTGGCCCAGTCGGGGTTGGCGGCGGCGCTGCGCTCTCGCTCGCCCGTCACGACGATGCGCAGCAGGGCGTCGGCAGCGGCCTCGATGAGAGTTGGGCTCATAGTCTGGATCTCCGGATCGGCTGACTAGAAGAAGGCGATGGCAGTGGGCGTCAGTGGTGCCCGGAAGTGCGGCGAGCGCAGGCGCGCGGCTGGGCGCGGCCGCGGGGCCGGTCGAGGCGGCTGGCGCGGGGAGGGGCGGCGAACGCCCGGCCGGATGACGTCGGAGGCGGCGGGCTGCGCGGCAGCCTCAAGCTCGAAGCCGGCCAGGGGCCCGAGACGGCCTTCCAGCCAAGCCCGCAGGTTCGGCACTACCGCGGGATCGTAGGCGCCTGTTCGCCACTTCTGGCGGGCCCCCGGTCGCTGATAGCGAAACGTCACAGCGTTCCGGATCCCTATAGAAGAAGAGTTCTTATAGGGGTTTGGAACGCTGTGACCCTTTTCGGCCGCGCGGCGGTGGGTCCAGTGTCGGGCAGCTTGGCCCGTCCCCCAGACGTCCGGCCAGGCCAGGGCCATGTCGGCTGGGCTATCCAGCACCACCCCGTCGGCCAGCATCTCAAACTCCTCTCCTGGCGGGCTCCAGTTCGTCACCTCGTCGACCGTCAGGGGCAGGCAGACGTTGGCGAGGACGTCGATGGCCAAGGGCGTCTCGGCCGTGCGGTTGACGCCGCGCGCGCGGCCGACGGCCTGCAGCAGCTCGCCCTCGCAGATCTGCCAGCGGCAGGCCTCGGCGACGGTGTCGGGGTGGGCGTCGCATTCCATGCCGACACCGGTTCCGGTGCTGGTGCGGATCCCGCGGACGACCTTGCCGTACCACTCGCCCCGGCCGACCAGGGCCGGCTCGTGCCCGGTGATGGCGCCGGCCAGCGCCTCGACGGCGGCAGGTGAGGGGACCGTGCGCCCGATGACCATGAGGCCGCGGACGTCGCGGTACTGGTCCAGGCCGGCGACGGCGTTGAAGTGCTCGACGCTGATGCCTTTGGGCAGGTTGCTGCCCCTCAGCCAGTCGGCCGCAGCCTTCTGGGCGACCGCGAGAAATGGGGCGCGCCCGAGCTCGACGAAGCGGCGCAGGATCTCGCGCCGGATCGCCCGCAGGTTCCGGTTGGCGCCGTCCTCGTCGGCCTTGAGCTTGCGGGCCGCAACCGGGGCCCCGAGCACTTGGCGCACCCGGACGTGGGGCATCGCGGCCTCGATCGGCGCCGGCACCTCCACCTGGGGGTAGAACGCCTGCAGGATCTCAGGGGCCGGCAAGGTCGCGTCGAGGATCAGGGTCGGCACCCGCCAGCCCTTGGCGACCGTCTTGATGCTGCGGGCCTTCACGAGGGTCACGCGCCCCTCGCCGTCATCGTCGCGGTATTCAAGGTAGAGGCGCCCAGAGGTCTCGGCCGTGTCGTCGTACAGGAGCCCGCGGGCGGCCTGCCAGACCGCGACGTAGCCGCGGACGTGCTTTGCGTGATGTGCGGCCTGGACGGCCTTCAGCCGGTCCGCCTTCGGCATGCCAGGGAATATCGCGGTCGCCTCCTTCAGGCGCCACTCCGCTTCGATGGCCTGGGTGCAGATCTCCCCGGTCACGCCGGCGCGCAGCAGGTGTTCCCGCCGGACGCCGCCGGTCCCGCTCCACTCCTCCTGGGCCACCAAGCCGCGAGCGAGCCTGGCGCGGAAGGCCTCAATGTCATTGTGCAAGTAGTCGTCCCGGCGCTGCCCCATGGGGATCTGCGTCCGGAACTCGTCGATGGTCAGGCCGCGCTTCGGGATCCGCAGACCCGACTGCCAAAACCCCTCGTCGATGATGACCATCTCGACCTTCCCAAAGGCCGACTGGGCGTGGAACAGCATCTGGTGGGCGACGATCCAGACATCCGGGCGCCCCTCCTTCTGCGCCTGGTACCCGCAGGCGTGGTAGTGCTGGCACTTCAGCACCTGCCCCTCCTGGGTCTTCATCCGGCAGCAGTGCTTCTCGGCCGACGCGCCAAGCGCCAGGGCGATCTCGACCGCCTCCAAGTCGTGGCACATCGTGCGCTCCGGCTGATCGGGGTCCTGGGCCTGTCGGCCGCGGAAGACCCGGGCCTCGACACCATGCTCGGCGAACTGGCGCTCGATCTCGGCGCCGAGCCGGTGGGTCGGTACCGCGTACAGGATCGGCTTCGGGGTCTGGATGGTGCCGCGGCGCGCCAGGATGTGCTCGGCGATGCCCTTGGCGGTCGCGCTGGTCTTGCCGACGCCCGTGGTGACAGCGACCGCATGGACGGGCGGATCCGCCTCCTCGTCGTCGGCCAGGCGATACTGGGTGGCGGCGTCGATGAACCGGAGGACGGCGGCCGTGACCGCGCTGCGGGCCTGCCCGATAGGGCTGGAGGCATCGGCATAGGTCGGGTTCTCGGCGGCCTGCCGGATCGCCTCGGCCTTCTCCGCGACCTTCTCCCAAGCGCGATCGATCTCGCGGCGGAGGCGGTCGTAGGGTTCGAGGTACTTGCCGCCGCATCCCTCGGGATGCCGGCGCATCACGTCCTCGATGTCGCCGGGGGTCAGGCCCTCCGCGAAGCCGGCTTGGATTGCCTCGAAGAACCGCTCGGACCGGTCGGGAGCGTCGGTCTCGGCGGCGATCGCCTCGATCGTGTCGCTGTTCCTGCCGCTTGGTCCGGTCTCGCCGGCACTGGCGGTCTGGGCCTTCCTCTTCATCGCGGCGGGGAAGGCGGCGCGCAGCTCAGCGGCCGACCACACCTTGCCGTCCAGGCTGATGATGCCGGTCTGCGTGGCGACGCGGCCGCGGGCGACCTTCGTCTTGCCCGGGTAGTTGGGGGTCCCGGCGACCCGGTACGGCTGGGTGATGACGCCGCTGTCTGCGTCGGCTCCGGACCTCGCCCGGATGGCCTCGCCCAGGCTCTTGGCCTCGGTAGCCGGCAGGGCGCGGTCGAGCAGATACCAGTGGTGCGCGTTGCCCGGCGAGGTCTCGACCGCCAGGGAAGGCTGCACGCCCGTCTGGCTGGCCTTGCCTTTGTCCGCGTCGGCGTCGATCACGAGGCCGAACACCCCGACAGTGTCAGATGCGCTGCCGCGGCCGCTGGCGCCCTTCCGGACGGTCCGGGCCTCGACGTAGGCGTTGAACCCCGTCCGGCCCCAGCGCATGGCCTCGTCGACCATGTGGTCCACCTCGCCGATGGCGAACTGCACCGAGTGGGCAGGGCCGCCGGCGGGATGGATGCGCACGAGCTGCAGCATGCCGGGCTGCTGCACACCCTCGAAGGCCGCGGCCGCCGCGGTGTGGATCCGCTCCAGGAAGGAGCGGACCACGGCCGGATCGACGAGCGGGGGAGCACTCGCGTTCACGCGGCGCTGCCCCCAATCGGGCTCTCGCCCTCATCGAAGGTGGCCCCGAGCCGCCGCGCCTCGGCACGTGCCATGGCCACGGCTTCGTCGAAGCTGAAGGCGGTCGCCAGCAGGGTCGAGCTGTCACCGGACGCCGAGACGTGCTCGACGCCCCAGCACCCACCGTCCTCGGGGTTCGGCCAGATATAGACCTCCCCCATGTCAGGGGTCTCCCGCACGCCGAGCGGCGTGTCTCGGATCGCGAGCGGGATGCCCATCCGACTGGCGTAGGCCCAGGCGTCCGAGAGGGCGTGATCCCGGATGGGGGTGTATTCCAGCGCCACGAGGCGCCCGGCCGGGGTACGGACCCAGGCCACCCACTGATCCGCCAGGGGGGCGAGGATGACCTCGATGCCTGGAGGGGTGCGCCGGTCGATGAGCGGCATGCGCCGCATTGGGAAGGCGACGACGTTCGTCATGCGGCACCCCCATCGTGGAAGATGCCGCCAATCTCCTCGGCGAGCTGACGCCCCGCACGGACCGCTTCGGCGCGGTCGGTGAAGTCACCGTGGCTTCCGGCCGAGCCCCCGGATGGGGACTCGTCGAAAACCGTCCAGCCTGCGTGCGGCGGGGTGCCGTACTGGATCAGGAACACGTCGGAGCCCCACGGTGCCCGCAGCGGCTTGGGGCGGCCGACCGGCGCCCGCCGGCCGAAGGAGAGGACCTTGCCCATCGGCTCAAACCTCCACTTCGCCGCGGGCCCGACGAGCCCGGTTGATGATGGCGAGCCGGTGCAGCGCGTAGTCATCGCTGTCTGTGAACGGCATCCGAGCGCCAAGGCAGGTCTCGGTTAGGACGATGCTGAAGGCGTCGTGGAGGCACACGATGGTGATGAGGTGCGGAGAGGGCCGCCAGGGCCGAGCCGGCATGTCGCCGGCCTGGCTGCGGCGCACCCGGTAGGCGCGGCGGCTGTTGTCCAACGCCCACTCGCGGTCGTCGGGATTGAGGAGGTGAAAGGCGTGCGGCGCAGTCATCGCGCACCTCGCCAGGTCTCAGGGACGGCGAAGCAGTGCTCGGCCTTCAGCGCGGCAATGGCCGGGCTTAATCCGTAGCGCTTGGCCAGGATTGCGGCTTGAAAAGTCAGGGTGTCTGGGGCAGATATCTCGGTGTCGACCGCCAAGACGACATTCCGAGAGCCCGCCGTTGCCACCCGCGACGCGCGGGTTCTTCCGTTCATGGACTGCTGTTCCTGATTGAGGGCGCCGGCCGCCTCAGCGCTGAATGGCGCGGCCAGCGAGGCGTGCCCCGCTGAGAGCGGGGATCAGGCGGCGATTGAAGCCGCTCCTGGGAAAGACGAGTGCGGCGGCAAGCCGAGCAGTTCGCGCAGCCTTGCGGTCGGGACCCTGTACTGGCCGCCGACCTTGATGCTTGGGATGTCACCGGCCTCGCGCGCCTTGTAGGCGGCGTTGGTCCCGCACCCGAGAACCCGGCCAGCTTCCACGACGCTGATCGTGGGTTGGGTCAGCAGCTTTTCGAAATCATCAGCCATCTCGCCCTCTCGCGAACCGACGCCTAATGTCCTCCGTTTGGGGGACATTAGCGATATAGACCGCGATTGTGGTTGCGTCAAATGGCTGTCCTCTGTATGGAGGACAAAACGGGACGATGAGGGACAGATGACGGAAGAAGCCTCTGGAGAGACGCCGCCCAAGGGGCGACGCAGCGCTCAAAAGCGCGACAAGTTCTCTTTCCGTGTGACCCCTCAGATGCGCGCGGCCCTAGAAGCGGCTGCCGCCCAGACAGGTCGGCCGATTTCCGAAGAAATAGAGCTGCGATTAGAAGAGAGCTTTCGGGGGGATGAGTTCGCCAATAAACAAGTCAGCGCAATAGTCAAAAGAGCGTATGACGATATGGAGAAAATATTTCACGATATGGCTGGAGGAGAGTACTACTTCAACCTCGGGCTCCGCATGGCCATGAACTTTCGTGATAATTTACCAAAAGCCGTGGATAATTACCCAAATGTTAATAGTTGGCTGCACGATAAGAAGGAATATGCGAAAGTTGTAAAATCCCTGTATTTACAGTTACTTTACGAAATGGAGGAGCTTGGCAAAGCAAGCAAGTTTCTAAATGACCCGAAACTCAAGGGGATAAATGAACTGCTTTCTAGATCCCTTAAGATGGACGCGATGGAGAGGGCAAAAGCTAAAATGGCTCCCGCAAACGAGTAGCTATTCTCTACGTGCATGATGCCAGAGGAAGCATAGGCAGCGGATAATAAGATTAGGTGCTTTCAGGGGCATATAATCAGTTTGGTTCTAATTAGACATTCCGAATAAGCGCAAGACAATCATCTTAGTTTGTGCTCATCTGCATTAGGCAGAGAGCACTAGCTGATGCGCGTACAGTTCCCGTCTCATTTATACATTCGAGTTGATCGTCCGCTTCGTGTCGGATTGATAGCTGCGGCTGAAAATGCCGGCCTCAGCGTCTCGGAACTGGTCCGTCGGGTCCTGCGCCGGGAGATCGCCTGTCCGGTGTCCAAGCTCGCACCGGCTTCGACCGCCGGCATGCCGATAGGCCCTCTGCCTCAGAGCAATCAGAGCTGAGGGCCGCCATGCAAATCATCCCGCTTCAGGCCGTGCCAAATCAGTCGGTCAAGGCGCAGCTCGGCAACCAGCCGTGCAAGATCGTCGTCCAGCAGAAGCTCTACGGGCTGTTTGCGGATCTCTACGTCAACGAGGCGCTGCTGGTCGGCGGCGTGATCTGTCAGGACCGCAACCGCCTCGTCCGCTCGGCCTATCTCGGGTTCAGCGGCGACCTGATGTTCACGGACACGATGGGTACCGAGGATCCGACCTCTGACGGTCTCGGATCCCGGTTTCAGCTCGTCTACCTCGACCCGAGCGAGCTGGTCGACTGATGCCCGAGCTTGTGAGCGTCCCCGACGTCGACGGTGTGCCGGACGTCCTGTTCGCGGCCGGTGCTGGTGTTGGCATTGCCCTCGCGGCCGCCGACGATCCCGCGGCTCTGTCCTTCTTCTCTGGGGGCCTAGCGCCGCAGTGGGGGCTGTTCCAGGGCGGCGGGTCGGTCATTGATGCGGACTGCATCGCGGCCTTCGACCATAAGCGGGAATGGGTGATCGCTGACTACCCCGTCGAGCGCGGTGCATTCGAGAGCTACGACAAGGTCGCCCTCCCGTTCGACGTGCGGCTCATCTACTGCGCGGGCGGCAGCGAGGCGAACCGCGCGGCCCTCCTGGCATCCGTCGCGGCCATCGCGGGCAATCTGCAGCTCTACGATGCGGTCACGCCCGAGAAGGTCTTCCCGAACGTCAACATCGTTCACTACGACTTCGCTCGGACGGCGCAGCGCGGCGTCGGCCTGCTGACTGTCGCGATCTGGTGCCGCGAAGTCCGCGAGGTCGTGTCTAGCACCGGAGGCAGTAGCACCCCGAGCGCGACCGGCGGCACGGGCGATACCGCGGCTCCCTCGGGCGCCAACCCGGTAGACGGAGGCGTGGTCCAGCCCCGCGACGCGACCCCGAGCGAGATGAGTTCGGTCGCCACGCAGGACTTCTCCGGCGGCTACAACGTCAGCGGCTACAGCGTGCCGGCCTACACGGCCGACGTAGGCGAGGCAGTCTTTACCGATCCGGCGACCGGCCAAGAGGTTGGGCGGGTCCCTGGCTCGTCCGCCCTGCCGCAGACCTCCTCCAGCATCAGCGGTCTGTCGCCTGCCGGACCGGACCAATTCTCCAGCCTCAACGTCGGCTCAGTGCCGGGCATCTCCTAGAGGAACCATCATGGCCCGCAGGACCAAGCGCATCACCGTCCCCTCAGACGATCCCAACAACCGAGACGCCGGCAAAACCTTCCTCCTCACGGAGATGGATGCAGAGCAGGCCGAGGACTGGGGCATTCGAGCCCTGTTGGCCCTCACTGCTGCGGGCGCGGAGATCCCCGACGACTTCGAGGGCGCCGGCATGGCCGGCATCGCCGCGATGGGTGTCCAGGCCTTGCAGGGCCTCAAGTATGACGACGTGAAGCCGCTCTGGCAGCAGATGTTCGAGTGCGTTCAAATCTGTCCGGACCCGCGCAACCTGCAACTCGCCCGCGCCCTCGTCCCTGACGACATCGAGGAAATCTCCACGCGCCTCATGTTGCGGAAGGAGATCGTAGAGCTTCACGTAAATTTTTCGCGGCTCGCAAGCCTCTCAAAGTCGGAGCTTTCGGAGACGGCACCCCTCGCGGCTGGCGTGATTACCAGAACATCCCCCGCAACATTGCCACGGTGATCAGCAGCGGGAAGGCTGAACTCTATCAGCTCCAGACCGTGTACGGCGTACGCGACCTCTACAACATGTTGGAGGTCATCACGATTGATGGACACAACGCCAGGATGGCGGAACAGGCGAGAACGAAGTCATGAGCGGCGGTGCGGCGGGCGGGCAGACCGATCAGACCACGGGTCAACAGTCCCTCACTGGCCCGAACTCCGATGTGAACCGGCATGCCTTCCACGTCGATCAGCTCGACATGGAGAAGCGGTCGCACTTCACCGCCAAGATCGTCGCCGTCCACAATCGGAATAGCCTTACTCAGCCTTGCACGGTCGATATCCAGCCGACCGTGAAACAGGTCGACGGGCTGGGAAAGACGTCATCACACGGCACGGTCTACGGGATCTCTGTCCCGCGCAACCAGTCCGGTGACAGCGTCATCATCAATGACCCGCAGGTTGGGGACACCGCTACCTTCTCGGTTCTCGACCGGGACCATTCCGCGGCTCGGAACAACGACTGGGCTGAAAGTAATCCAGGCTCGTTCCGGCGCTCGACCCTCTCAGATGCCATTTTCGGAGCGGTGCTCCCGCGCAAGGCGCAGCAGGTCAAACAGTTCATCCGCTTTGATGATGCTGACGGCGGCGGTGGGATGACCATCCAGGACCGCAACGGCAACTCGCTCACCTCGAACAAGTCGGACGGCTGGAACCTGAACGGCGTCAAGATCGACACCAAGGGCAACATCACGTCTCCGGGCAACATGACGGCCGGACAGGGTTCCGCGGATCAGGTCGACCTTCAGGGCCACGCTCACGGCACGAGCGGCCCGCCGACCCCGGGGACGTAGCCGATGGCCTTCACCAAAAAGTGCCTCGACGTGGAGCTGACGCTGAAGTCCGGCACCTTTGCGGGCAGCAACCAGAACAGCCAGCGGTTCACGGGCCATCGGGTCTCGGCGCACATCATCCAGCCGGGCGCGCCCGACATGGGCCAGTTGCAGCTCGGCATCTACGGCCTGCCGCTGGAGATGATGAACCGCATGACCACGATGGGGCGCCAGTACGCCCTGCGGGATGCGAACTCGGTCAAGCTCTACGCCTATGAGGAAGGGCAGACCCCGAACCTCGTCTTCACCGGCACGATCTTCGACGCCTATGCCGACATGCACGCCGCTCCTGGAGCCTGCTTCCGGATCGCGGCGAAAGCCGGTGTCCTGGGCAACATCAAGGATGCGGCCCCGACGTCCGTGAGAGGGTCGGCCAAGGTCGACACGGTGATGAAGCAGATCTGCCAGAAGGGTGGTTGGCAGTTCGAGAACAACGGCGTCGATGCGATCCTAGACAACCCGTACCTGCCAGGCTCCGCTTTCCGACAGGCGGTCGCGGTCATGAAGCAGACCCGCTGCCTCATGCACATCCACAACGACACCTTGGCGATCTGGAAGCCGGGCGGCTCGCGGCAGGGCTCCGTGCCGCTGATCTCGCCGCAGACGGGGATGATCGGGTACCCCCGCTACCGCCAAGTCGCTGTCGAGGTCAGCACTCAGTACAACCCGAACGTCCAATTCGGCGGCAGGATCAAGATCCAGTCCGATCTCACGCCCGCGTGCGGCGAGTGGTCCGTTGTCTATGTCGAGCACGACCTTGAGGCCGAGGTCATCAACGGCAAGTGGGAAACGCTCATCCAGACCAGCGGGGATGGGATTGAGCAGTGAATACTCTAGCAGATTGCGTGAGGGGCGGCTGATATGGCTACGGTGATTGACGCGTTGGTGGTGACGCTCGGCCTCGACCCTAAGGAATTCACGAAGGGTCAGAAGGAGGCGGCAGCAGCCCTACTCAAGACGCGCAAGGCCGCCGAGAAGGAGGCCAAGGAGATCGAGCGCAGCCTGGACAGGGCCAGCGAGGGCTTCGACCGGCTGATCCGCAACGCCCTCAAGCTGTTCGCCGTCTTCACCACCGGCCGGGCGGTGAAGGACTTCATCAGCGACATCACGGCCTCGGATGCCGCGGTCGGACGCCTCGCCAAATCGCTGGAGACGACCCCGGAGGCCCTTACCGCTCTCGGGGCGGCCGTCTCCCGCTCTGGGGGCTCCGCGGACGCCGCTGCGGGCTCCTTCTCGAAGCTGGCCAACTCCTACAACGAGATGAAGCTGACGGGCCGCAGCGCGACCTACGACATGCTCTCGCGGCTCCAGGGCGCCACCGGCAAGGTGATCCGGTACGGCAGGGACACCCAGCGGACGCTCTACGACATCGCCGACGCCGCCAAGGCCATGTCGGACAAGGCCGGCGTCTCGTTCACGACGAACCTGCTTGAACAGGCTGGGCTGGATCCCGGCACCATTGCGCTCCTGGTCCAGGGCAGCGACAAGCTGAGGGAGGCGCAGGAGAAGGTGAAGCGCCTCGGCGGCGTGCTGTCGAAGCAGGACACGGAGAACGCGCAGCGGTTCTCGACCGCCATGCACGATGTCGGGACGATCTCTGAAGGGCTCGGCCGGACCATCTGGACCAACCTGTCCCCCGCCATCAGCGAGATCATCGAGAAGGTCATCAAGTGGTACGAGGCCAACGGCGAGTGGCTGCGGTCGCAGATCGCCGAGAAGGTCAAGCAGCTCGCGGACTACTTGCGCAGCATCGACTGGAACGGCATCGGACAGGCGATCAAAGATTTTGCGACCGGCGCCAACGAGGCGGCCAAGGCGGTCGGCGGCTGGAAGGTCGTCTTTGAGGGGCTGCTGGGCGCGTGGCTCTTCACGAAGCTGTTCGCCCTCCTGCGGGTCCTAGGCCTCATCCGCCTCGCGATCACAGGCTCAGCCACGCCAGGGATCTTCGGCTCCCTTCTCGGGGCCTTGGGCATAGGCGGCACGGCGGCGGTCGGTGCGGCCGTGGGCACGGCGGTCGGCGCAGACGCGGCGGTCCCGAATGCGGCCAAGCCAGGCGTCACCAACAACTGGGACGATGAGGCCTCCGGTGCGGCCGGTGGGGCTGGGATGGGCAGCCTCTTCCGACGCGGCGGCCGGTGGCTGAAGCGGAAGCTCGGGTATGGCGGCGGCGGTGGTGCCGGTGGCGATGCTGGCCGGGACGGCATCAAGCTCCGGCACGACAACGTCCACCCCGAGGTAGCATCCTACATCCGTGAGGCTGCCTTGAAGCGCGGGATCAACCCGAACGTGGCCCTCGGTGTCGCTGACGGCGAAGGGCTCGGGGGCTCGACCCCAACGCACCTCACGCCCGGCGACTTCGACGCCAACAAGAACCCGACGAGCTTCGGTCCCTTCCAGATGCACCGCGGCGGCGCCGGCAGTGTCGGTACCGAGTACGAGAAGGCATCCGGCCATAAGGTCGACGATCCGACCTACTGGAAGGAGCAGATCGACTTCTCGTTGGACTGGGCCAAGAAGCACGGCTGGAGCGCGTGGTACGGGCGGGCCATGCATGGCATCGGCGAGCGCGAAGGCCTGAACTACGACCCGAACGCGTCGAAGCAGGCAGGCGGCAACGTCGCGCCCACGAATGGCGTCGGCGGGGTTGAACAGAACCAGGGAGGCGCGACGCGCAGTCAGTCCGTCACGGAAGCCCTCAAGGGTCAGATCGCGGCGGCAGCGACCGCTGCGGGGGTCAACGCGGAGATCTTCTCGGGCGGGCAGGACGAGAGCGGCCCGAACCGGACCGGAAGCCATCGCCACGACCACGGCAACTCGGCCGACTTGAAGCTCTACACGGTCGGTCAGGACGGGAAGCGCCGCTACCTTGACATGACCAACGACGCCGACCGCGTGGTGATGGAGCGGTTCATCCGGGAGAGCGTGAAGGCCGGCGCCAACGGCGTCGGCGCAGGCCCTGGGTACATGGGTGGCCGGACGAACATGCACGTTGGTGGCGGCTCGCCGATGGCCTGGGGGGCAGGCGGTGCTTCCGCGAATGCCCCAGAGTGGTTGCGTCGGGCCCATCAGCAGGGGATGGAGGATCGGCTGGTTGCTGCCGCGGCTGCGGCGAAAACCGCGAGGCAGGCTCCCAGGCTCGATGCTGGTTCGAAGCCTGAAGCCGCCTTTGATGCGGCGCGTCGAGCTGGCGCAGCCGCCTCCGTAGCTCAGGCGAACGCTGCCAACGCTGCAGTCATGAGCCGTACCAGCAACGACAACCGTAATGCTCAGGACAACCGGCGGTACGACGAGACGCATCTGCACAACGTCAACGTCTACCCGGCGAACGGCACGCAATCGTCCATCATGGCCGAGCTGAAGCAGGCTTCGAAGGGAGGGAAGGCGTTCGCAGCCGCAGCCGATTACGGGAAAGCGTGACCCTTGGGATGCCGTCTAGCTGCGGCACCGGATCATGGGGCGGCCACTTGTGCCGCCTACAAGCATCCTATTGCCTTGGGGGACAAGCACTACAGCATCGTTCCACTTATCGCCCTCGCCAGAACACGACAGAAAGAGGGCATACGAACCCTTGGACTGGTCGTATTTTTTGATGAGGCACTCGCTCTCGTGCGTGATGTATTTCTTGCCGGCGATTTTTATGTTCGAGTCGCTGGTGTCGGACCCGCAATCAGCTGTCTGCGCCGCCCAGGACCCTTCGAACGGTTGGGCGGCGTGAGCGGGCACGCCGGCTGAGATCGAGACGGCGAGAGCGAGGGCGTAGCGCATCCCGCCAAGATGGGCTTGCCTCTGCCCGCTGTCGAGATGGTCAAGCTACGACCATGTTCGGTGCCGCTAGGTCGAGCCTGCGGTTCTTGTCGTAGAGGACGAGCAGCCCGCGCTCAAACCGTATCCCGAGGCGCACAGGCACGCCGATCTGGCTGGCGAGCTGCCGCATCAGTTCCGGCGGCAGGCTGTTGGTCTGGATCTGGTGAAGCATCCTGCCGATGAGGTGTTCGACGTAGTCGGCCAGGACGCGGAAGCGCATGCTGTCCCCGGAACCCATGATGCCCCATCCCGGCGGGTTGTAGGTGCGACCGTCGATATCGACTGTGGCGTTGCTGTGCTTGCCCCGCAGCGTCTTGTGATCGGTGTCCGTCAGAGGTGTCGCGCCTGACGGGCCGATGTCCTGCATCGCGCTCGGGTCAACGCGCAGGAGGATCCGCAGCAGGTTAGTCCGGGTCCAGGAGTCGTGCGGCTGCACGTCGAGGAGGCTGGCCTTGTCGGCGGCGATGTAGGCGAACAGCACAGGACCACTGCGCTTCACGCGCTTCGGGTTGTTGAGCCAAGGGCCGAGATGAAAGTGGCTGACCTGCCACTGGTTGAACATCAGGTCGGCGCGAGGGTCGGACCCCTTCGTGCGGATGGTGTTGCTCAGCCACGGTGAGACATCGAGGCCGAGCGCAAGGCGGTTCGCGATCTCGTCGATCGCCGGGTAAGTGGCGCGGTGTGCCTCAACCTCCTTCGACCGGGTGATGAGGCGCGTGCGGTCGGCGACGCGGCGAGCCCGGTAATGGAGCCAATCTACGAGATCACGGCTAGGGTCCGCCCCAGATCGGAGGCTTCCAAAATCGGAGAGGATGAGGGCTGCAAGATCGGCCTGCGTTTCGTCTACGACGAGCATGCGGCACCTCTCCGGTTGTCCGCAGTTTATTCCGACAGCTACAGGCATGCCTGACAAGCTCGACGCCCTCCTCGAACGCCTGAAAACGCACCAGCGCATGCTCATCCTGGCAATGGCAGAGCACGATGGGTTGCCCGCTGGGAGCGTGCTGCGCCAAGTTGCCGAATTGGAGAACGTCATCGCTGCGGTCGAGGCAGTCGCGGCTGAGGAGGAGGACAGGGCCAAGCGCCCGTAGCTGTCCTGCTTGAACGACAACGGCGCAGCAACCCGGGAAGGCGCTGCGCCGCTTGATCGGGCCGCCTGAGGGGCGATGACGACGATGGGCCACCCCCTGCCTCCGCCGCAGCGCTTCTGAAGAGAAGCTGTAGGGGCTTCCTTAACCCTCTCGTTTCACCCTGATCGTGACCGGCCGTTGGCGGTCGAACCGGGGGGATCCGGTTGATTGCGGCCCTACGCGCCGACGTGCGTGGGGCCGTTCACGCTCACGAGGTCAGCGATGCGTGGCTCTCTCCTGCGGACCGGCAGCATGGCTGCTCTAGTCGCCGTCGCCCTCTGCGGCGCTCAGTCGGCCGCCCAAGCCCGCGACGGCATCGGGGTTGGCGGTGCTGTGGCTCTCGGTGCTCTCGGCGGCGTCGTGGCCGGCAGCGCGATCGCCTCTGCCAACAACGGGTATTACCCGGGCCAGCCAGTCTACCGCGCCCCACCGCCGGTCTACGTCGAGGAAGTCTGCCACATCGAGCGGCGCGGCTTCATCGACCCCTACGGCGTCGAGCACATCCGGCGCGTCCGCGTCTGCGAATAGCCCGAGTTCGAGCGCTCGCCGTTCGCTTTTCGTACCACTGTGATCCCGGCGCGGCAGCCAGCCGCATCCGGCTCGACTACGGTGCGGGCGTCTCCTTGAGGCGCCTCCCATGCTTATCTCTGTGCCTGCCTTCCGTCGCTGCCTGCTGCTCGGGCTCGGGCTCGCTGGCTTGATAGCGCTGGCAGATGGGGTGGCTCGCCATGAGCTGCAGACAGCTGCGAGCGAGATGGCCTTTGCCGTTGCTGGCGCTTCCGATGAATAGCGGAACGGCGCACCTGCAAGTCCTGACCTTGCTCATCACGCTTGCGGGTATTGGGCCGGCCTCGGCCCTGGCGGACGAGCCGGCCGATCTGCCTGCGCTTGAGCGGGCATGGCACGGCTGCGTGCGCGAGGCGTACGACGAACAGCAGGACCGCGGCAGCCGAGCCGGCCGGGAGCGCAACGCCTTGGACGAGTGCAAGCCGCATGAGGACGCCTATGTGGCCGCGCTGATGGCAGCTCGTTCTGATGCAGCCGATGCCCCCATGAGCGGCTGGGCGCGGTCCTGGGCGGCGTACGTGGCCTTCGTGGTGGATCCGGTCAAAGCCTGGATCAGGGCGCTGCGGCGCTAAAAGCGCGTTTTCTAATGCTACACATCGGTCAGCCCGACCACCTCGGGTTTTAATCCGCGCCGCCGCGTGCCCGGCGGCACGTCGCGGAGGCATAGCGCTTCCCATCTGAGGATCACACGGGAGACGACGGGGCCGGATAGGCTGGCCCAGCCCCCGAGGAGATCGGAAACGCCATGACGACGACCCGCTTCGCCACGCTGGCCGCCGCCCTCGCCTTCACCGCTGCCGCGCTAGCGCCCGCCGCCGCCAGCCCGCGTCCCACCGCCTGGACTGGTCTTCAGCCCTACGGCGTCGAGGCCACCGGATCGCTTGGCGCCCCAGCCGGCGGCCTATTCGGCTCCGATAACAACCCCTACACCTGCCCGATGAGTTCGGCCGCCGAAGGCAACGCCAACCAGCAGCATTTCCCCGTCAAGCAGTATGGTCAGACCACCGGCGGCAACCGCTGCTGATGAAGCTGAAACCCGTCTCCTATGCGATGATCGGCCTATTCGCCTTCGCCTTAGAGGCTGTTATGAACCTGTGGCGAGTTGAGCGGCCTGTTTGAGCATGAGGCAGACGAAGGCGACGAGGTGCAGGTCTGCCAGGGTGCTGGCATAACGCTCGTAGTCTTTGACGAGACGGCGGAAG
>NZ_JBBXMX010000034.1:0-37728 GCF_038442355.1 Methylobacterium guangdongense
AGGCAGGGTCGAGAGGCGCATGATCACGGGATAGGTCGCTGGTTTTGAAAACAAGCCCTGTGCCAGCATGGGCGGAAGCCCCGAGGCCACTTCAAGCTCGCCCTCAAGGAAGCCGTGGCTCTTGGCGTGGACGCTGCGGATCGCGTGGCCGCCGTCCGCCAGGGTCTTTTCGCTGACCGAGCGCATCGTCTCTATCAGGCCCTGCGCCGTCTCAGCCTCATCGTCGGCGACGGTTTCGATGTCTGGGCTGTAGCGAAGGTAGAAGGCACTCGCGTCGACCATGATAATTCCTCGGGGCGGGACCAATGGCACGACCGAGGACCGGTCACCGTTTGTCGACGCCCACTGAACGTTGCCAAGACAATGCGACTTCGACGGTTCCAGGGGCTCGATCTCGTCGAACGCTCGCGGACCTGATCCGAACGATGAAGCACCGGGACGGGGCCACTCGACGTCTTGACGGGATCAGGTCGGTTCTGTGGGAGGCTCGCTCTCGATGCGCTCCGGCTCGCCTTCGTCCATTCCGCCCACCAGACGAAATTGGCTCGGCGCGGCCCCGAACTCCACCTCGAACGCCTTGCTGAACGCGCTCCGGCTCGCGTAGCCCACGGTTGCGGCGATGACCTTCACCGGCAAGTCGGTGCCGCTGAGGAGACGGGAGGCGATGCGGAGGCGAACCCTCTGGACGAACTCCATCGGGCCTTGCCCGAAGGCTGCGGCGAACCCTTCCGCGAAGCTGGTCCGGCCCATGCCCGCGAGGGCCGCCAAGCTGTCGACGGAGTAACGCGCACCCGGCTGTTCGAGGATCGCCAGGACGGCGCGGGCGAGCTTCGGGTTCTGCAATGCCGCCAGGATCGGGGATGTGAAGTCGCTCGCCACCAGTTGCCGGCGCAGGAGGAGGATGAGACACTGCTTCATCAGCACCTCCGTCATCGCCTGTGTCGCGAGATTGGGGCTCACGACCTCGGCGAGCATGAGCTCGAAGGCGTAACGTAGCACCGGATCCGAGGGAAAGGTCTCCACCATGGGGGCTTGGAACAACTCGAACAGACCCATCGCACCGGTGTGGGTGTCGGCGATCTGGCCGCATACGAAAAGCGCGTCGGGGCTCCCGTCACCCGCCGTGAAGGAGATCAACCCGTCACCGTGAAGGACGCAGTGATCCTCGGCGCGGACCTCACCGATGCAATCCTCGGCAGCGCCAAGGCTGTGCGAATGTCGTGCCGGCACGACGATGATAGTGTGCGGCGCGAAGGACCGCCACGGTCCGTGCCCGACCCGGAGGCTCCCGGTTCCACGCAGCACGTAATGGACGGTGATCGCCTCGAATGGACTGAACCCCAGGCGCCACCCGCGCTGTATCGTGCAGACGGAGAACGAGCGCAGCCGCACCGCGAGCGTGACGAGAAGGCGGTCGAGAAGATCGGCTTCCATGGTGGCAGACTATGCGTCATCGAGGTCGAAAGCCCCAGTGATTTCGAGCAGACGGGGGCGGTGAAGCTGATACGCTGCTTTCGACCCTTAGCGGGCCCGACGACGATGTCCGCTTCCATGGATCGCCGCCCCGAAGCGGACTGACGGCAATCCACCCCAAGCGGCCCTCCCGCTTCCGACCCAACCCAGCCGCCGGAAGCGCTGTCGGCGTTCCTCCGAAGCGGACCTTTGTCAGGCATTTGGCAACTTCGGCTCGGGGTGGCGAGCGGCCTACAGCGCCACGGGCGAAACCGGACGTTCAAGCCAGCAGCGGGTGGTCTGATTTGGGTGCGCCTTGAGAGAACCACCACGGATCGCCGCTTTCGATCCTGGTTAGGGCCGTTCCGAAACAGGCCGAGGGATCATAATCTGCGATCAAACAGGCGGCTGGCAGACCATACCGGTTATACGGTGTGTTAGGTGGTGGGATCCGGCCCGCTCATCGCTGATAATCTTAGGGGAGCCACCGTGTTCAGCCCGCTTATCAGCAAGCTTTCGCACGGGGCAGACCTGACAGGGGTAGACCACCAGCGGCTGGCAAAGCTTGCTCGCACTCGGCTGGTTGGCGCTCATAGGAACCTTATCGAACGCGGCGACCGGCCCCAAGACGTGCACCTCGTGCTCTCCGGCTTCGCCTGCCGCTACAAGGTGCTGCGCAACGGCAAAAGGCAGATCGTGGCCCTGTTGGTGCCCGGCGACTTCTGCGACCTGCACGTCGCGGTCCTCGGCGCGATGGATCACAGCATCGCCACCCTGTCGCCCTGCACGGTCGCGGACCTACCTCGCGATACAATCCTCGACCTGACCGAACGGCATCCGCGCATCGCCCATGCCCTCTGGTGGACGACGCTGGTGGATGAGGCGATCCTGCGCGAGTGGCTGGTGAACATGGGTCAGCGCGAAGCGGACCAACAAATCGCGCACCTATTCTGCGAGCTTCTGGTGCGCCTACAGGTAGCGGGCGTAGCTGACGCGAACGGCTACCCGTTTCCGCTTACGCAGGAGGACTTGGCTGAGACGCTGGGGCTCACGAGCGTGCACGTGAACCGAACGTTGCAGGCCATGCGAGAGGCTGGTTTGATCGTGCTGCAAAAGCGGCAACTCGACATCCCCGATGTGGAGCGGCTGAAGGCGTTTTGCGACTTTGATCCGGATTATTTGCACCTCGTGAAACGACGCGAGTGAGGCACGAGCACGCTAACTGAAATGGTCTTCCTCCGGCTCTGGGATCGGATCGTCACCGATCCACAAATCTGCGAAGGTCAGGGTCGCCGTGTAGACGGTGATGTCGTCCAAGTCGCGGACGAGGACCGTGAACGCCTGACGATCACCAGCTCTGGGTATTTCATCGCGTGCGATGGAGGGAAGCGCAAGCATGGCCTGGTGACGGATGCCACCCATACCATCACACTCCATTCCAACGGGATCGCGTGAGAACTTGGATCCGGCGTGGATGTCGAAGAAATAACGCGGCACATGGCTCTCCGCTGTTCAGGGCGGGAGCGCGCGCATCTACCGGCCGCTGGCGCCCGGATTAGCCTGCCAACGATCGGATCACTGTGACGGAACCGATCATGCTTCACAAACACATGAGTCAGTTTACTGGGGGGTCGGGACGGAGCATCCGCTTCCGGATTTGGGATCGAGGGCCGATCGCCGCTCGAAGCAACCAGTCAACATGGTTCGGTTTGGGTATGCCTAAATCGAACCAGATCGCAAGCGGTTTCATATAATTAGCTTGACCATTCAAATCGAACCGCTACCATGATACCTATCCTAATCGAACCGATTGGCAGGTTTCATGTTCGTCCGCGCCTATCTGCGCGCTTCCACCTCAGAACAGGACGCGACCAGGGCGCGGGCGCAGCTCGACGCCTTCGCGCATGAGCGCGGCCTGACGATCGCCGCGGCCTATATCGAGAACGAGAGCGGGGCAACGCTGGCCCGGCCAGAGCTATTCCGTCTCTTGAAGGATTGCCGGCCGGGCGACGTGCTGCTGATCGAACAGGTCGATCGCCTGTCCCGCCTCATCTCGGACGACTGGACGAAGCTGCGGACGGAGATCGACGCCAAGCGGGTGCGGATCGTGGCGCTCGACCTGCCGACATCATGGAGTCTGGCGACGCCGGCCGACGAGTTCACGGGGCAGGTCTTTCAGGCGATCAACGGTATGCTACTCGACGTTCTCGCGGCCGTCGCCCGCAAGGACTACGACGATCGCCGCCGCCGCCAGGCGCAGGGCCAAGCCCGCGCCAAGGCCGCCGGCCTCTACAGGGGGCGCCAGGAGGATACGAAGCGGAACGAGGGCATTGCGGCCATGCTGGAAGCCGGCTCGCCTTGGACCCAAATCCAGGCCGCCACCGGCTGTAGCCGCTCGACCCTCGCCCGGATTGCCAAACGGGTGAAGGCTGGGCCGATGCAGGACGCGGCTCGCTGATGCCGATCCGTCGCGAGCATCGCTACTTCTACCCGATCGACTGGAAGCAGCTCTCGGCCGTCATCCGCTTCGTGCGGGCGAAAGGCCGCTGTGAGGGATGCGGGAGACCGCACCTACAGGATGTGCGGCACCTCGGCGACGGCCGATGGTGGGACAGCCAAGCGGAGCGTTGGCGGGACGGCCGAGGCCGCCTGATACGCCGGACCCTTCCCACCCCCGAGGACATGGCCGCCGGTCTGGTGAAGGTAACGCGGGTGGTACTGGCGACCGCGCATCGCAACCACGACACGGCCGACAACACGGATGCCAACCTCGCGGCGCTATGTCAGCACTGCCATATGCTGCACGACCGGCCGGAGCATCAACGGCGGCGGCGCGTCACATTGCGGGCGCGAAAAGCGGTTGGCGACCTATTTAACGGAGTCTATTCTCGCCTCAACAATCCAGGGCAGGAAACGAATGGCGTTTAACGGCAAGGGGTATCTTGATGCCGGCCTCCACGAGATGGCTATAGATCAGATCGAGGAAGATTTTGTTACTCAATTTCCACATTCTTCAACCCGCAAGGCGATTATCGAAGGCTACAAAAAGCACAGCTCGGAATTGAAAGATGTTGTAAAGGAATATGTGCAATTTATTGACGGCAGCTTTGTAACCAACAAGAACGATCCAGGCGATATCGACCTCGTCTGTTTCATGGACGGAGACATGCTCGACGCCCTCCCCCCGATCGAACAGCAGAAAATTTTACAGCTGCTGTCCGGGCCGGCGACGAAGGCGGGATACATGTGCGATGCGTACTACTGCATTAGCTATCCCGAAACGCATCCCAAGTTCTCTGCTACCCGTAGTCAGCGCAAATATTGGATGGGCGAGTTCGGTTTCGATCGTAGCGACGTGCCCAAGGGCATCGTCGTGCTGCGTGAGACCCCGCCTCCGCCGACCCCTACAGTTGTGGCCACGCCCGCTCCGGCGGTAGCTTCATGAAGCTCTGGAACAACATAGATGGCGCGGAGGCCGAGGCACAGCTTCGCGGTCTAAACCGTCGTTTGGCCGATCTCGATGAAGCGATGCGGGACAGCCAGCGGATGCTGGCCGACAACCCAGACAGTTTCGCCGCAAAATTGGGCCTCAACAGTCTCAGTCAGTTGCAGCAGCGGCTGCAATCGGAACGCGTCGAGCTGGTGAAGCACCGGGTACGTGAGAAGGTTGACGTGGCGCTCCTTGGGGCCTCATTCAACGACCATACCGCGAGCCTCGGCCGGCTAGGTATCTTCCTATGGCGGTTGCAGGGTCTCTACCAGAGCATCGGACAGGCGATCACGACTGGTCCCCGGTTGCGGGGGCCAATTTCGCAAGAAATCCTGCGAGCAACGGATCTCCGATTGGCGCACGTCTTCCCGTCGTCGTTCGGAATGGAACTGTTCGTCACGTCGTCATTCGATGAGTTCGGAGAGAGTACATCGGTTGCAGCCTTGCAAACGCTGTTCAACCTCTTGACCGCAACCAAGCGCGAAAACGAAATAGGCAGGCTTTCTGCCGAGCTGGGCCAACGGTCGGTCAACCATCTACGTAAGGTGTTGACGGAGTTGCATCGAGACAGCGCGGGCTTTTCGTTGTCGTGGACGGACAGCGCAGGCACAAAATACGCCTGGGATGCGGACAACTCGGATATTCCACGTCTGCGGGAAAGCATCAGCCGCTATCAGGAACGGTCGATCGGCGAGCACATCTATGACGGCGCGCTGATAGGTGCGAGCCTACTACGCAACCGGTTCGAGTTCATGGATATGGACAAGGCGATCCTGGAAGGAAAAATCACGCGCGCGGTCAGGCCACAGCTTCGAGAGTATTTCGGTCAATGGTGCCGCGTGACGCTCGAACAGGTAGAAGTGTTTGAGACCGTCTCTGGCGAGACCAAAGTCTTTTATACCTTGATCGGCATCGCGCCTCGGACGAGGCAGTAACGCCTCAGACCTTTCGCAGCACGTATCGCGTTGTGCTGGCTGGCGTTGCGAGACAGGGGCGAAAGGTACACCTTTCGCACCTTACTTACTGGCCCTCGATCTCGGCCATTGACGCTGTGATGGTACAGATCACGCCGTCCGGCTCGTAGCGCAGCTCGACCTTGCCGTCGCTGGCACCCGAGAGACCCCGCTGGATCAGGCGCGAGCCGAACCCGGTCCGGGTGGGAGGAACGACGCGGGGGCCGCCTCGCTCGACCCACCGTAGGCGGAAGCCGGGCACCGTGCTGTCCCGCAGAACGTCCCAGGTCAGACTCACGGATCCTTTGGGGGTCGAGAGCGCCCCGTACTTGGCAGCGTTCGTCGCCAGTTCGTGCAGCATCAGTGTGAGCGACACCGTGGCGGTCTCCCCGACCGCAACTGCCGGGCCGTCGATGATGAACCGGCCGGGTTGCTGATCGTCGTGCAGGCCGAGCGCCGCCGTGGCTAAGGCATGCATCTCCGCCCCATCCGTCTCGACATCGAGCAGGATGTCGTGGGCCCGACTCAGCGCGATCAGCCGCGCGTCCAGGGTATCGCGCGCCGAGGCAAGGTCTGTAGCGTTGCGCATCGTCTGTGTGGTGATGGCCTGCACGATGGCTAGCACGTTCTTCATGCGGTGGCTCAGCTCGCGGTTCACGACCTGCTGCTGTTCCTGGGCGCGCTTGCGCTCGGTGATATCAGTGACGGTGATGACTGCCCCTGACACGCTTCCCGCCTCGTGAAAGGGGATGCTGGTGCACATGACGGGCACCAGCAGACCGGACCGGGCGAAGAACAGCGTCTCCTCGTTCAGCAGCGACTTGCCATCGCGCAGGGCCTGCACGAGGGCGCAATCCTCGGCCGGAAAGGAGCTGCCATCCGCGTGGTGATGGTGCAATGTGTCGTGGAAATTCTGGCCCCGCAGCTCGTCGGCAGCCCAGCCGAACAACTTTTCGGCGGCCGGGTTGGCGAACAGGATCGTGCCGCCAGGGTCGAGACGGAAGACCGCTTCACTGACGTAGTTCGTGACCGTCTGGAGCAATTTGCTCTGCTGCTCCAGGGCCAGCTCGGTCTCGCGCTGTGGGGTACGGTCGCGCAGGATTTTGAGAAAGCCGATCGCCTCGCCGATCTCGTTCCGGAGCGGCATCATCTCGCCGCTGGCCCAGAACCGCTCTCCACCTTTGCGCAGGTGCCAGCGTTCGTCCGTACCGCGCCCTTCGGTCAGCGCACTGTGCATCTCCGCCGCCGAGATACCGTTCGTGCGATCCTCCGGGGTGAAGAAGCGGTCGACGGTGTCGCCGACCATCTCCTCGGCCGTCCAGCCTAGGACTTGCTCCGCGCCAGGGTTCCAGGTGGTGACGACGCCGGCCAGGTCCGTGGCGATCATCGCGTAATCAATCGAGCTGTCCACGATCGCCCTGTAGCGGGCCTCGCTGGCCGTCAGCGCCGTTTGGGCGGTCCTGGCATCTAGGACGATCTGGGTTACGTCCTCGACGTAGTGGATCAGGCTGACGACTTCCCCGCCGGGCCCGAGCACGGGCACCTGCAGCGGCCGCCAGTGCCGCTCCTCGAACACTCCGTCGGGGCGGCGGATGTTGTAGTGGTGCACCGACATCCGATCGGGCTGTCCAGTCTGCACCGCGCGATCGAAGGAGGCCCGGAGATCCCTGGTGCTGAAGGCATTGGGCGTATCCGGGTCGTCCGGGAAGGCCTCGAAGATCGAACGTCCCATGATCGACTGCCGCTCCGTCATGGTAGCGCGGAGGTAAGCCTCGTTCACCCCCATGATCGTGTAGATCGGGCTGTCGGGCGCAAGCAGCAGATACGGGTTCGGCGTGGCCTCGAACAGTTCGAGCGGGGAGAGAGCGGTTGGCAGCGAGCGGCTCATGTCGGGGCGCAGGGGGATAATTTCAGGCTGTCGATTGATCCCGCCGCGCATCGAAGCCAACTGCCTAAATGGCTACGGGGGTGTCGCATCGTCTGGAAATATAGCCTTAACGGCTTATCTCCTATCATCAATCACTCGGCCTTTTCGAGGCTGCGAGAACCGACTGGCAGAGCGGTCCGCTTCCGTCACGGAACCCTCAGACCTGCTGCCAACGTTGGTGTTTCCATGTCCGGTTTGCGTGCCCAGCTCCCCGCCGTCGTCCTGGTCGTCGAGGACGAGAGCTTCGTGCGCATGACGGCAGCTGACATGCTGGATGACGCCGGGTTCACGGTGATCGAAGCTGGCAACGCCGATGCGGCATGGCGGGTCCTGGAGGACCGGGACGATGTCGGAGTGTTGTTCACCGACATCGACATGCCAGGCTCGATGGACGGTTTCGTGCTCGCGGCGCGCGTCGCGGAACGGTGGCCTCAGATCCGTTTGGTCATCACCTCGGGACGCTGCCGTCCGCGCCAAGGCGATGTGCCGGATCACGGCCAGTTTGTCCCAAAACCCTACCTGATATCGCAGGTGCTCGACGCCTTCGAGCAAGCTGGTTCCAGTCCTTAAAAAAGCATACGCGAGCCATTCCATGTCGGTTTGTGGGTTATGGGGCGAAAGGTAGACCTTTCGCCCCTTACTTTGAGCTGCTTGAGGGCGCTTACGAAGGATCCGCTTCAAGCGGCCAAGCGGCTAATGGTCCCAGACAGCTGACGTACAACTGCTTGCGGGACGCGTCGATGGTTGTTGGCATTGCTGACGCAGCTCTGAAAAGGCTACTTTCTACTGCTCTGCGCTGACGTTCCGTAGCATGCCCTTATGCGAATGGCGGCACACCAGCTCGGCAACGGGTTCAGTCGGCGTGCTGTTCTGTTAGTGCCCCACTGACCCTGGAAGTGGCCACTGCCGAGAGCAGCTCGACCGCAGACACAGTGAACCAGTAGTCGGATCATGTAATAGAAATTGTGTACTTAACCTTTTGTTAACCACATCCCGACCATGCCCTTGCCACCTGATCATTCCCATGTCATCCTATCAGAGTTAAATTAACTCTGTCGCAAGCTAGTCTTTGACGTAGCTGCGCGAACATGTGCTCCTTGTGTTCCACCAACACGGGGAACACACGCATGCCCAATCTCATCGTCAGCAAGATCCTGGCTGTTCTGGCCACCCTCGGCCTCGCCTTCTTCCTGCTCTTCCAGCTCGTCCCGCCGATCACCCGCGCCGATCCTATCGGGGTCAAGCTGGTGCCCGCCTCCGAGCTCATCGCCGCCAGTGTCGAGGGCTTCAATCCCGAGGACACCTCTCTGACGCGCCGGCTCGACCTGCTTCGTCAGAACATCACCGCGCTCGGCATCGGCGAGCAGCTCCAGGTGCGCGGCATCATCCTGGCGATCATCACCGCTCTGGCCCTGTATGCCCTGTTGCCGAACCAGTTCCGGTTCCTGCTCCCTCTCTGCGATGCCGCCGACGCGGCCGCCCAGAGCTTCGCGCCCTATCGCGTCTTCACCCGGCTCATCCGCTTCCCGCTGTTCTTCGTCGTGACCATCCTGCTGGTCTGCGGGCTCATGGCGCAGAATGAATTGCTGGACACACCGGGTGCCCTTCCGGCCCTGACCAAGCACCACTGCTCCGTGAGCCAGCCGTGCAATGTCTGGTCGCGGCCGTTCATAACAGACCCGTTCTAATTTGCTGTGGGCTCCGCCAGCGAGGCGGAGCTCGCCATAGTGCGAGAGACATGACATCGTACAGCGCGCAGAAGGCTCGAAGCCGGCTCCTTGCCGTCCTCAGCACAGACCCTCAACGTCCGTAATCCGGTCCTGAACGGGACCGGCCCGGTCGCTCACGCATGGCGGCGTTCGGCAGAGGCCCTCGGATGTCTTCGACCAGCCGGAGAACACGGGATGCGACCTGCCGCTCCACGTGGCGAACACTCTGCGCCAGATGTCGGAGTGCGTGCCGTGGCGCGGCACCCATCTCCTGCAACACCCGGCGCAGGGCCCGCGCCGCCGCAAAGCCGCTCTGCAGGTCGAGACTCATCTCGGCACGGGGCGGCGGGATCGCACCGCTACGCACGAACGCGGCCCGGTCCTCGACATGGTCGGCTACGTTCACCTTCTCGGTGTAGCGGCGCGCTTCGACGAACAGCCGCTCGTGCAGCTCGGCGGTGCTCGGCGTGAGGCGCGGATCCGTCTGCCGCACCCGCACTGCCGCCTCCAGGCGCTCGCGCTCGACCACTAGGTGCGCCTCCTGCCGGTGGCGCGTCAGTCCGACATACAGCTCGCGCGCATCGCCGGCCGTGACCCCGCAGTAGATTGTCGCTTCGCAGGTTCGGCCCTGCACCGCGTAGGCGGTCCCAGCATAGCCAAGGCTGATCCGCGGCCACGATTGCGCCTGCCTCGCTCGGAGCGCCCGCACCGGCACGAACGCGGCATAGGCGTCCTCCACTCGTCGGCCGTCTTCCAGCCGGACCCGCAGGCGCAGCTCCCCGCCCGCGTCCGCCCCGATCGCCTCGACCGTCGCCCGCGTGCCGTTGCGGATGCCATGCTGACTCAGGCTCTCGCCGAAGCGGACGCGGTCCCCGACCGCCAAGCCCAGTGCCCGCGGCCGGTTCTCGCGGTCGCGCGCCACGACCTCGACATCGGGTCCGGTCAGCGCGCCCTCGGCCCGCAGCAGGGCACGGGCGCCACGGTTCAGCTCGGCCGCGTCGCGGTTGCGCCGCGTCACCATCAGCACTGCGTCAGCGCCGTGCCGCGCCCGCGCCTCGGACCAGAGGGCCAGCGCCCGCGCCTGCACGGCCGCAGCACCGGCGACGAGCTCGATGCAGCCGTGGCGGGCGTAGGCTCGCAACCCCGCCTCGACCTCGCCGCGCGCCATCAGCACCGACGCTGCTCGTTGCCAAGGCACAGCCTGGCGCCGTACCTCGGATAGGGTAGCGTGGCGGCCGAGCACGTCATTTACCGCGCGCAGCGCGCTCGCCCCCGCCACCGAGGCGAGCTGGCGCCGGTCGCCCATCAAGACCACGCGGGCCCCGCCCGCCTCCGCCGCCGACAGGATTGCGGCGAGATCCTTGGTGCCGACCATCCCAGCCTCGTCGACGAGTACCAGGGTGTCGGGGCCGAGGCTCGCGCCCGCCTCGCAGGCCCGGTCGTGGCGCCACTTGGCGATCGCCTGGGCCGGGATCCCGGTCGAAGCGCCGAGCTCGTCGGCCGCGACCCAGCTCGGCGCAAGGCCGATCACCTGAATTCCGGAGCGCCTTGCGATCTCGACCAGCGCCTTCGCCGTCGTGGTCTTGCCCGTGCCGGCCCCCGCCTCCAGCACGCTGACGGCTGCCGCACCGCTCACGTGGCGCAGGGCCGCCTTCTGTTCCTCGGCGACGGAGGCGGTGGCCAGCACCGCGTCCACGACCGGCGCCGGAACCACGCGCTCGGCCGCGGGCCGGTCGGCGGCGCGCAGCAGCGCCGCCTCGGTGGCGGCGATCCCCGGTGTCGTCCAGCAGGCCTCCCGCTCAGCCTGCACCAGGCGCACGAGCTGGCCGGACCGCTCCAGCTCCGCCAACTCGTCCCGCACCGCCGCGAGCCCGAGTCCCTGCAGCGCCGCCTCGTCGAGCGCCCGCTCGATCAGGCTTCGGCGCGTGAGCACATTCTCGTGCCGGAACAGGGCGGAGGCTGCGCGGGCAACCGGCGTCGCGCCGGCGATCTCGGGCGGATCGAAGGCGTGCTCCGGCGCACGCTCGACTCCATGCTCCCGGGCCGGCTCCCGCGCCGCACCGCGTACCGCGGCCCAAGGGTCGTGCGCGAGCGCGGTGAACTCGGCGCGCCAGCGCGCCTCCAGCGCCGGCCCGGTCGGCAGATCGGCCTTGGCGCCGCGGGTGGCGAGCGCCGCCACCTCCTTCTGGGCTCCCGAGGCGGCAGCCCGATCGCCACCGACCCGCGCCTCGATCGCGGCCGAGCGCTTCGAGAAGGCCTCGATCACCGCATCCGGAATGCCGGCGATCTCGAACTGCCCCTGGCCGGCTGGACGCAAGGACAGGCCGAGCTCGCCCACCAGGCGCTCGGCCAGCGCGGCCCGGTAGGCGCTGCCGACCACGAGCTGCCATTGATAGAGCCGCTCCGGCTCCAAAGTTCTAGGCTTTTTATCCTTGGACACGGCGGCGTTGATCACCACGCAGTGCGTGTGGCAGTTCGGGTCACCGGCCCGCGAGGTGTAGTGATCGAAGCGCCCGACCATCACGCCGGCCGGCGCCTCGCGCCGGTGACCGCCGGCCCCGAGCCGCACCTGCACCAGCTCCTCAGCGCACAGGAAGCCGAGCGCCTCCTCGACAGCCGCGGCGTGGATGGCCTCCAGCTGCGCCCGTGCCTCGGGATCGCTTGCGGCCCAGAGCAGTGAGACCGTCTTGGGTGCGGTCAGGGTCAGGTCCCAGCCGGCCCGGTGCCCTGCCCCGGACCCGCGCACCAGCGGCTGGCCGGTCGCCGGGTCCACGCCGGCGCAGAGATCGCGAAAACTCTCCAGCACGATCGGGGCGCCGTGGCGCACGATCGCCGCGCCTTGCGTCCACCAGCGGCCGCCGCCGTCCTGGGCGTAGTACTCGTCCCGGTTTTGCGTCTCGCGGTAGGGGTCGTTGGTGTAGTACGCACCCGCCGACGCTCCGCAGCCGAGCGCGTGCAGCGTGGCGGTCATGGGGACGAGGCCTTCGTCCGGTAGCGGCAGATCTCGCCCATCGCCGCCGGTGTCGGCTCGGCCAGCGCGTCGCCGACGATCCCGGCGAGCTCGGCCAGCCGATCCTTGATGAAGGCCATCTCCGCGCCGAGCCGGCCGTAGGCGGTGATGTCGTCGAGATGGTCGGCGAGCGCCCGCAGCGCGAGGTCCTCCGCCGGCAAGCCGGTGCGCTCGGTGGCGGCGGCAAGGCGCGCGACGAGTTCGGGTGTGAGGGTCAGCGTGAGGCTCTGGGCGGCGGGCATAGGAGGCCGGAGGTCGTGGCGACGGTAGCGGAACCGTGACAGCCGAGCACGCGACGCCACAAGGGCCGAGCCAGGCTGTTTCCGCCCTCCAGACTGTCTATGGTTAGCGATCAGCAGCTTCAGTGCGTGTGGTGTGACCCTACCCCGGCTATGGTTTCTTAACGGCAAAGCCAACGGCAGAGCCTAGCACCCCTGGCAAAGCCTGGCAGCCAAGGCGCCGTTAACCCGCCCGGCCCTAGCGCAGGGGGCATGCCCCTCGATCCCAAGCGCCTCGCCCGCGATGCGAAGCGTGCCCAGGCCCAGCGGCCAGACAGCAGCATCGGCCGGGAGACCACCGGCGTCACCCGCGCCGTGCGCGCCGGCCTGCCCGTCATCCGACAGCTGCGCGCGGCCGGGGTGACCTGGGCCGCCATCGCCGAAGCCCTGAGCGCACAAGGCGTGACGCAAGGCGAGGGGCAGCCCCTGACCGCCACACGCCTGACCGCCATCGTCACCCAGGTCGAGGCTCAAGAGCGCCGCACGGCCGAGCGCGAGGCCCGGCGTCGAACCCGGCCCGATCTGACCGCCTCGTCCGAGATAGTCCCGCCACCCGAGCTATCGCTTCCAGACCCAGTCGCACCTGCTCCTCCCGCCCCGGCCGGGTCCGGCGCGCACGCCACGGAAGAGGAGATCCGGCGCGCAGGCCTACACGATCTACGTCAGCTCCTGAAGAAGTCCTGAAGAAGGTTCTCCCATGCCCCGCATCCTCCTCGTCGCCCAGGACAAGGGCGGCTCCGGCAAGACCGTGCTGGTGCGCGCGCTCGCCGAGTGCCTGCCGTCCGCCCACCTCATCGAGATCGAGGCCAACCGCCGCCTGGTCGAGTTAGAGGACCGGGTCAGCTTCTTCCCCGTCCGAGCCGAGCGCGGCGAGATCAACCGGACGGGCGGTGCCGCCGCACGCGCGGAGTTCGACGGGCCGCTCAACGCCATCGCTACCGCACAAGGGCCTGTCATCGTCGACGTCGGCGCCAACACCGCCGGCTCGCTCTTGCCGCTGATCGGCGAGGCGCAGGCGCGCTACGCCCGCCGCGGCGTGGAATTCGGCCTCCTCGTCGTACTCACCAGTGAACCTGGCGCGCTCGCCAACGCCCCCGTCCTGCTCGACCTCGCCAAGCCGTTCACGGCGGCGCGCTTTGCCGTGGAGAACCAGATCGAGGGACCGGTCGACCCGAAGGCGCTCAAAGCCTTCACCAAAGACGTCACCCTGACCCGGCTGGAGAAGCTCAGCCTCGACGAGCGCGCCAACGACCTCCTGCAGAAGGGGGGCCTACGCTTCATCGGCGAGGACCTCACCGCCGCCGAGGACAGCCTCACCGACCGGTTCGGCTTCGCCGAGGCCGGCCGCATCGTCGAGGATCTCACCCGCTTCCGGGCCAAGGCCATGCAGGCCGCAGGTCCGGCGGCACGCTGGCTGGAGGGCTGAAGGCCCGTGGCACGCCCTCCCTCCCGCACACCACCCTCCACGGTCGAGGCGCGCCTGCATGCGGCGCAGGAGGCCGAGCGGGCGGCCACGCAGCGCGTGCAGCAGGCCAGCCGGGCGCGGCTGGCCGAGCTCCTGCGGTTGCCGCCGCACGAGCGCCTGGCCCACCTCGACGATCCGGCGCTGGTGGGCCCGGACCGGATCAGCCTGCGCCGCTCGCTTCAGGCCGATCTCACCCGGCCGCGGCGCCGCTGGCGACCGGGAGGCCGGTTGCGGGCGCTGGGTCGCCGCCTCGGTGCGGCCGCGCTGCGTCAGCTCCTGCACCCGGCCGTACTCGGCCTAGCCGGGATCACGGGCGTGTGGCTGTACACAGCGTGGTCTGCCACTCCCCAGCTGGCGATCTCGACGCAGGCGTTGACCAGCAACCTGATCGGTCCGGACGGCCGCGTCGAGAGCTACACGTTTCCAGCCCGAACTTGGGTCCCGGTCGAGCGGCTCGACGCGCAGGTGGCACAGATCCGGGTCTGGTATTCGGGCCAGCGTTACGGCCACGGCACGGTCTGGCGCACCGGGCTCGATCTCTCCCGATAAGGGGGCAGCGCCCCAGGCCGGTGTTGACGCGGCCTGATGAGCGCGGGTGCGGCCCTCAGGCGGTGGCTCGCACCGGCGCGACCGGGTCGAGCAGCCCGGCAAAGCGCGTATCGCGGTGGGCGAGTGTCTTGCGCAGCTTGAGCGGGTCGGTGGTGTAGGCGGCGCTGTTGAGGAACACCAGGGTGTGGCGCTGGGTCAGGCGGGCGAGTTCGGAGGCTGGCACCAGCGCCTCGGGTCCGGGCGCAACGCTCTTCGTCTCCCGGCCGGTGGTGGGGTCGCGTGACACCGTCTCCTGCACACCCGTGAAGGTGCCCAGTGCACTCGACCAGCGCTCGCGCTCCGCGCCTTGCGCGCCCGAGATGTGTTTCGGCGTGGAATAAGGACCCCGTTTTTGGGGTGATCGGCGTCCAAACGGGACCCCAGGACAACTCATCCAGACTGCCTCTCGTGTTCGAACGGGAGGAGCGCGGGGGATGTTTGTCGTGGAGACGATCGCCAAGATCCGCCGTGCCTTTTTCGTGCAGCAGAAGCCGATCAAGCAGATTTGCCGGGAGCTGAAGGTCTCCCGTAAGGTCGTGCGGAAGGTGATCCGCTCCGAGGCGACCGCCTTCCGCTACACCCGCACCAGTCAGCCCGCGCCCAAACTCGGGCCATGGCGGGAGGCACTCGACGGGATGCTTCTGGCCAACGCCGGCAAGGCTCCCCGCGAGCGGCTCACCCTGATCCGTGTCTACGAGGCCCTGCGCGGGCTCGGCTACGAGGGCGGCTACGACGCGGTGCGCCGCTACGCCAAGGGGTGGAGGCGCACGCGCACCGCCGTGACGGCCCCCGCCTTCGTGCCGCTCGTCTTCGCCCCGGGTGAGGCTTACCAGTTCGACTGGAGCCACGAGATCGTGCTGATCGGCGGCGTGACCGTCACGGTCAAGGTCGCCCACGTCCGGCTCTGCCACTCGCGCATGCTGTTCGTGCGGGCCTACCCGCGCGAGAGCCAGGAGATGGTCTTCGACGCCCACGACCGGGCGTTCGCCTTCTTCCGCGGCACCTGCCAGCGCGGGATCTACGACAACATGAAGACCGCGGTGGAGACGATCTTCGTCGGGCGCGAGCGCGCCTACAACCGCCGCTTCCTGCAGATGTGCTCGCACTACCTCGTTGAGCCGGTGGCCTGCACGCCCGCCTCGGGCTGGGAGAAGGGCCAGGTCGAGAACCAGGTCGGGCTGGTGCGCGAGCGCCTGTTCACGCCGCGCATCCGGGTGAAGAGCTACGACGAACTGAACGCCCTGCTCCTCGACGGGGTGATCGCCTTCGCCAAGGCCCATCCTCATCCCGAGGAGCGGGAGCGCACCGTCTGGGAGCGGTTCGAGGCCGAGCGGGCGGCGCTGGTGCCCTATGCCGGCCGCTTCGACGGCTTCCACGCCGTGCCGGCCAGCGTCTCCTCGACCTGCCTCGTACGCTTCGACAACAATCGCTACTCGGTGACCGCCTCAGCCATCGGCCGTCCGGTCGAGGTGCGAGCCTATGCCGAGCGCGTTGAGATCCGCCAGGACGGCCGCATCGTCGCCGAGCACGCCCGTGTCTTCGGCCGCAACCAGACGGTGTTCGATCCCTGGCACTACGTCCCCGTGCTGGCCCGCAAGCCCGGCGCGCTGCGCAACGGCGCACCGTTCAAGGACTGGGTCCTGCCTGCCGCCCTCGACCGGGTCCGGCGCAAGCTCGCCGGCTGTCCTGACGGTGACCGGCAGATGGTCGAGATCCTGACCGCCGTGCTCGGCGATGGCCTGCCCGCGGTGGAGGCTGCCTGCGCCGAGGCGCTGCGCGAGGGCGTGCACTCGGCCGACGTCATCCTCAACATCCTGGCTCGCCAGCGCGAGCCGATCGCACCCATCACCCTCCTGACGCCCGAGGGTCTGCGGCTGCGCCACGAGCCCGTCGCCGACTGCGCCCGCTACGACAGCCTGAGGAGAGCCCTATGATGGAACGTCAGCAGATCCTCGCCACCATGGGCGAGTTGAAGTTGTTCGGGATGAAGGCTGCCTACGACGAGATCATCAAGGTCGCCGTGAAGCGCACGCATGAGCCGCAGCAGATCGTCGGCGACCTGCTCCAGGCCGAGATCAGCGAGAAGCAGGCACGCTCGATCCGCTACCAGATGACGATCGCTAAACTGCCCCTGGCCAAGGACATCGCCGAGTTCGACTTCAGTGGCACGCCGAGCAACGAGATCCTGGTGCGCGACCTCGCCGGCGGCGAGTTCCTCGCTCACCAACGCAACGTCGTGCTGGTCGGCGGCACCGGCACGGGTAAGACCCACCTCGCCATCGCAATCGCCCGGGCCTGCATCCGGGACGGGGCACGGGCCCGGTTCTACAACGTGGTCGACCTTGTCAATCGGCTCGAAGCCGAGGCGCGTGCCGGCCGGCAGGGCCGCATCGCGGACCATCTCGCTCGGCTCGACCTCGTGGTGCTGGACGAACTCGGATACCTGCCGTTCGCGCAGTCGGGTGGGCAGTTGCTGTTCCACCTGATCAGCCGCCTCTACGAGACGACCTCGATCGTGGTCACCACGAACCTCGCCTTCGGGGAATGGCCGAGCGTGTTCGCCGGCGACGCCAAGATGACCACGGCGCTGCTCGACCGCCTCACCCACCATTGCGAGATCGTCGAGACCGGCAACGAGAGCTGGCGCTTCAAAAACCGCGCCTGAGGCCCGCACATTCGGCACGCCTGCTGGATCCCTGCTCAGCCCGGCTGCGCCACCCCGACCCGCTCCGCCGGTCTGACCAGGGGCGTCACGCCACGCTCACGATGGGGTCCCGATTGGAAGCCGATCCGGGGTCCCGTTCCGATGCCGTTTGACACCGAGAGGTTGAACAGCATCAGGGCCTCAGCGGTGTCGCGCAGGATGGCGGCGCCCGCCTCGCCGTAGGTGTCGGTGATCTGCGCCTCCGACTGCCAGAAGGTCCACAACGACACGCCGTAGCCCGGCAGCTCGCCGGCGCCGCGCAGGATCGCGTCGAAGCGCCCGATTACGTAGGCCTCGTCGATGATGACGAGCAGGCGCTCCGCCACGGGCGTGCGCCGCACGGTGCTAAACAGGGCGGCGAGCAGCCAGCGCACGTAGGCGCTGAGCTCCTTACGGCGGTCGTCGGCCGGCAGCACGATGAACAGGTCGGTGTCGCCTGTGCAGAGCGCGTCGAGGCTGAAGCTGTGGCCGGTCACCACCTGCTGCATGCGCGTGTCCAGCATCCAGCTGAAGCCTTGAGCGGCGGTCGTGAGGATGCTGGCGCGGCTCTTCTCGTCGTCGGAGTCGAGGATGCCGCGCGCGTCTTGTGCGACGGCGTCATCGTACCCATCCAGCGCGGCGCACAGCGCCTTGGGATCGCGCACCAGGGCGGCGGCCTCGGGTACGCCCTGTCCGGCTCGGATCACGCACTGCAGAGCTGCCACGATAAGGACACCGGCGCGGTCGCGGAAGAAGGCGCCGGCCTCGCTGGTCTGGCCGGCCTCGGGCAGGAGGGCGCGGGCCATGCTCTGCAGCTCCAGCACGTCCTCAGGGTCGAGGCCCAGCAGCGGATCCCAGCGATCCGTGCCGCCGGCGAGGTTGAGCGGATCGAGTACGCACACCCTCTGGCCCATGCTCTCACGCCGACGCCGCACGGCACGCACCACGTCGCCCTTGGGGTCGATCACCACGGCAGGGCCGGCCCAAGCGCCGGGTTCCAGAAAGGCGAGGTTGGGCAGGATCAAACCGCTGGTCTTGCCGGAGCGCGGCGGCGCGATAGTGAGCAGGTTGCCCTCGACCTGGACGCGCACCGCCTGGTTTGTCTTTGGGTCGAGGCCGAGCTCGATCCCCTTGCGCATGCGGGCGAGCGCCCGTGGTGAAGCGAAGTCGGCATCACCGTAGCGGCGCAAGCGATGCCGCAGCGGTACGAGGCGGCCGCCCATCAGGATCAGCATGCCGAGCGCGATGGCAGCTCCCCAGACGATGCTGAAGGCCTCACGCCCGCCACCGGGGAGCGCCTGTGAGCGGCCCAGCACCATGTTGAGGTAGGTCCGGCCCATCCGGACGAGGAGAGCGAGCCACGCGCCTGGACTGCTACCTTCAGGCGTGAACCAGGCAACCGGAGTCCCGGGCAAGGCGGGCCAGGCGCGCGTGTCGAGGCCGTGAATGGCCAGGAACACGGCCGGGTAGCCGAGCAGGAAGACGGCGAGCCCCATGACAAGGATGAGGCCGGCGCGGAAGGCGAGGTCAGGGCGGTACATCGCCTGGCCATAGAACGGGACGCCTGAGCAATCTGGACATTAGGCAGCCCGCATTTGAACGTGCTGATGAAGCGTATGTTGACCACATCAAGCCCGATAAGATCGAACCCTCTGCTCCTACATCCGGAGATGGCATCCTTACGCCTTACAAACACATAGCCAGATCGTTGCGAGAGCCTCAACCGGTGTACATTAAACGGTCGTTTTCTTGGCATTAGAAATCGCATGGAGTTCGGGTGCCTTGAAACAGCCATGGCAAGGTACGATCTTAGAAAAAGACCTTGAGCGGAGGGGTCGTCACACGGTCGGTGTTCACGGTGCTAAGTGGCAGGCTAGGGAGGTTTATCCTCTTTTTCACTGTCTTCACCTTGGCAATCATGATCCCGAACCTAGAGGCAACCTCCATGTTCCAAAATCTAACTGATCCATCCACCCGTATCGGCGCGTTCCTTATCGGCCTAACCGCAAGCACAATTGCCAACTTACCGTCCGGACTCATAACCAGTAGCTGACGGTGGCGGCGAGGCAAACGGCGGCGAGGTAGTTGGTCGCCAGACGGTCGTAGCGGGTGGCGATGCGGCGGAAGTCCTTGAGGCGGCCGAACATGCGCTCAATGGCGTTGCGCCCTCGATAGAGCACCGGGGAGAAGCACGGTTTCCAGCGGCGGTTGATCTTGGGCGGAATATTGGGCGCGGCTCCGGACGCTTCGATCTGCCGCCGAATGGCGTCGCTGTCGTAGCCCTTGTCCGCTAGCACGATGCGGCAGGCGGGCAAGCGTTCGAGCAGCAGCGCGCCCGCCTTGCAGTCGGCGGCCTGCCCGCCGGTCAGCAGGAACGCGAGCGGACGGCAGAAGCGGTCGGTGAGGGCGTGGATCTTGGTCGTGCGCCCGCCTCGCGAGCGACCGATGGCTTGGCTTTGCTCCCCCCCTTGCCCCCTGCGGCGCAGCGGTGGGCCTTCACGGCGGTGGAGTCGATCAGCACCTGGGAGGGCGGCCCACCGGCTTGAGCGAGGGTCTCGAACAGCCCGATCCAGACCCCCTTGGCCGCCCAGCGCACGAAGCGGTTGTAGAGGGTCTTCTTCGGCCCGTAGAGATCGCGTGGCGCGTCGGTCCAGCGCCCTCCAGATTTCAGCACGTGGACGATGCCACTGATCACGCGCCGGTCGTCCACGCGCTCCTTGCCCCGTGTGTCGTTTGGCAGAAGCGGTGCGATCCTCGCGAACTGCTCGTCCGTCAGCCAGAAATGGTCCATCGGCCCCTCCCGCAGGAGCCGTGAATCACACCCAAGCCGTCCGCGCCACCGTTATGGGTCCGGACGCTAGAACTGGCAGATACGCTGCAAACCGCTCTCGCCGTTTCGGTACGTAAGCGGGAGCTGTTTCTGTCACGCACTGGGGAGGACCCGGTCGACCTCGATATGCGAGTTCTAAGCCGCGTTGTGAAAGGCAAGTTCTTGGATGCCACGGGCTGGGATCCCCACCTCAGCAAAGAAGAGCGTTGGGCCCTTGGCCGTGGCATCCTTGAGCGCGACGTGGATGGGGTGATCTTCCGCTGCCCACATCGGCCATCAGCTCAGTGCATCTCCATCCTGAATGGCCAAGCTCTCGAACGAGTAGTTCAGGAGGAGCATTTCCGTTTCGTTTGGGACGGCCAACGGATCAAGACGCTGTACGCGTTCCGCGATGGTGTGGTCATTCTGCCAGAGCGGCTAGCCATGCCTGAAGCTGTTCTAGCCGCTTAGTCCGATCCGGTCTGATACTTCCTTACCTCGACCACTCCCTTTGTAAGAGGCGGCGCAGACGCCCTCTATGGCGTCGAAGCCAACGGCAGCCCACCGCCGGGCGTCCGGGGCGGGGTCAAGGCCGGAGAGCGCAGCGTGCCTTGAGGCCGGCCCGGGCGGCTGGCCCCTCGCAAAAGTGCGGAACCACAACCCCTAACGGTCTCCGCCGCAAAATCGTATTTCCGGAATTACGGCTTTCAGTCCTCTACATTGTGGATCAGCTAATCAACCTGCGGGGTCCGGGCCTGCATGTTACAGCCAGGGATTGCGATGATCGTGAAGGGTTGGGGGCCGCTCTGGTAACGGGGCGGCCTTCGCTCATGGGGGGGACCCGCGTGGCCCCTCCCCAGTTATGCCGGCATGGACGATTCCTTCGACCTTGCCCGGTTCGTCGAGGCGCAGCGCGGCAGCTATGACCAGGCGCTGCAGGAGCTGACGGCGGGCTACAAGCGCAGCCATTGGATGTGGTTCATCTTCCCGCAGATCGCTGGCCTCGGGTTCAGCGCCATGGTGCAGCGCTACGCGATCAGGTCTCTCGATGAAGCGCGCGCCTACCTGCAGCATCCGGTCCTGGGCGAGCGCCTGCGGACCTGCACGGCCGCGGTGAACGCGGTCACCAGCCGCTCGATGCACGCGATCTTCGGGTCGCCCGATGATGTGAAGTTCCGCTCTAGCATGACCCTGTTCGGGCGGGCGGATCCGGGCGAGCCGGCATTCCGGACGGCGCTGGCGCGGTATTTCGACGGGCAGGAAGATCCCCGCACCCTCGAAAAGCTGGCAGCTCAGGGTGAAGGCAGCATCTGAAAAGCGCAAAACCGCTTTTGCGGAAATACGATTCTCTGGTGATCAAAGTGACCAGAGTCCCGGGCGCTGACCATCACAGGCGCGGGAAAGCTCGCCCCAGATTCAGATCGGCGACGCCGCGGGCATGGTCTAGCCGGACGTTCGGCACCCCCTTCTCCCCTGGGATTCGTGGTCGCCCTGCGACCACATCATCATTCCACCGCGCTTTGCGCGGTGACAAAGCCTCTCAGGAGGGCTGTGAGCGGTTTTCAGAGCCTCAGCCGTCACGCTGTCGGTTCTGCCGCCCAGAACGGTTCCTGGAGCCACACAGGTCGATTCTGCCACTCACACACTCGGAGAGCCTATCTTTGGTCGCCGTTAGGCGACCACCATCTGGAATCGAGCCGCCGAAGGCGGCTTCCGTAATGGGTGGGGGACCGGGTTTTCGCGAAGCGAAAAGGGGCAGGGTTTCTTTCGCAAAAGCGCTTGTTAGAGATTCTGCCAAAAATGATTCGACCAAGATTGCTGCTTCAGAAAGGTTAAGAGCGCAAGCGTATGATTATCCACCGGCGCAGCGTTTTAGATGGTTTTCTAGGTTTTAATAAGTTTTAGAGTTTTTGCGCTCGCGCTACCGACAAAAATCCCCGTTCATTTACAGCGGCTTAGCGGTTAATGGGATTGGCAATGTACGGCACCCAGATTGGTGATGTACGGCTTGTCATTGGTGATGTACGGGATGTCATTGGTGATGTACGGTTTTGGATTGACGAAGTACGGTTCTGACAAAAGTTTTCCACAGGCTGTGCGGGGCTTTTCATGCCGCAGCGGGGCCATTGGCGAAGTACGGTTTTGACAAAAACGGCTGACAAAAACGGCTTCAGGCGAGGGGAAGCTCGGGAGCACCCGCACCGCTGCCTAAAGGAACATCAGCCGCGTCGAGCTTGCGCTCGCGCATGACGAGGATCTCTTCGCGTTTGCCCTCGACGATCTCCAGCTCGTAATCCGGGAACGGGAACACCCGGGTGCTGCTGACGAACTGGCGCACCTGGAAGGCGAACTGCGGCAGCCCTTGCAGCGAGCCGCTGCGCTTGTGCAGCTCCTTGAGGCCGTAGCGGGCAATGCCTGTCTTGCCGGCGGCACGGCGAGCCAGCCGGTAGATGAACCGGCCAATGCCCTGCGTGATCAGGAAATACTCCGGATTGAGGGTCAGGATCTGCGGATTGCCCTTCTCCCGCACGACGCCGTTATAGACCCAGTCCGGAATGCCGATTTCGACCTGGTCGATGTTGCCGGTGGTGGTCTTGCTGATCACCTTGAACGTCTGGATCAGCGGCATCGCAACCACCTCCCGGCGGCTGCCGCCAGTCAGGTTGAGGATCTTGATGCGGGTGCCCTGCAGGCGATCAAGAGCGGACTCTAGGTCCTTGTACTGCTTGCCGCCGGAGCTGCGCCGGCAGAACTTCAGGATATGCGACGAGCTCGGCCGGTAGACACGGGCCGGCGCATCGGTGCGCAGCCCTTTGTCTAGGTTGAGGCGGTAGCGACGCGCCTCCTCGGCCAGGCTGGTGACCATATGCAGGAAAATGTCGTAGTCGAACACCGTGGCGAGGCCGGCCGAGGCGCTGCCGTCGATGGTGATGATGCAGTCCTTCAACTCGTAGCGGATCTCCCCTCCCCGCTTGGCCTTGCCAAGGGAGAACGGCGCCACGTCCATCAGGTTGACGTCGTCTTTGAGCGGCGCGTCGTAGATGCTGGGCACGAAGAACGAGAGCTGGCTGTCGTCCTCGGGCGCCTCACGCAGCACGGGTGCCGGCAGCTCAGAGGTTAGCGCGCCAACGATGTCCGGCCGCCGCTCATTGAGTTTGACAGCATCGCCGAGGTCCTTAAGGGCCTGCTCCAGCGCGTTCGTCGGCTCCGGTGCGACCTTGAGGTCGGCCAGGCTGCGCCGGCTGTAGAAGCGCCGCAGGCGGCTCAGGGCATCCTTGCTAAGCTCCAGCGTCTCACGCCCGGTCCGGGCGCAGAAGGTATCCGCCAGCTCCTGCAGGTAGGCGTTTTTCTCGTGCAGCCCCAACGCCCCGAACTGGTCGAGGGGCATCAGGTCGAGGCGGGCGGGCTCGCTCACGTCAGGAATTCCGGAATGTCGTAAAAGCGGATTTCTGCATCAGCGCATTTACGACGCCGGGAACTCGCGTTCGAGCAGGTCGCGCATCATGTCGGCCATCTTCTGGCCGCGGGCGGCGCACTGCATCTTCACGCGGCGGTGCAGGCTTTCCGGCACGTCAATGGTGAAGCGGGACATCTTTTCCTTGGTGGTCTCAACGGGGGCAGCCTCGACGGACTTGAGGCTGGTCACGTTGCCGCTCTCCCGGTCCGTCGCCGGCTCGGCGTCGCGGTTGGCGATCCAGGCATCAGCGCCTGAGGCCAGCTTCGAAGTGGGCACCTTGATCGATACCGATTTGCCAGCCTTGCTCATGCGGCCTTCCTTTCCTTCTTGGTCTTGGTTTTGGTCTGAACGAGCTCGGCGGCCAGCTGGGCCATCTCGATCGCGGCCTCGCTCTTGGGATCCGTTTCGATCACCGCCTTCCCCTGGGCCGCGCTCTCCGCGTAAATCACCCGCTGGCAGAGCGCGTTGGGCAGGACCGGAAAGTTGAACTGCTCCAGTGCGTTAGCTACATCCCGACCAATGGCCGTATTTACGATTTTGCGGTTAATCACAAAAACGGCTTTGATGTTTTCTTTAAACTGCTGCGCCTCGCGGATCAGCTGGACCGTATCTGCGGATGCCCACACGTCGTAGGGTGACGGCTGGACCGGGATCAGCACCACGTCGCTGGCCAGGATCGCGGCGCGGCCAAGATCGTTCACCCGCGGCGCGCCGTCGATGATCACTACATCGTAGTCGGCTGCCAGCTCGGGCAGGTCCTTATGCAAGGTCGGCTTGGCCATGCTGATGACCGGGAACAGCGGATCGGCTTCACGGGCCGATGACCAGGCCATCGAGCTGCCCTGCGGATCGGCGTCAACCAGCAGCACCCGGTTGCCGGCTTTGGCGACCACGGCAGCAAGGTTGGTGGCGATGGTCGTTTTACCGACCCCGCCCTTCTGGTTGAGGACCCCGATGATCATGCGGTCGCCTTTCTGGATTTGCGTGTCGTCGGATTTACGCTTTTCCGCAAACCCGCATCTGTAGGTTCACGATTTCACACAAGCACGACGCTGCCAACGCTTCGTTAACGCTCTTTGCCAGTGCTGTGACCAGCAGGTCACATTTCTGCAAAGCCACAGACCCGCAAAATCGTATTTCTGGAATGGCCTCGACGAAGAAAGCGCCGCCCTCAAGGCGGTGCAACAAGCAGGCATACGATCGCGGGCAGGCCGCAGAGGAGGGGTCCCAACTGGGTCACCGGCGGCCGTACCCGTTGGGCCTGACACCGCAGCGTCGTCGTTTGGGGATGAGCCGGCGCCACCATTCTCTGCCTAACTATGGCATGGGCTACCGGCTGCAGCTGACAGGATCAACCTGTAAAGTCGTAAAAGCGGTTTTCTGGATTTGTGGCCGAGCAGCAGGGCTGATCAGAGCGGGGCTTAGCCCCGATGGCAGCTCAGCACCGTCTGGCTGGGACGGGGTCAAGGCCGAAGAGCACAGTGTGCCTCGAGGCTGGCCCAGACAGATGGTCTCTCAGCAAAGCGCCGATCGAACGAGCTGCCACGGCTCACTGTAAAATCGTATTTCCGGAAATCCTGGTCAGTTCCAGATGCTCTGCTTGTCCCAGCCAGTCGGAAACCCGGCTTGGGCCAGGCTGACATGCGGGGTTTGCGGAAACTCCTTGGTCAGGGCAACGAACCGCTGGCACCAGCTCGAGGTCGGATTGATCGACCGTAGCAGGTACGTGGCAATCAGCGCCGAGCCATAAACCCGGGTTTGAGCATGCGTGTTGCCGATGATGTGCGCGAGCTCGGGAGCGGCCTTGGCGGCGGGCAGGCGCATCTGGATCACGGACGGCTTGTTCCAGAGCCGGCTGTGGTGCGCACAGATATTACGGCAGACGTTCAGGTTGCGCAGCCAGGTTTCCAGTTCGAGGCCAAGCGGAACACCGTATTTCTGGGCGATCATGTTCTTGTCCTTGCCCAGCATCCCACCGAAGAACACGGATAACGTGCCAAACTCCCACAGCTCGATCGACATCCAGATGGGGAGATGATCGCCGGCATACCTGGATTTGAAGTGCTTGACGAAGTCCTCTTTCGACCGCGCGAACGTATCGTCGATGCGGCGGACCCATTCCTGATGCTGAGGCAGCTGACTGCCCGGTTTGACCGTCTGGACAAACCTCTGGTTAAGCTGGGCGGGGTCCCGATGCGCCCAGCCACTCCGGGCACCTAGGAGCGTGGCGACCTCGACGCGCAACGCAACTTCAATGCGCTCCATGGCATCGAGCATCAATAAACGAAGCTTTTTGTCGAAGACGTACAAGTCGACAATTGTCTGCAGGTCAGTCCCGGCGCGGTAATTGTCGAGGATCTGCGTTGTCGTGACGCCATTAGCGTCTTTAACGACTTGCGAATCACGGAATGAATGGAGGTAGCCACTCAGCCGGTAGTAACCAATCCGTCCAAGGCAAGCATTGGCCTTGGCAACATCAGTAATCTGCAGCCCACGCTGTTGAAGCAGAGCCAACTGCTGCTGAATTGTCAGGAAAGGTTTGGCGTACGGCATTACCGTACTTATAAATGAAGAAGACCGGCCCGTACACTTGCGTGCAGAGGGAACCGGCCATGTTGTTATCTACATGGGGCAACGCCGGCTGTTCTGCAACTGAATTTGTTGCAAATTTTCAGCATGGCGATAGCAACAAGCAGGCAACTGCTTGTTGCTATCGCCATGCTGGCCTTTTGTCAAGCCCTCTCAAAGCCTTGCAGATAAAGGACTTTGGCATGATCCGCATCTTCAGATATGTTGCAAAAAAGGTGTTTGCAACGATGAATGAGCGCGACGAGGGAATGGTCCTTGAGCAGCGTCTAATACGCGAGATCGAGGGGGTAGACCAGCAGATCCGGGGGCTGCAGCAGCAGCGCAACATGCTTGAAACGCTGCTGCTTAAGGCAAGGCGTGAGAACGTCGCCACGCGAACCGTATCCCGGCGCAATAGCGTCGGGCGTATTCTTGTCGAGACCGTCATCATTGAAGCACTGAAAGCGGCCAAGCGGCCTTTGAACAACTTTGAGCTTCATCAGGCTGTTCGGCTGCGCGATCCCACGGTCAAAGACACAACTTTCCGCTCACACCTGCATCGTCTGGCCCAACGTGATCAGATCGTGAGGGTCGCCGGTCGACGCGGCGTCTGGAAAGCGGCTCCGGATCACTCCTAATAACGAAAAGGGTAGGGGCCGAGAAACAGATCGCCAAGGGCTTTGCGCACCCGATAGGTGACCCACCGCTGCCGTAGGTGCTCGTCACGGTCGTGCAGGATATGGCAGCGCTGGCAGAGCGCCTTGAGGTTCGCGGGTTCGTTATTGCCCGGGTCGTGATCCAGGTGGGCACACGCCAGATACATCCTGGTAGTATAGCGCGGCGTGTCGGCTGGGAGCGGCTCTGGCGGCGCCAGCTTCAGCTTGCGACCCTTGCCGCTGCGCCAGGTCTGGGCGGACTCGTCCCACCAGCGGCCATCGCCCAAATGGCAGACCAGCTGGCCGTGCGGCCGGCCGCAGCCTTCGCAGCAGCCTTTGGCCCGCTCGAAGCGGATCACCTGCGAGAGCTGCACCCAGTCGATCGGATAAAAGAAGCGGTTTTCCGGGCGGATCGGCATGAGGCTTAGCCTTTCGCCGCCTGGCTGCGCGTCCGCGCCTGGGGGAAGTAGGTGTAGAAGGTCATGCGGCTGACTCCGAGGCGCTTGGCGATCTCGGCAATCGAGATGTTGCCGGCGGCGAGTAGCGCACGCCCCACCTCCAGATCCCCCTCAGACAACGCCTTGCGCCGGCCGCCCTTACGGCCACGGGCGACGGCGGCCTTAAGGCCTTCCATCGTCCGCTCACGGTTAAGGTCGAGAAAATACTCGGCCATGGCGCCGTGCATCTGCAGGGCGAAGCGGCCGTGGGCGGTCGCGCTGTCGAACTGCTCGGTCAGGCTGCGGAAGTGGACCTCCTTCAGGCGCAGCCCGTCTATCGTGCGCATCATCTCGACAAGGGAGCGGCCGAGGCGGTCGAGCTTCCAGACCACCAGCTGATCGGTTGGGCGCAGGTAGGCGAGGGCGGCCTCGAACTCGGGGCGCTTGGTGCCGGCCTTACCGCTCTTCTTCTCCTCGAAGATTTTTTCGCAGCCGGCCTTCAGCAGGGCATCGCGCTGCAGGTCCAGGTTCTGGTCGAGGGTGGACACACGTGCGTAGCCAACAAGCATGTCAGGATATTCACATAAGAACGTTTTTCTGACAATAGTTTTCCTGACATATTTTCTTTACACAAACGGGGCTGTTTCAGGGTGCCGATGAGAGGCCCAGCCCACCTGTAAGGAAAACGTTCGTTTTTCGGACACAGGGGCCGAAGTAGCTGAATGACCGCTAGGGGTGGATTTACGACAGTCCGCTTTCAGGTGGCAGATGGATCTGAGCGGACATAACCGTGGGGACCCCTCTAGACCTTCAGTAGGCCCTCACGTGCCTGCTACGGGACATTCCGGCTTGCCGGTCTGCTATGACTGGTTCGCTTGCGAAAGTTCGTTTTGGATGGTCTCAGTAGACATCCAAAACAGACCGGTGGCTACGGTCCGCTCAGACCATGCGATCGAGAACCGGCGCTGTCAGTTCGCTATGGATGCGCCTTTAGCAGACTGCCATTCGCGGCTGCTTACGACCCAACCAAGACGCCGGGACTGCTGATTGCGCTTCTCCAAAGCGGTCGCTTGTCAGCCGTCGCGCAACTTCGGCTGGAGTTAAAGAGCGGACGCTGACCCTTCGCCGTGAAGCGGACGTTCCGTAACCGACGTGTAAATGACCGCGGCTCAGGTTTGCGACAAGCACTTTCAAAGTGCATCCCCGCCGACCGTCTCAAGGATTACGCGCGCCGTTTCGACAGGCTGATCCCAATGCGGGAAGTGGCCGCAGCGATTGAACCAGTGCAGCCGAGCCGACGGAAAAGCTACCCGAGCGTGGGCAGCCTGGCGCGGCAGCAGCAGCTGGTCGTGGCGGCCCCATCCTAAGGTGACCCGGCCAGGGTCTCTGCTGGCCCTGCCGCAACGGCCCGCGTGCCAACTCACACAGCATCGCATCGAACACCGGTGTGGCCGCTAGGCTCTGCAGCTCCTCTACGACAAGCTACGGTGGCAGCACCCACGGACGGGCCGACAGTTGGGCTAGCAGCAGCGTGCGGGTGACGGCGTGGTGCGACAGGCCAGGATGGAATGGCCGGAGCAACCGCACCAGGCGTATCGACGCCGCGAGCGTCCAGTGAAACCAGCGTGTTTCCCACCCACACCAGAAACCACCGGGATCGAGCGCCACGCAGTGCCGACCGATGCCCCGCCGCGCCAACTCCAGCACCAGCCGGCCCCCCCACCGAAGTACCGACAAGGTCAGCTGTCGTCAGACATTGCGACTTCACAAAGCTGGCGAGGGCGTCCGCATGGGCCTCAACTGTCTGCGGGCCCGCGAGTTGGGCCGATCGGCCATGTCCCGGCAGGTCAACCAAGATCAGTTCGCGCGAGCCTCGCAAGGCGGTCAAGAGCGAATCCCAGGTGCGCAGATTAGCCCCCAGCCCATGGACCATCAGCAGGGTCCGGCCCATGCCCTGGCGTTCAAACTGCAGGGACATAACGGTATGCTAAAACAGAGTCCGATGGGTTATGACGTCGGTCAAACCGGTTTGCTCAGCAGGACGTCGAGCTTGTCGAGACGCGCCGGCGCCTTGAGAAGAGCGTTCGAACGTTTCATCAGGATCTCTGCTCCCTCACCTGTCAGGTGCGCCTCGCGGCCGGCCTCGTCGGGGAAGACTTCGAAGATGCCGAAAGTGGAGTGGCTGAGCCGGACACCGTACCACGGCGCGGTCGCCCGCTCCCGTCGGACACAAGTGAGGATGTCCCGGAGCAGGGTCTCAACCTCCGCCTCATGTCCGGCCTTGGCCTCGAGATGGATATGCAGCGCCTTGGCCGTGGTGCTCCCCGCCGATCCGGTTATGTTCACTGGACGGTGCGGCAACGCTTTTACGATCGCCCCGAGCACCAGCCCGGCGCCGACGACGGCTGCATTTGTCAGCAACGGGTTGAGCGCCGCTTTGGTGTAAAGGCTCGTCTCGAGAACGCGACCCTCATAATTGCCGCGCTCGCTTAACATCTCGGTCGCCTCATCCAGTCCGCTGCGGTCACGGCTGCGCTGCAGTGGACGACCACTCGGCGTATCCGGGATGATCTTCGCGTTCATGCCTCGATCGGTCAGGCTGGGCGCTAGATGCGCGACCTCCGCCATCACCTTGGCGCCGCCGCCGACATAGACGTCGCGCACCGGCTTCTCGGCAGCCGAGAGGATAGCCTCGGCCACGACACCGGGTGCGTAGACCGGCGGCACATGGTGCGGCTCGCTGTCGAGGTAGTTCTTGGCATTGACCGTGAACGGCGTGTCGATCTGTCCGGGCTTGATCAGCGTCACCGAGACCGGCGCGCCCTCATTCTGCAACTCCATGCGTAGCGCGTCGGTGAAACCCTTCACCGCGTGTTTCGATGCGGAGTACATCCCCTGAAGCGGCACTGCCCGTTCCGATACCTCGCTGCCGACGTTGATCAGCGCACCGCCGTGCTTCTTGAGGTGCTTTACCGCCTCCAGCGAGCCATAGACCTCGCCCCAGAAGTTGGTTTCGAACAGTTTGCGCATGTCTGCAAGGGAGACCTCCTCCAAGCGTCCGTACAGGCCAATGCCGGCGTTGTTCACCCAAGTGTCGAAGCCGCCAAACGTCGTGCGCGCCTCTTCGGCGATACGGGTCAGATCCTCCGGTTTACAGACATCGGCCACCACGACGTGTGCCCGTCCGCCCTTGCTTTTGATTTCGTCAGCGAGTTGCTGGAGCGCACCGTCGCTGCGTGCAGCCAAGATGACGCGAGCGCCGCGATCGGCGGCCATGCGTGCGGTTGCGAGGCCGATGCCGGAGGAGGCACCAGTGATGACGACGGTCTGCTCGGCGAGAGGCTTCAGGGTCGGCGTCATGTAAATCCTTGCGCGGTCTGGATGATCCGATCCAGCATGCTTATCCCGTCATTTTGGGCAGCCGGCTGCAACATGGATCAGAGGAACGACCGGCCCCTCACTGATGCGGTGATTTGGTCGGTAATCCATCTGAGCTTCTGCCGCGTCCTGTCGCGTCGTCGACGCATCTGCTGAGGACCTTGCCTGGTTCTTTGGAGCGGAGGCTCCCTACACTGTCGCCGCGATGTTCATGCCCCAGCTCTCGTAAGCGTTCGAGATCGCGGGTGAGCGCGAGGATGGCGTCCGCTTTCAACCTTTGTGCACCAGGAGCGAACCAGCTCCATTCCACCCCGAGCCGCCGTTCCGCACCCGACCCAACTCGGCCGCCCACGATTTTTTGCGCCTCCACAAAGCAGCCGTTCGTCAGACCCTTGGGTAAGGCCGGCTCCGGGTGGCGAACGGAAGTTGACCGGTAGCCATAAAGTTGACGTTCGACCTCGCGCCCGTCTCAGTCATTTGAGGCACATTCGTTCGTCCCCATAAGCAGACGACGGCAGACCCGGCGTAGGAGTTGCACCTCGTCCGCCCGCCTTTCAACGTCGCTTGGATCGCTCCGCTTCCAAGAGTGCGACCGCGGCCAGCACACCGCCAAACGCCAGCCCGAGCGTAAGGCCGGGGTGCATGGCCGCCGTGGTGGTGAGCGCGGTCTCGCCCGGATAGCGGGTCGAAGTGCGGCGTGCCAGCAGGTGATCGTAAAGTTGCGTGAAGGCGCGGTCGATCGCGCGGGTCTCAACGAGCGTGCGGTCTAAGAGCTTGACTGCTTTGGCGTGTCCGAGCGCCTGTGCGGCGCTACGCAGCGTGCCATACCGGGCGATGTAGAAATGCGCCGCAACTTGACCGTACTCGATGTTGATGAGGTCGCGGTCGGCGGCATTCCCGTGCTTGGCTATTTCCGCTTCGTTGAGATCGCAGATGCCCTGCATGGCGAGATCGTTTCTGGGGTCGGGCCTGACGCCGATTGAGGCAAAGACCTCATCCAACCGCTTTAGCTGAACGATGTTCTGCTTCGATCCAGCCTCCAGCATCTGTTTCAGCTTCGGCAGCGTAGCCGTCTTGTCGTTGCGCTTTGCCTGCGCCGCTCCCTGCCGATGCGCTCCGTGGAGCAGATGTAACCCATCCTCGAAAAGTCGCCGGTTCCCTTGCATTGTTCGACACCTCGTATGCGCGTTCTTGGGCGCAAAATCTGTTTGGCAGTTCTAACCGCCCTAGTCGTTCGGTCGATGCGAGCGACAGCCGGATGCCGGCGCGGTTCCCGCCGTCTCAGGCCTCGGTCACCGCGCGGACCACTTCGAGCGGAAAGCGGAGACGATTCGCGAGCGAGCAACCGTAACGATCGGTTCGCCTGTTGGTTGAGTCTCGTACGAACTACTCCAGCAAGTAGTTGTCGGCCGAGTGGATCTCGACCCCGTCGAAGCCGGCGCGCCTGGCGTTCACGGCCGCGCGTCGGCAATCCTTGACGATGCCGGGGATCTCGTCGGTTTCTAACGCCCGTAGGGTGACTTGGAGCTTCATCCCCTCCATCGTGAAGGCAGTCCCCTCCGGCTTCACCGCCGAGGCCGAAACCGGGAGCCCGCTCCCCGCCTGAAGGTCGGAATGGGATATCCGGCCGGTGTGCTAGAGCTGGAGGAAAATGCATCCGCCGTTGGCGTGGACCGTCGAGACGACGCGCGTTCAGGCCTCGACTTGATACATCCGACCAGATCCCCGGCGTGTAGGCGTAGCCTACGGCCTGGGGCGAGATGTTGGTTGCCAGGGAGACGATCAGGCCGGCGCTGGCGCGTTGACCGTAATAGTCGGCGGCGAAGTCCGGCGGCACGCCTGCGGTCGAAGACCGACTGCGGGTCAGCAGCGCCTTCACGATGCGGTTCTAGAGGGTCAGGTCGCCGATGGTGACGAGCTGAAGGATCGGGCTCGATGTGATGGCTCCTCGGATCATGATGGCGATGGCGAGCGGACCGAGGGTCAGCCCCTCAGGAATGCCACGAGATCGCCGTTCAGCCGCTCGGCATGGGTAAACGGGATCGCGTGAGGGGCGCCTTCGTAGACCACGAGCTTGGCGCTGGGGATCGCAGCTGCGTTAGCCTTGCCCGACACGTCGATCGGCACGGTCTGGTCGGCGTCGCCGTGGATGACGAGGGTCGGCACGTGGAACGCGCTCATGTCGGCGCGGAAATCAGTCTCTCCAAAGGCGGTCACGCTAGCGATCGTCGCCTTTGGCGAAGCGAGCATCGCAAGGTTGCCGGTCCATTGGATCAGGTCGGATGAGACCGGCGACGAGAGCATCCCGACCCCGAAGAAGGTCTTGGCGAAGGTCGCCATGAAGCTCGGGCGGTCCTTCTTCAATCCATCGATCATACCCGTGAACACAGACGGATCCACGCCCTTGGGATTGTCGGCGGTCTTGAGCATGTACGGCGTCACCGCCGAGACCAGCGCCGCCCGGGTGACCCGGGCGCCGCCGTGCCGGCTCATGTAGCGGGCGATCTCGCCTCCACCCATCGAGAAGCCGATGAGAGCGACGTCCTGCAGGTCGAGGGCGTCAAGCACCGCCTTCAGGTCATCGGCGAAGGTATCGTAGTCGTAGCCACCCCAGGTCTGATCCGAACGGCCGAAGCCGCGACGGTCGTAGGCGATAGTGCGCAATCCCGCCTCGGTGAGCGCCGGCTGCTGAAACTCCCACATGTCCGCATCGAGCGGCCAACCGTGGATCAGCACGACCGGCCGACCGCTGCCCCAATCCTTGTAGAAGAGTTGCGCTCCATCCTTAGCCGCGAGGAAGGGCATGCCGGTATCTCCGATCGGTCGTGATGTCGGGCGGGGAAGGCCCGCTGAGCAGCGACGGTTCCCACGCGGTGTACGTGGAGGTTAGGGCGCCCTGCCTTGCGGAAGGCTACGGCCTCACACCTGGACGCATCATGGTCAGGTTGCGACCGGGTTCGTCGGCAATCTGAAGCATGGCTGCCCCTGCCGCGACGAAGCCAGCCATCGCCCTCACATCAGAAGGCTGCATCGGATCACGCGAGATCGCATCCGCCTCTCGCTGCAGGCGGACGTTGCAAGCCCGAGACGGCATCCCACCGTCCGGCGTGCAGGCGTCGTGCCGGGCGCAGGCTGCGTCGAGGGCGTCGATCGGCGGAAGTGGGGCGTTGTTGCCAGGGCCGCAGTAGTTGCCATGGATCAGTATTTTCGGCTCACCCATAGTGCCGGGTTCGGCCAGGACGGGGGTCGCAATGCTTATGGCGAGAAGGAACGGTACGACGGTTCTGCACAGCATGGTTTCATATCCCGAGACGAGCACGCCCCCTCAGACGGCTGGTATCGGGCGCTGCCTGACAGCGTCCCGGATATAGAACTGACCACCGAACAGCGGGTTTCGGTACGAGCTATGCACCGCATCGAGGGAGGTGTGAGGCAAATAAACTCTATGATTGGGGAGAGATAGGCACGGGTCGTCGATAGCTAACTGCCAAACCTGCGTAGGGCAGAAGAGCCCCGCCACCCATTTTACGACGGATGGCGGGGTGAGACGCTATCAGCGACCCATGGTGCCCGAAGAGCCACCCGTTCCGTTGCCCATCGAGCCGGAACTCCCGGCCGAGCCGGTTCCCATTGAGCCGGCGTTGCCCGTCCCCATGCGGCCACCCGTGCCGGTCCTGTCGTTCATCTGACCGCCCGTGCTCATGCCGGTGCCGGCTCCACCACCCGCACCCATCGAACCGCCTGTTCCCATAGAGCCGCCGCTCATGCCGGCGCCTCCACCGGTGCCTGCACCACCAGCTCCACCACCTGCCGCACCGCCTTGTGCGAGAGCTAAGCTAGCGCTTCCAAGAAGCACAGCCGCAGCGATCAAAGGCACGCGCAAAGTTCTGGCGTTCATCTCAAACTCCCTGTGTCATTCGCGGAGATCCTTGGGAGGACCTTGACTGGAAAACCGCGTCAACGAGGAGATGTTCCTGCCTATAAACGCCTTTCTCTCGTAATATTTTTTCTATTTTTCAAAATTTACATAGATTATAATCCGTGGTTGCCCTGCGATAGGACGTACTCTTCGAGTGTGTGCGTTTATTTTATAGTGAGCGACTTTTCTACCGGCGGCGGCCATCTCCACATGCATCTCCATGCTCAGCTGGAACAGCATGCCCCCAACTGGCAATCTTACGAACATAATGAGCTGCTTATCGCGTTCCCCCGTCTTCGCGACGACGTGTTCGGCAAGCGATCGGGTGCCATACCTTTTGGCCGCACCAAGATCGCTCAGCAGGATATCATCGCCGTCCGGCCTCATGCGTCGGCTGTACACGAGGTCGAAGAAGTAACGCTTGGCCATACCTATGAGTCCGGATGCTAAAATACTCGCTGAGGGAGTGTCCGCTTTCGGGCTGCCAGCATTGACGGTTGGATGGCGGCAATGGGCGCGATCCAGCCGAGCGGCTTGGAGGCCCCCAACGTCGCAGCCGAAGCGCCTATCGTTCAGATCTCCGTGCCTTCCGCCAGGACGAGCGCGTCTTTGACGTCCACCCCGAGGCAGCGCCTACGATGAATTCGAGACATCGCTCGCTGGGTCAGGTATTGGCCGGGAGCTTGCCAAGTTCGTGGAAGAAGTGATGCACGTCGGCGTAGAGGAACGGCTTGAAGCAGCCGTAGACCCCCGACCAAGGCGGCACCCAATCCACTAGGGCATCGGTCAGCGCCGACAGGAGTGCGGGGTCGAGGCCGCGCCGGGCGACGATGACGGCTGGCTTGGCGTCTTCGTAGCGATCGATGACCTTCGTCGTGTCGGCGTTGCCGGGCGTCGTGCGCCAGACGTCCTCCGGCACCATGGTGGCGCGCACCTCGCCCGCGGTCACGGCGTCGACCTGCCCCTGCCACGCCTCGACCGGCCGGCCGTCGAAGAAATCTGCGAACCGGATGCCATGGGCGTGCAGCATCACGATCGGTGGGAAGTAGCTCGACGTGCAGGAACTGTTGATGAAGCCGTAACTCGCCCCCCTCAAGTCCATCAGACCCTCGGCCGGGTCGTCCTTGCGCACCACGAGGACGCTGGGCAGGTCGGTGCTGCCGGTGAACTTCGAGGTGGGCATGACGAAGCCGCGGTAGTGGCGGTCCCCCCGGCGCAGGGCGCGCTGCCAGTCGGCCGAGGGGATGTAGGCAAGGTCGGGTTCGTGCCCCGCGACCCTGCGGCCGATCAGCGGCAGATCGGTCGAGCCGTCCACCGCGACGTCGAACCCCCGCAGCACCGCCGCCACGGCCTCGTCGTCCGTGTCGATCGGCAGGTTGGTGTCGATGAGGAACCGGTAACCCATGCGTGCGCCTCGCTCGTGGGGGCCGTGTGGATGGTGTGGAGGAACGCGCTCAGTACGCCCCGGACTGCAGCGCGCCGCCGCCGGGCGCGATCGCTTCAAGACCCAGCGCCCTTAGCCGGGTGCGAATCAGCGGCGCCTTCACGATGCGGTTCTTGAGGGTCAGGTCGCCGATGGTAACGGGCTGCAGGGTCGGGCTCAATGTCATGGTTCCTCGGATCATGCTGGCGATGGCGAGCGGAGTGTGGGTCAGCCCTACAGGAAGGTGATGAGATCCCGGTTCAGCCGCTCGGCATGGGTGTCCGTCCCGCGCGGCCGCCGTCGAGAGGTAGAGCACGTTGCCGACCCGGCGCGCTGGCACGTAGGCGCCGACCGGCTGTGGTTTCATGACAGGTCGACCGAGGATCTCGACCAAGCGTGCGTCGCGTGATGGTTCTGCGGCGCGCAGCGCGGCGATCGCAATCAGCTCGCTGGTCAGTCCTGTGATGAAGGCCCACCTCGATCCCGGGCATGCACGCATATCGGTAACCGCCTAAGTGCGACCGCGCGGAGGGATGCGAAATCGAAGCCGGCTCCAGCCGCCGAAAGAACTCGATCAGTCAGGCAACACCATTGCCTCCCGCGGCTCGGCGATGGTGCGACCGTTCCGCTCGGCGCGGAAGCGCTTGCCCATCTCGTAGGCCTGCTTGCGCGAGCGCATGATGCCGCCGAGGGGCCGATGTGCGGCGAGCCCGTGCCACGGACTGAACGACAGGCCGTCGTCGACCGCGCTCGACCGGGCCTCGCTCCAGGCCGTTTGCGGCTTCACCCGGATCCGCGCGACGGTCTGGTACAGGCTCTCGCTCTCGGGCCAGACGGTGGCGGCGTTCTCGACCGGCATATCGTCTAGGCCGGTGCAGAGCTGCGCCCTGACCTCCCAGAGCCCCCCACTCGCACGGAAGAACTCGACGACCGCCTCCCGTATGGCGTTCGGGCCTGCGTCCTCCGCCAAGGGCTTGTCGGTCAAGGCCGTCAGTTCGGGTGCGACCGGCACCACGGACAACTTGGCGACGTAGTCGCCGAAGCGCACGGGCACCTGACTGTAGAAGGTCTCGCCAAGGATGTTGGTCTCGGGCTGGCCGCCCATCGTCGCGACGGTGGCGTTGGGCGCACCGGTGGTGGAGACGATAAGATCCTGTACGCCACGCATCGCACCCGATACGACCTTCTTGAAGCCCTGCACCTTGTCGGTCGTAGCCGCGAGCAGCTTCAGGGTGGCGAGGAAGGCTTTCGGTGTCGGCGCGCCGAAGGCGGGTCCGTTGACCAGCACGAGGTCCTGGGTGACGTCCCCTTCGGAGCCTTCCAGCCGCTCGCCCTCGACGCCAATGATCTTCACGGCAAGGCCGCGGGGTGTCGAGACGCTGTCGTCGAGGATGTCGCCAGGCAGGGTCGAGAGGCGCATGATCACGGGATAGGTCGCTGGTTTTGAAAACAAGCCCTGTGCCAGCATGGGCGGAAGCCCCGAGGCCACTTCAAGCTCGCCCTCAAGGAAGCCGTGGCTCTTGGCG
>NZ_JBBXMX010000035.1:0-35480 GCF_038442355.1 Methylobacterium guangdongense
GATGCGTGCGCCGGCGCACGGTTCTTGTCGGCGCCGACAACTTTCTCGCTGGCGAGAAAATTCAGATCGGGAGGTGCCTCCCGAATTGTCCCGGCGCCGGGACAACTCAGAGCCGTCCAGATTATGGGCGGTTTCGCCGGTCGGGATCGCGGCAGCCAAGGCGTGCCAGTCGAGGCCGGCAGCCTGTAGCTTTCGACCGATACCCCGGCAGGCGCCGAGGGCTTCGTGATCGTTCGCGGCCCCGCAGAGGGGCAGGAGTGCGCGGACGCTGGCGGGGATCGGGCGCGGCGTCATGCGCGGATCCGCCAGTTATCGGCCTGCCCATAGGCAAGCGCGGCGACCGTAGCGGCTACGGCCGGGCTCAGTCCGTAGCGGGTCGTGAGATGTTGGGCTTGAAGGCTCGCCGGGGGTAGGGCATATGTCTCGGTGCGTGCTGCCAAGAACGCTTTTCCGAGACCCGCCGTCGCCCCGCGCGTCGAGCGGGTTTCGTCTTTCATGGGGCTTTCTGCTCCGTCTGCTGCGCCGGCCGTCGATCGGGCGCGGGATGGCGGCCCCTCGGTTCACGTTTTAGTCCCGTGCCGAGGCGATCCATTCAGGATGAGCCTTAGGCTGCGATCTGAGCCGCGGGCGGCTGCGCCGGCAGGCCGAGCATCTCGCGCAGCTTCGCAGTCGGCACCCGCTTGCGCCCGCCAACCGTGATGGTCGGAATGGTGCCGTTGCCTACGGCCTTGTAGGCCGCGTTCTTCCCGACCCCGAGAACTCGGCCGGCCAACTGCACATCAACAGTCGGGTTGGTGAGCACTGCAATGATGTCTTCGGACATGCCGACCTCGCCAATAAAAGCCTTCGGGTTGCCCCGTTCATCGTTAATATGCCTTTGCCTGCCCTGCGGTCAACAGCGCGGGTCATTTTTGACCCGATATCCACCAGCGCGGGGCTTGATCAAATACGGTTTCCGGGTCAGAAGCGGTACAAATTGTGCCACTCTGTGAGGTGCGATGATGACCGGTGACGTTGGCGCGGGGGCTCGGGCTAAAGGGGGCCGTCCTCTCAAGGATGCGTCCAAGGGCAAGCGAGCGAAGTACGCCTTCCGGATGAGCGACTTCACGCGCGACCAGCTTGAGGGCCATGCCCAAGAGTCGGGCCGGTCCCTGAGCGAGGAAGTCGAGTACCGGATAGAGCAAAGCCTCCAGAAAGACGGTCGGCTCAACTCGGTTTTGACCATGCTCGGAGGGGCTGAGATGATCATGTTCGCGGCGCTTGCGAACGGGGACCTTCGGATAGCTATCGCGGAGGCCGACGCGAAGGTGTCCAGTAAGCTTCAATGGTACGAAAGCCCTGAGAAGCTTGAGATCGTTCGGCGACACATGACGGATAGCGCAGGCCGCACGATCGAGACCTTCGCGAAGATGGCTCAGACCGGAGTGACCACGCGGACGGGCCAGCATTTTTCGCGGCTGGCCGAGTAGCGGCATGCGTAGCGCGCATGTCCGCAAATGCAGATCAGGCAATATCTAATTACTCTAGGCTTTATCCGGTAATATAGGGTAGGTGGGCCTAGCTTTGGCATTCCGAATAAGCGCAAGACTTAAATAGCGGACAGTGTTACGGTGTCTCTGCAATTTGAGGCGCCGATGTCCGTCAAATACCCGTCGCATCTCTACATCCGGATAGACCGCCCCCTGAGGGCGGATATTCTCGCGGCAGCCGAGGCGGCCGGTCAGAACGTCAGTGCGTTCGCCCGTTGCATTCTTCGGGGTTCGATCCCTGGCCGGACGGGCGCCGGTCAACCTCTCGGGGATGCCGGGCGCCGGTCGAAGCAGGGGGGGCGCTGATGTCTCGCGGGAGAGTCGATAGCCACGGCCTGCACACAAGCAACGCCCCGGATAGCCTCCGCTATCATCAGCAGACCCATGCATTCGAGATGGGCGGACACAAATACACCGCTCCGGAACTTGATCCTCTCGCACAGATCCACATTGCGCGGCGGCTCGCCCCCATCATCTTGGGAGCCCTCAAGCCTGAGGGTGGGAGAAAGGCAATCCTCGCGCGGCTGGCGAAATTCGCGAACCTCGCTTCGGCAGAGGGCGAGGGGCAGTCCGCCCTTGCTGAGAACGATCAGATCATTGCCGACGCCATGGACCTCGCCACAAGCATCCTTGAGGCCGCCGCGTCCAGCAATGAAGACTCGGTTAATTTCATTATCCGCGAGTGCGCGGCAAGAATTTTCCGGATGCGTGAAGGAGGTGGCGGGTTGCCCATTTGGCCTAAGGGGCAGGAATACCCCTCGTATAGAGATATCGACGGGTTTACATTGTTCGGCCTTGTCTGCCGCTACCTGTTCCTTGAGTACCGCGAGCCGATCGCCGAATATATCGCTTCGCTCAATCTAGCCCCGGGTCCTGCTCTCGCGGCTGCTGTAGCCGGCGCCCCGCGCGAGCGTCCGCCGGGCGCGCCTGAGGCTCGCTGACGATGGCGGGCGGCGTCCTCTTTCGCGGCGGTCCGTTCCGCATTGGCTTGTTCGTCCCAGACGTAACCGTCGAGGCGGTTGGACAAGACGCATTAGGGATCACTGGCGCGCCAGTCGAGACGGGGGCGACCGTCACCGATCATTCGTTCAAGCTACCAGTGCGCCTGGAAATGCTTCCGGGGTGGTCGGACTCTTCTGCCGGGTATGACGGATATATTCAGGAGATTTATCGGAAGCTCCTCGCCCTACAGGCGACGCGCCAGCCTTTCTCTATGAGTACGTCTCGGCGCCTCTATCGCAACATGCTGTTGGAGAGCATCACCGACCCGATCAACGCCAACACCTTCAGCGCCATGCTGCCGCGGCTCACGTTCCGCGAGCTGATCATCACGCGCACTCAGACCAGCAGTGAGAGCACGGCGAAGCCCGCATCGAACCCGGCCAACCAAGCCAACCCACAGAGCACCGGTTCGGTTGTGGACCGTGGGACCGTCCAGACCCAAGATGTCGGCCCGCAGGCTTTCGCAGGCGCATACAACCCCGGAAGCCAAAGCCCTGTTGGGCCGGGCGCCTATCAAGTGGATGGCAGTGCCGCATCCGGCACTCTGGGTCTTGGTGGCATCAACCCGCCAACCGCTATGCCTATCGACTACGGTCAAATTAGCGGCCTGAGCCCACCCGCGACGATCAACCTGCCTGAAATCAGCGTGTCCGCGGCTCCGGACCCAATTAGCGGACTTCAGGCGGCCGGGCCGGATCAATACAACATCTTTGGGGGCGGCCCATGACCGTGGGGACTCAACTTCCTGTCGTGCCCTCGCAGGCCCAACGGTTCAAGCTGGATCTCAACGGGACGATCTACAGCTTTCGTCTGACCTACAACGATGCGCAGGACGGCTGCTGGATCCTCGATATCGGCGACGAGAACGGCGGGGTTCTGGTGGCTGGCATCTCACTCGTCTCGGGCGTGGATCTGTTGGATCAGCACCGGCACCTTGGGTTCCCCGGCAGCTTGGTCGTGACCACGGATCGCGGTGCCGGCGAGGTGCCGACCTTCGACGGCCTCGGCGTGACCTCGCACCTGTTCTTCATCCCGGATCCTGCGGCATGAGCGACGGACCCGGCAGCCACGACGCGGCGCAAGCTGCCCTCGGCAATCAGCCCAGCACGGAAGAAATTGTGCGCGCGGTAGTCGAAGCCATGCGCGCCGAGACATTCACCAGCTTGCCGGTGATCGTGACGAAGAAATCGGACGACGGCCACACCATCAGCGTCAAAGCCGCGGTGAAGATCCCGCAGCGCCAGGATGACAACACCGTCACCTATGTGGAGCTGCCGGAGTTTACGGACATCCCGATCAACTTTTCGGGCGGTGGTCAGATCACGCACACCTTCCCCACGGCAGTCGGGGACGAAGGTTGGATCGACTTCAGCACTCGCGGGCATGGCTTCTGGCGCCAGAATGGGGGCGTGCAGCAGCCGCAGGATGGCGAGGTAAACGGACTGGCGAGCGGGCGCTTCCGGCCGGGGGCGCGATCCGATCCGAACAAGCTCAAGGGTGTCTCGACGACATCAGCGCAGACGCGAACCGATGACAAGCAGAGCTTGCACGACGTGTCGGCGACCGCAGTGACCGCGATCCGTGAGGGCGCCGCCCACCAGGTCAACGGCATGGCGGTGCAGACGGAGATTGGCGGATCGAAGCATCACGTTGATGCGCAGACCATCCAGCAGGCCGCGACGAAGTTCCTGCACAACTGCGGGCTCGGCTGATGGCTGCCGGCGTCGCTCTCCCAACGGTTCTGCAGCTCCTCGACGGGACGCCGCACAAGAAGGTCGCGACCGCGATCTTTGAGAACCTGCCGCTCGCGAAGCTGCTTCAGGGCGGGGACGTGTCGGGGCTGCTCAAAAAGGTTTTGGCGGATGGCAACCTGTCATCCGTGCTTCAAAACCCGATGGCGGGCCTCACGCAGGGGCTACAGGACCTTGCTGGGCAAGCGGCTGTCCAACTGCAAGCGGCGCTCGGATCGGGCGCCAGCAGCCTGATTTCGGCGCTTACGGGGGCATCCGGCCTGACGAGTGCCCTGTCGACGCTTCAGGCTGCCGGTGACAACCTCGTGGGTCTGACGAACGGACAGGCCGGGCTTATGGCGCTCGCCGGCCACGACAGCCTACTCAGCATGCTCGGCGACGCCGCCCCAGCAACGATGGCCCTGTCTCAGGTTCTCGGGCCAACCGCCTCGGCCGACTTGCTCAACGGCATCACGGGAGCCCTGCCAGGGGTCGTGCAGAGCGTCATAGCGGGCGCCATGTCGGTTGCTGACGCGACGGCATGGGTCCAGGGGCAAAGCGCCAGTGTCGCGGCCGTGGTCTCGGCCAGCGCGAGCGCCCTGACCCAAGGCGCGGCGATCCAGATGCAGGCCTCGGCGGTGAGCACGGTGGCGGGGCTCCTCGCGCCGATCGGCGCCGGAGCTGCCGCTACCCCGCTTCAAGCCGCGCTGGCGATCTTCGTCCAGCCTGAGGCGCGCGCCGCCATGCTCGCCTCTCTCTCGGCTCAGATCGCGGCCCCGACCCACGCCCGCGTGGATACCGCGGCCATGACTTCCCTCGAATAGGAGATGCCCGTTGGCTCCTCGCGCGCCCTCTCGGTTTACCATCGGCCCAGACACGTTCCGGCACGCCCCGTTGAATGCCGCTGACGAGTTCCATTGCGTCCGCCGGGTCGCCCCCGTGGTGAAGAACGCGGGCCTTCTAGCCACGGCGCTTGCGGCGAAGGATGGGGAGGGCGAGCCCGGCGAGCGGATCGCGGGCGTGATCGAGGGGGGCGCCCCGCTGTTCCAAGCTTTCGCCGACATGACGGAAGAAGACGCCTCCTATGTCATGGAGCGGTGCATGTCCGCGACGGAAATGCTCGACGGCGAGATTTGGGTTCCGACTTGGGATCCGGAGATCAAGGCCCCGGCTATTCCGAGCCTGCGCATGATCCATGTTCTGCGGATCTGCTATAGCGTGCTGAAGGATGCCATCGCAGTTTTTTTTTCAGACGCGGTGTCGAGTTTGAAAGAACTCGGGCTTCTGCGGCGGACTATGATCCCGTGAGGCTTCCCGACGATCTTGATTGGCTGCTGTGGCCCGTCATGGCTGACCCGCCGATGTGCTCCTATCGGGATCTGCACGACGGGACCCTGCGTCTCGCCGACGTGGCTCAGATGGTCGACGCGCTCTCTACCCGGGACGAGAACCGCCGCCGAGCGCACAAGGCCGCGGAACGGGACGCGGCAGATCGCGCGAGGCATCCCTAATGGCTGACAACTATCTGCGCGTCTGCCGACTGACTACGGGCGGGAAGACGTACACCCTCGATGACATGCAGGTTGATTTCATCGTTCGGCAAAAGCGCGTCTCCACGCCAGCCATCGCAGAAATCCGGCTCCTCAACCTCGCGGACACGACCAAGAACGCGATCTGCCGGCAGAACCAGTCCGTGATCTTGGAGGCGGGTTACCAAGATCACTACGGGGCGATCTTCAAAGGAACGATCAAGCAGGGCAACCGCGGCAAGGTCAACGGGACGGATACATATGTGGATCTATTCTGCGGCGACGGCGATCAAGCATACATCAAAGGGCAGGTAATCAAGACGCTGCCGAAGGGGTCGACCCGGCAAGATGTAGTCAACGAGTGCCTGAAGGCGTTCGCGCCCTATGGGATCTCGAAAGGGTTCATGTCGGCGAAGCTCAATGACGGCTTCAAGTATCCGCAGGCCGTGCCGCTGTTCGGGCTCGCCCGAGACATCATGCGCAAGGTCGCGGGCGACATCGGCGCGGATTGGTCGTTCAACTCGGGGCGGCTCAACGTCGTTCACAAGACCGAAGCGTTGCCCGGCGGGGATATCGTGCTGAACAGTCAGACCGGCATGATCGGCCGGGCGACGCAGACCTTTAATGGCATCATCGTCCGGACGTTTATCAACCCAGCCATGTATAAGGATCGGGTTGTTAGGATTGACGAAGCCTCGATTGATCGAGCTGCGCCTGATCCTTCTTTCGGGTATGAAAATCCGAACGGCGCAAAGCTCCCGAGCATCGCGGCAGATGGGCGGTATCGAGTGTATGGCGTTGACCGGACCGGTAGCACGCGCGGGAATGAGTGGTTCGATACGCTTTATTGCGCGGCGGCCAGCGGGGACAGCTTCTTGCCGAAAGCGCTTATGGATTTTCAGCAGTAGCGGAGCGGTAGACTATGAGTGACGTTATCGCCTCGTTTCTCGTCAGCCTTGGCTTTGCCGTAAACAAGCCATCGCAGCAGGCCGCCACGCGATCAATGGCGGACTATGAGCAGGCCGTGCGCAAGGCCGAAAAGGCGATCGAAGATGCCCGGTGGGCTGGCGCTAAGACGCAAGAGGAGGTCGCCAAGCTCACGCGCGAACTGAACTTGAAGCTCGCCAAGGAAGCCTTGGCCGATGCGCAGGCGCGGGAGAAGCAGGAGCAGGAGGCCGCGAAAAAGCAGAAGGAACGGGCTGCGCAGGCGGCTGCGCAGATGCGGTCCCTGGTCAACGTGGCGACCGCAACGGCCGTGGCAATCCAAGGGTTCACGGTCGCAATGGCCGGCTATGCAACCCACGTCGCGGCCCGGTTGGAGGCCATGGCCTATGCGAGCGATCGGACAAGATCCTCTATCCAAGACCTCAAGATGTTCTCTCAGGCGGTGTCGCAGCTCGGCGGCACGGCCGGCGGCGCCCTGAGTGATTTGGAGAACTTCGCGGGTCGGCTGCGCGCGAACCCGCAGGGCTATACGGCCTTCCTCAAAAGCGTCGGCGTCGAGGCGCGGGACGCTCAGGGCAACATCCGCGGGGCGGCCGAGCTGTATAAGGAATTCCGGGCCAGCGTCGGCCGGAAGCCCTACGAACAGCAGCTCCTCTACATGCAGGAGATGGGAGTCTCTGAGGAGACGTGGCGGGCGACCGATCCCGCGAAGCTTGCGGCCGAAGAGGCGGCGCAGCGGGCCAAGTATGCACGTCTCGGCTACAACCCCGACAAGGCGGCAGACGATGCCAAGCAGTTGCAGCATGCCCTTCGGGATATGTTCGACAGCATCAATATCATCGGCGAGAAAACTGCCTCTAAGATCTTCAAGGACGTAGGTGACAACCTTAAGGGGTTCACCACATTCATTGAGCAGCACGGCGACGAAATCGCCGAGATCTTGTCCAAAGTGGCACAGCTCGTCCTAGGCCTGTCGAAGGCGCTGCTTGAACTCGCCACCAGCGACAAGGCGAAAGCCTTCCTCGACGGGTTGCTGTCCGCGTTCGGGCATGTCGATGAGGCTACGGGCAAGTGGGTCGCCGACACGGACAAGATCAAGGATGCGCTAGAAGCGCTGGCCGTCTTCATCGCGACCATCTTCGTGGCGAAGATAACGGGGGCCTTCGCCAGTATCCTCAAGGATCTCAAGCCGCTGCTCGCGATCCTGGCCCCGGTGCTGGCCGCCCTCGGGATCCCGATCCTCGGCACGGCCGCGGTCGGGGCAGTGCTCGGCGGTCTCGGAGACCCGTCCAAATCGGTCAATGGCACGGGCGGGCGGCCGGATGGGCAGCTCAACCCCGGCGATGAATTGCCGGGCGTTGGCGGTGGCACTCCGTCGAGCGGTGAGGGCGCTTGGTCTCGGGCGAAGCGCTTGGGCCGAGCCGCGTTGAACGCGGTGGGCCTCGGCGGGGGAGGCGGCGCCGACAGCACCCCGATCCCGGCCGGGCGCTTTACCGCGCTCAAGACGCTCATTCAGAGCAGGGAGTCGGGGGCGGCCGGATATAATTCGGTCTACGGCAACGGGAAATATGGCTGGTATAGCAAGCCGGTCACGCAATCGACCGTGCGGGAGTTGCTTGAGTGGCAAAACAAGATGCGGAAACAGGTCGGATCTTCCGCTTTCCCGGTCGGCCGAGGGCAGTTCATCGAAAGTACCTTGCGGGGTCTCGCGCAGGAAACCGGCACGATGGACGAAGTGCTGACTCCGGAGCTTCAGGAAAAGTATTTCGACCGACTGATTAAGCGCCGCGGTCGGAACGTCGCGGCTCTGCGCGATGAATGGGAAGGCCTTCTCGGGGTGGATGCGAACCGCATCTTGAATGCTTATGATACGGATGGGTCGGCCGCTTCGCCTCAGTCGTCAACCGCCAAAAAGCCGGGCTGGATCGACAAGGACACCTATACGGACGGGCTGAACATCTTCAGGCGCGGGGCCGATGGCAACCTGAGCCGCGTGACGAACATTCCCGGCCAGCCGTCGACCAGTTCAGGGCTGCCGAGTTTTGCGGGTTCGATTGCTCGGGCCGGGGCGGGCATGAACCGGTTGGATATGGATAAATTCAGGGGCATCGGTGCGGCAACCCAAGGGTTCGACCCGAGCCAATATCTGAACGCCCCTCCAATCGGATCCTCAACCAGCAACGACAACTCAGTGAAGAACCAGAGCTATCAAGGGGGAACCACGCACGTCACGATCAACACCCACGGGGACGCGCGCGAGACCGCCGAACTCTGGCGGCGGCATGGGGAGCGATCGAAGGCGGATGATCTCCGCTACGCGTCCAGCATGTTCGCCTGATAGGCGCTATCGAGCCCGGCACCCGGCGCGGCAGGCGATGGCTTGAAGCGTCAGGGCGGCCGGATCTTCGCCAACCGTCCGGACCTGGATCAACGTGTTGTTCTTGGACCAGAGGAAGCCGCACGCCCCCATGCCGGTGCCGGAACAGAACTCGGCCTCAGGGTAGCGCTTGCACACGTCCTCTCGGCCGATGGAACACCCCGATTGCTCGGCCGCCGCCGGGGACGGACGCCAGCCGAGGGCGGACAGGTCCGCGCGCACGGTTTCATACAGCGTGCCTTTCGCGATCCTCGGGACCGGCGCCTCTGCGCGGGCCGGCATGGCGAGAAAGGCGAGCCCAGCGATAGCGAGCGCTGCGCGATGAATGGCGGTCGGCATCAGTATCGGAACCCCTGCGGTTTCTCTCGCATCCCTTGCCCCTGCCGCTCGTTGGCTTCGACAGCGGCTTTGGCTTCGAGGCAGTAGCCTAGCCCGCGATAGTAGTTCGGAGCGCCGAGGCTATCGGCGTGCGCAGAGCATTCCTGGCGCCGCGGCGGGCTGACTTGGTCCCAAAGCAGCCGAGCGGTGTCATACCCTTCCTGCTCCTCGTGGAGACAGATGTTCATCGCCACATTGCGGGACGTGTTGCCGGCCCTGGCGGTGCGGTCGGCGAACGCCGCGCAAGCCGCGTCTACATCGTGAACGGGGAAGCCGGCAGATGTCGTTACCTGCGCCGCGGCGCCCGTGGCGGCGGCGATCAAGATCAGGGCGACTGCGTAGCGCATGGCGACCAAGATGGGCGCGGCCCTAGCGTCTGTCGAGACCCACGGTTGTATTTACGGTTAAGCCGTAGCGCTCGGTCAGCCCCGTCCGTGCCGGGTCGATTTCCCCTCAGGTAGCAGGCTCAAAATGGCCTCGGCTTGAGCTGCCGTCATAAGATCGTCGGCCCTTCGTTCAACGTCGCGCCCGGATCCCTTCTTTCCAAGATCGCTGCCTAGGTAGCGGCCTAGTTCGCGGCCTACGTGTCCCTGGATTTCAGCCACGTCATCGCCGGCAGTCGCAATCTCTGTCGGGGCAAGGACGGCAAGCGCCATTGCCGGTTCTCGCGACACGATCCGCAGCAGAGCGGTCGCGGTCGGGTCCAGGCGAACCCGGCCTTGCTCCCAATTCCGCCACGTCCCGACCGGGATGCCCAGAGCGGCTGCCATCTCGGGTTGCGTGAGCCCGAGCCGGACCCGCAGGGCCTTCGGCGGCGTGACGGAATGGGCGTCGGCCGGCATTTTGCTCGGGGCGTCAGGGTCGGCGGCGCGCTGCGCCAGGATCTCGGCTTCGGTGGTCGCGTCGACCTTCTCCCGATCCACCGTTGAGGCGCGGGTGCGAAGCTCGCTCAAGCTGATGCGTGCCATGCCTTGCGCTCCTTCCTGTGCGCGTGATGCGCTGAGATGATCCGCCGGACCGGTTCGCCTTCAGCGCTCAGGCGGTCGGTATAAACCACGGTGTAGAAGTCGCCGTCCCATTCCCCAACCGCGCAGATGCGAACCTCGCCGTAGTCCCTGCGGGTGTCCTGCCATTCGAGGGTGCGGCCGAGGAAGATGCCGATTGCGTCCGCGAACCCGAACCCCCGTTCGGTGCGGCAGCGGGCATCCTTCGTATCGTCCCACTCGAAATCCATGTGGTGACTGTACGCTAGTTGCGCATCAGTTCAAGCGATATGCGCAGACAGCGCACTCGGCCGTTGACTTCGCTGGGCTGAGCGGCCGACATGGGCGATTACGGCTAGGCTCGTCTCGGCGAGTCGTGAGCCGGCATCAGGAGATCAGCGCCGCGAGAAAGAGACCCTGAAAAGCCAACAGGCCCCCGTCGCCAAACGGGAGCCTGCTGAAAATCCTGGGGTCTGGTGGGACCGACGTGACTGTCTCCCACCAAGCCATACGCTCCCGCCGGGAGTCAAGCGAAAGCGCCAACTTTCGCACCGGGAAGGCTTTGCCTGGACCCTAGCCGCGGCCCGTGAGGGACCGGGAACGATGTTTCACGCCACCATGCAGGCGGCGATCGGGGACGCGCGCACGCTCGCGCAGCTCGACAGCCTGTCGCGGTCGATCTGGCAGGCGCACGCCTCCGAAGCCGTGACCGATGACGAAGCGCAGGGCCTCGCCGAGGCGCTACACACCCGCAGGAATGCGATTAGAGAGGCCGTGGCGCCCGTTGGCATTCCTCTCGGCCGAGCGACGCTGTTCCCGCCCAAGCCCTACCAGCGGGCTCCTGAGCGATCCGTGGCGATTGAGCGGCGGCGCCGGCTGGCCTGTTCCGGCCCGATGCCCCCTGCTCTCGCCTCGCGGTTCACCACCGGGCAACTCGCGGTCCTGCGGATCGTCGGGGATGAGATGGCGCAGCATGGGGCCTGCGGCCTGCCGATCGACGCCATAGCGGCGCGGGCTGGCGTCTGCCGGCGGCTGGCACAGGGCGCGATCCGGCTGGCCGAGGGCGACGGGCTGTTGACCATTCAGGAGCGGCGCCACCAGGGCCGGAAGTCCGATCCGAACGTGGTCCGCATCATCAGCCGCGAGTGGCTGCAATGGCTCCGGCGGGGAGGGCGATCCACGGCCCCGGCGCTGTTGGGCGGCATAGGGTGCAAAACGATGCACCCCACGGATAGGGGAGATCCACAGAGGCAGGGTGTGGACGCGGAACCAAAGAAGGGCTGCCGGGAGGCAGCGGGCGACCCTGGCCGAAGCGATCCTATGAGAATTCTCGCGGGCGGTAGAACGGGCTAAGCCATGCCCTGCCATCATGGGAGCGGACGATATGCCGAACGAACCTTTGGGCGGTCGCGCCGAGGGCTGCATCTCGAAAGGGATCGAGGAGCGGACCGAACTGGCGAAGCGGAAGCGGCAGGATGCCGTCAGGCGCTTGGCGGACTACGGGCAAGTGTTGGTCGACGGGAACGACGCGGCGGCCGAGGAGGCTATGACTGCCCTGAGACAGGACGCGCGGGAGGCGTCTGAGGCGGAACGTTGGGTCCATCAGAACCAAGGCGCCATGGGCGAGGCAAAGCTTAAGTCGCCGAAAATCGGAAGCTGGCGGGACATCATCGTTGCCGGGGAGGCCGGGGAACTCACGCCAGAGTGACGGGGAGGGTACGCATCTGGCGCGTACCCCCCAAGTTCAACTTAGCCCGTCGCCCTGGCGCACGCCGCTTCCATGTCGCGCTGGCACTGTCCCGCCACGTCGTCGGGATCCGGGTCAGGGATGAGGCTGGCATGATAGGCGGCCAGCGCCCGGAAGCCGGCGGGCGTGGTCGGTGTCGTGCGTCGCAGCTCCCGGCGCTTGCTATGCCTGAGCTTGCGCAGCCGCTTCCTGTCGGCCCGCAGCTCACCGGTGCGGCCGAGCCCAAGCCGGTCGGCCCGCGCCAGGGCGGCGACGATATCGGCCTCGCGCCGCGCGGTCTCCCGGTGCGCCTCGATCGCGGCAAAGATCGGATCTGCGGCGAGATCGGGCTTGGCGAGGGCAGAGGTCGGGAGACTGAGCACAAGCAGGGCGCCGAGACTGCGGCGGGTGACGGTCGCGGACATGGTGGCCTCTCGGGTTAGACGCGGCACAGCCGCTCGGATCCGCTCGCGCGGGCTGCGCGAGGCGGGGTGAAGGTTCCCAAGGGTGAGGCGTCCTAGGCGTCGGATCGGCTGGGCGGCGGATCCCCAAGGGTCTCGCGCAGCTCGTGAACCTCCGGCGGCTCCGGATCGCCAAGCAACGCGGCGATCTCGGCACTACAGGCCAGCCATCGGCGGGCGGCGCGCTCCCACCGGCTGTAGCCGCGCTCTATGCCGATCCGGATCATACGCCGCCCCGCAGCCCGCCGGCGGTAGCCGTGCCAGTAGAAAGCCGCCAAGAGGATGTAGAGCCGAACCCCCTGCCTTACGGTCGGGGGCTTCCGCGGTAGCCGCGTCGGCACGCTCAGGCCTCTAGGTCGCGATCGTTGCCCCGCAGCCAAATGACCTGGCTGTCATGGCCCTCCGGAGCGCCGAGGCTGGGCTCGCTGTTTCCATCGTCCTCGCGGTCGGGGTCGCCGTCCTCACTGTCCAGAATGGCCACGATGCGATCGACGATATCGAGGGCGAGTTCGGCCAGCCGCTCGAATTCCTCGCGCGGGATCGGCATTGCGTCGGGCTGCTTCGAGCGTCCCGGGAAGGCGACAATCTTGCTCATGGGTGTCTCGGTTCTTGGTGGGACTGGTAGTCCACCGGCAAGCCCGGCCGGGGCGGTACGCACGGCGACAGAAGGGAGGGGCGGTCAGTCGCCCCAAGCCTTGTTGATCTCGGCGCGCAGCTCGGGGGCGTGCTGCAACGACGCCTCGCACAGCAGCTCGTACTGGATCAGCGTCTCCAGCCGCCAATTCCGCTCAAAGTCCCCGGCAGGAACTCGGGCGCGGATCTCAGCCACAAGGCGGGACCGGATCTCGGAAGCGCGCTCCTCTTCCCGTTCAGCGATGTGCCCGGCGGCGTTGAGGTCTCGGAAAGGGTTCGCTGATTTGTCGCTTGCCCAAGGCAGGCTGCTCGTGGCGCACCAGATATCCGCGACGCTAGAAAACCTGACATACAGGTTATGAAGCTGGAGGATCGTGAGCGCCGACAAATCGACTGCGGACGCCTGTGCTACGGCCCAAGCGCGATCACGCGACAAAGCCGGCCGGGACGGAACCGCGGCGGCGCTCTCCTCGCCAATTGGCTGCCCTTTCCAGTCCACGCCGGCCAGTGCGCAGCACGCCTCAATCAGCGCGCGGGTAGCCTGCGGCGTCAGATCCTCATCTTTGCCAAGGTGGCTGTCTCGCTCGTACTGACCGAACACGAACACCATGACGAGGGTGGCTCGCGCCTTCACGGCGAGGCCGAGCGGGGTCCGTGCCGGCGTGCGCCAGATCGCCTTGCTGATGCGCTCCAATTCGCTGCCGATGGCATCGAACGCGTCGCAGGCCTCGGAAATGCCGGGCGTCTCCCAGGCTGCCACACTGGCGGCATGCACGGGTCCGCCGCGCGCTTTGGCCCGCTCGCAGGCCTGCGTGATGTGTGCTTGGGCGGCCCAATAAGCGGGGGTCGCGGCTCGCCAGCGGGCGTGCACGGCGTCGAGGTCCAGGCCAAGCGCTAGGATCTCGGCATCGCCGTTCGGGGCCACGGCCTCGAATGCATCAAGGCGCAGTTCCCGGCGGATGCGAGCGCGGTTTGCCTCCGCGGCGTCCGGCCCGACCTTGCGAGCGTACTCGGCCGACGCGATCCGGTGCAGGCGCTCCAACTCCATCCGCAGGCCCTCGCGGACGATCACGAACCCCTGCGGGTCGTCTGCTGGGTAGGCCATGAAGCCGGGCGGTGGGTTCTGCCAGTCGGTCGGCTCGACAGTCGGCGCCTCGCCTTGGGCATCAAGCAGGAGCGACCGCGCCAACACCTGATCGGGGTCGGGGTTGTCGGGGAGCCCGAGCCGAAAGAAGCTCGGATTGTAGTGCGCGAGGGCTCGGATTTTGAGCCGGAGGCCGTCCGCGGAGTGGGCCGGTATATCCGCGAGCTGGTAGGCGAGGGCCGCCGCGATGTCGCCGGCATCGGCCGCCGCCGCCTCAAGCTCTAGGGGCGCTTCTCCGGCACCGCTCTGCTTGGATGCGGCGTTGCAGGCTTCGCAGGCCGCAACCTCGTGTGCCCTAGCCTCCTCGAACCGGCGGCCGAGCGATAGCAATTCGGTGTCGTCGCTCCTCGCGCGGATCGGGGCCGGGGTTTCGGGGACCTCGACCACGGCCGGGCGAGCGACACGGGCCAGGTCTGCTTGTAGATCGGCGGCTCGATCGCGGAGTTCCGCAGCGGCGTTGCGGCGGAACAGGCTGGAAAGCTTCAGAGAGCGCACGGGGTAGCCTCCTAGGATCACAGGATGACAGGAGGCGCGGCGGATTGAGCGCCGCGCGGCGGCGGCGTCAGGCGTCGGCTTCGTCCTCGGCGGCGATCTCGGCTCGCGCCTGGGCGATGGCCCATGCCGGGAGGGATCCCGCAGCAGAGTAGCAAGCGCGGTCGCGCTCCTCGTGGTCGGGCTCGTCGCCGAAACCGATGAACCCCTTGGGAAGCTCGCCGCCCGTGAACGCCAGGACGGCGCGCGTGAGGCTGACGGCGGCGGTGCTGGTCGGATCGTCGCCCGTGTGGTCGGCTTCCGTCAGGATCGCGGCGGCGAGCGCCGTGAGGGCCAGACCGTCAGCGGTGGCCGGCGGCGGCAGGGCGAGGACTTCGCGGGCCGTGGCCCAGAGGCGCTGCCCAACGAGGTCCCCGGCGCGCTCCTCAACGCTCCCGAATTCCGCGGTGTTGCTGATCGGCTGCCGCGCGCAATGTTCGGCATGGGCGGTCAGCAGACGGGCGCGGTATTCGGCGCGCTCGACGGGAGGGGCGGCCATGGGTGCAGGCGGCAGTGCTCGGGTCGGCGCGAGGGCAGTTACCTCCCGCAGGAGCGTGAGCGTCGCGCGGTCGCCCGCGAACTTGCTCCAGCCGAGATGCTGCCCGCTGTCTGCGATCAGGAGGCGGGCCTTGGCCGAGAGGTCATCAAGGCTGGCGGCCGGCTCATTGGCCGCGCGCCACACTACGTCCTCGGCCTTGCCCAACTCGGCCTCTAACCGCTCGTCCGGCCAAGCGTCGTCGGGGTGTGCCGGGTTGTTGATCCAGGCCAGATGCGCGACGGCGGCGTCACAAGCGCGGGCGAGGTCGGACGGCGCGGCTGCGGGCGCCACGGTAGCGGCGAGCGCCGGGAGGGGGACAGCCGCGGCGACGGTGCCGGCGACGACAGTCCGGCGGCTCAGGCTGCCGCGCAGTTCGGTGGCACGCTCGCGCAGGCTGGTGGCGGGGCTGCGGCGGATCAGGCTCTTAAGGGTGGTGCGCAGGGACATCGCGGGATCCTCGAATGAGGGGCGCGGGCAGCCGGCCCGCTCGGGGTGCGGGTTGGGTCAGAACAGGGTGGCAAGGCCGGTGAGCACCATGCCCCCGCCGATGATGGCGACGGCGGCCAGCAGCTCGCCCGTGGCGTCGAGGAAGCGCAGGCTGCGGCTGTGCGCGGTGTCCGGCCGGATCGGGGTCACGGCCTGCCAGGGCTCAATTTCGCCCGGGATCGGTTCGTCCGGCAGGTTGCGATACCGGCGATCCACGGGGATGCGGACGGGCTTGCCGCTGTCCGTGATGCGGACGCGAGCCAGAGCGGGGTGGCTGAAATTCGGGATACGGGCGTGCGTCATCGTTCGGGCTCCGGCTCGGGCTCGTGGCGGTGGGTCGGTGGGTCGGTGGTGCTGGCGTGCCCCGCGGCGGGGCGGGCGGCTGCTACTCGGGCGAGGCTCGGGCGAGGGCGTTCAAGGCCGCGACTAGGTGGGTGAGGCCGTCGCTTTCCGGGTCGCTGGCGGTTGCCGTGTAGTGGCGGGCCAAGGCCAAGACCCCGGGAAGCGTCGTCGGCGTGGTCGCGCCGAGGGTGACCCCCACGGCATCGCGGCGGCGACACTCGGCATCGCAGCGCGCATCGGCCTCCGGGCTGTCGTCGCCCTTGGTCTCGGCATACACGCGCATCACGTCGCGGTCGGCGGCTTCCCACGCGGCCAGGGCGGGAAAGATCGGATCGGGTGATGCCGGCAACACCGGGGCGGCTGTCGCGGCAGACAGGGCGCCAACGGCCATCGTGGAGAGCACGGCGCCGAGAAGGTTGCGGCGGGCAAGGTTGTCGTTCACGCCTCGCCCCCCGCCAGCACGTCGCGCAGATGCCCGAGATGGGCCGTGGCCTGCCCGTCCGGATCGTCCAGGATGCGCAGGTAGAAATCGGCCAGGGCGACATCGCCCTTGCGGGTGGTCGGGATGATCTCGGCCAGGGCTTCGAATGCAGCGCGGTCGGCATCGACCAATTCGCCGAGCCGGGTCATCTGCGCATCGTCGGCTTCGTCCAAGCCATCGTGCGCGGCCTGATGGGCTTGCCGAGCGGCGTCGGCAGCCTCGATCGCGGCGAAGATCGGATCGGGGGTGCGCGCGGCAGCGGGCTCGGCCGGCGGCTCCGGCAGGATGGCCCCGAGCGGGTGGACCATGCCAGCGGCATAGGCCCAAGCGGGATGGTCGCCGTCCGGCCCGTATAGGTCGGGGAGCAGCACCCACAAGCGGCCGTCGATCTGGTTCAGAAGATCATCGGCCACGTCGGACGCCTCGGCGCGCAGATCCTCGTCGGTGAACTGGTCGGCCTCGGCGCGGCCGTCGCCATAGACGTACTGCGCGAGGGCCATGCCGAGCACCGCGGCGCCGATCTCGGCCTGCGTGGCGGGCGAGAGCTTGCCCCACGCCTCGGCCAGCGAGAACGGCAGCGGCAGGCGGGACCAGAACGCGGCGTGGTCCGGCAGCCGGGCGGTGTCGTCGCCGCGGAGGATACCCACCGAGCGGGTATCCTTGGCGATGGCAGGGGCGGCCATGGCGGCCAGGAGGCCGGCGGCGAGGGCGCGGCGGTTGATGCGGGCGGACATCGCGGCGGCTCCTCAGTGACCGGCGGGGGCTTTGACGAAGGCGCGGGTCACGGGGTGACGCCAGCGGCGGGAGCGCTCGCACCAGATCGGGGCGAGGGCGGCGACGGCCGGGGCGGGAGCCGGGACGAAGGCCGCACGCTGGAAGGTCGGCAGCTCGGGGAACCCGTTCTCCTCGATCCACGAGGCTAGGAACGCGGTGCCGGTGCAGAGGCCAGCGATAGAGAAGGCGGCGAGCGCGGCGAGCATCACGCCACCTCGCCGAGGTAGCGGCGCACGGCCGGCAGATCGCGAACCAACATGATGCTGCTGGCGCCGAGAAAGACCGGCGTGAGCCAAGCCAGGAACACAATCTGGTCAGGGGTGAGGTTGGAGAGCATGGGTGCGGCTCCTCAGTGCGCGGCCATGTGGCGGGCGAGCTTGGCGGACCGCCACGCGGCGGTGAGGCAGACGGACATCGCCTCGGCCCAGGTGCCGCCGAAGCGCTCCTGATGGGCGTGGGCGGCTTTGGCGGCGGCGGCCATGATCGCGGCGCGGTCGAAGCGGCCGGCGGCGTAGAGCGGGCGGCGGGTGGCGCGCACCGTGAAGTCAATGCGGGCGGTGGCGGACAGAAGGCCGGCGGGGATCTTCGGCTTGCTGTCGTGCAGCGAGCGGGAGATGCGGTTCCAAGAGACAGTGCGGTTGGACATTGCGGCCTCAGAGGCAACCTTGTGCCTGAGAAGCAATCTAGTGCGCTAGGATGCGCCTTGTCAACAGCCTTGTGCCTCAGGTACAATCTGATGGTTCAAAAAAGGTGGCCTGTGATCGCATCGTTGTCCCCTCGCCTCTGCCGTGCCGGCCGCTCGTTCTTGGGTTGGGAGCAATCAGACTTGGCCGAGGCCTCTGGCGTCTCGAAATCCACGATCGGGGCATTCGAGCGCCGGGAAGAAACCGCGCGGCTGACGACGATGAACAACCGGGCCGTGGTCGAAGCATTCGAAGGCGCCGGGCTCGAATTCATCCCCGAGAACGGGGGAGGCGCGGGGATCCGGTTCAAGGTCCGCCGCGATGGCACACGCGGGGAGCACTGACGGCCCCGCCCTTGAGCTTTACCGGCCGCAGCCCAAAATCAGTCATAGCCGCCGAGAGGCCCGCGTGCAGGACGCTCTAGCCCGTTCCATCGCTCAGACTGCCGCCGATGTTCTCGGCCGGCGAAGCGACGCGCACGGCGGGGCCTACGTCTCGGATGAAGCGATCGGCGCTCACTTATGGTTCGAACGCGGGTTTACGGGCCACGACGAATTAGTCTCACTCATCAACCACACCCGGCGGTTGCTCGACGCGCAGCGCCCTTCCGCCCTCGCCCAGGCGCCTTACCGAAAGCCGGTGCAGCTCAGCCTTAAGCTTGAGGCCGCCTGATGGGTCGCCGGGATCCCGAACCGCCGAGGATGTTCGACATCTTTGACAAGATGGCAGCCGAGGTGGTGGAACGGGCTAGGGCGCAGAGCCAAGCCGTCGCTCTTGAGCGGAAGATCCGGGCGCCTCGCAACCGCCGCTCGAATTGGACGGGCGACCGTCAGACCCTCTGCGAGATCGGCGACCTAATCCAGCTTCGACACCGCGGCCCATGCGATACAGACGATGGAGAAGCCTACCTGCGGGCCGCCCTCCCTTGGCTCATCGCCAAGGCCGGCGGTCCCCTGGCCGAGGATCTTGAGGACCGCGTTGCCGATTGGTGCCGGGTCGTCGTCCCTCGTCTCGGCCGCGTCGCCATCCGTGAGGGCATCGCCGAGGCCCGAGAGCGCGACGGGCGGCAACGGCTCTGGTGGTCCGCTCAGGCGTTGGGCGACCTGCTGCGCCTGACGGTAGACGAACGGGAGCGGGCGCGGATCACGCGCATGCGCCCGGCCGGCATGACGCCCCGGAAGTTCGCAGCCTATCAGCGGGCTCGGGAGGCAGAGAAGGCGAAGGCCCGCCGGATCGCCAAGGGGGCCACACCCCGGGAGCAGTCGAAGGCCGCGCTAGAGCCGTGGGTCGCTCTCGGTATGAGCCGGGCGACCTACTTCCGGAAGCAGCAAGCCGGCACCCTGCCAGCCCAGATCCGGGACCGTGAGACTGTTTCGTCGGCAGCAGATGCGAAGCATCTTAAGCCCGTGACGGGCCGGTCTCACGTCGCAGAACAGATCGTTCCGGGTCCAGCGAGATCCGCCCGCCCGAGCCCAAGCGTCGGCGCTGTCGGGCATGCGCCCAGAGGCAAGCCGAGGGCAGCCCCGCCCGGTCGTGCCGTCGCGCTGCCTCTACCGGAAGGGGGCGTTTCCGAGCACCCCGACATGCTCGGCGGCGGGGAGTGGAGGCACTTCAACGACGTGCTCACGGATTATGCCGGAGGTGTCCTGCCTGACGATCTCGTGCGCGCAGTCCGCGACGCGCAGCGGGTCCGGCAGATGACGCAAGAGGCGGTCGCCCGTCAGATCGGTATCAGCCGGCCGCAGCTCGCCAATGCGCTGCAGGGCCGCTTCGGTCTGAGCCGGAGCGCAGCCGCCAACCTGATGACGTGGCTTGCTGCCTGAAATCCTTTGTCACCATCGCGACGGCGAAGCCGTCCGCCGTCAGGCGGGAACAACGCGGGCCAACTCGGGCCGCCGCTCGTCGCTCTGCAGGGTTCGGTTGCCATTGCTCGCCATCTCGGGATCTCGCTTGCTCGGGATCATGATATCAGGACGGGGCTTGTCTCTGAGGCTCTGTCGGCGCATCTTGTCTGTGTCGCGCGTGGCCGGTTCTCGCCCGTAGCGCCCCAGAGCCAGAGCACCCATCGCCATTGCGGCACCGGGTCAGCGCCAGCGGGTCAAAAGCGAGCCGCGACACCCTTCCCACTCTTTTGCGCCCGCGCGCCTCCACGGCGCGCGCTTCGCTATGGAACAGGCCATGCGCTCCCAATCCCTCCGCTCTTTTGTCCAAATCGCGCCCGACTGCTTCGTCTCGCGGGAACGCCTCGCCCTCGATGCCGAGGCGCTTGCCGGCGCCGCCGCCATGCTCAAGGCCGACATTCGCAAGGCGATCGGCGGCATGGGGCCGTTGATGGGAGAGGATACGATCCTTGAGATTTGCCGCGAGGTAATGGCCGAGGATCGCGGGCGCCCCAAGCGCTCCCACACGTAAGCAGCGGGCCCCGCCTCGCCGGTTAACTTGCTATCAAGCGATCTGCGCAACCTGATACCGCGGGATCACGCTGGCATGATGCCGGGCGATCCTGCGGGCTCGGGGACTCGTTGACAGGATCCCTCGCGGGCTCGATTGCTGCCCAGCTTGATCGCATCGAACGGGGGCGAGTGTGCAGGTCATCGCGATCACGTCGAGAAAAGGCGGCGTCGGGAAATCCACGCTCGCGATGCACCTATCCGTCCTGGCGGCGCAGGCTGACCGCCCTGCCTTGTTGCTCGATATAGACCCGCAACGGTCGCTCACATGGTGGCATCAGATCCGTGGGCCGGATGAGCCGAAGCTGATCGAGGCGGATGCGCGCGAGCTGCCGGAGCTTGTCGAGGCGGCCCGCCGCGAGGGGTTCGGCCGGATCATCATCGACACCCCGCCGCACGCCGAGGACAGCATTCTAGGGGCCATGCGGGCGGCCGATCTCGTGTTGGTCCCGACCCGGCCGGGGCCGCTCGACTTGGCCGCCGTCGCCTCGACGTTGGATCTCGCGAAGCGGATCGGCAAGGCGCCTCTGGCCGTCCTGAACCATTGCCCGGCCCGCACGGGGTCGGCCGAGCCGTCGATCGTCGCCGAGGCGCGGGCGGCCCTGATTGAGATGGGGGCGACCGTGGCGGCAACCGCCCTCGCGAACCGGGTTGCCATGTCTCACGCCATCCTGACGGGCTCCACGGTCAACGAACACGAACCGGACGGGAAGGCCGCGGCCGAGGTCGCCGCGCTTTGGCAGGAAGTCGAGGCGGCGCTGTCCGCCGAAGGGAAGGCACGATGAGCAAGCCCGCACGCCCTGCCCTGAACAGCCTGACGGGCCGGTTCGCCCGGAAGGATCCGCCGGCCGTCACCGGTAACGGTGTCAGTGAACCCGTGGAGTCGGCCGAGCCGGCGGCGGCGGGGTCCGGCCCCGGGTCGACCGCGGCGGCGACCGTGAAGGCCAAGGCCGATGCCCGGGTGCAGATCCTCACGCGGATAGACCCGGCGACCCGCAGGCGCCTCAAGGTCATCGCGGCCGAGCAAGAGCGCACGATCCAAGACATATGCGAGGAAGCGATCCGCGATTTCGTGGCGCGGCATAGCAAGTGAGCACGATCCCGAGCTTGCGAGCTATCACGGCGCGGGCGGCAGGGGCGCTCGTTGCCATAGCCTTGAGCCTGCCGGCGAGAGCGGCCCCGACGCAGCGGCCGTATGTCCTGAGCACGGCCACTACGTCAGTGCTGGCGACCATCTGCCGGGAGGGCAAGAACCCGCTTGGGGCCAACTTCTGTACCGGCTACATCCTGGCGGCCTTCGACCGCATGTCGATGTCGCGTGAGATATGCCCGAGCCCCGGGGTCGGGGTGGAACAGGTGATGGCCGTTGGCCGCCAGTTCATCGAGGCGCACCCCGAGTTGTGGGATCGGCACCCGAGCTACGTCCTGGAACTGGCGTTCGGCGCGGCGTTCGGATGCCCGGCCGAGTGAGGGCCGATGCTATGGAGCGGTCTAGGGGGCTTGGTAGCTTGATAGCGCCCGATGCGGTTTGTTGCACCTAGTGCAGCCTCACGAGTGAAAATCTTGCAACAGGTGCTTGACGGCCTGCAACAGGTGCCGTAAATCATCCTTGTGCCCGGCAACTGGTGCCGAGCTAGCCGCCGCTGTCCAGAGCGGCGCCACGAGGAGAAACCCCAATGTTCCATGATGTCCGCACGATCCAGTCCGCCCGCATCGCCCGGTTCGGCGCTGGCGCGACCATCGTCCGCTCCGATCGCGCCCTGGCCGAGAGCCAGATCCAGAACGTCGCCCCGTCCGTGTTCGCCGAGAGCAAGCACGCCAGCCGCAGCGAGCGCTACACCCACATCCCGACCGTCGAGGTTCTGCGCGGCCTCGCCCGGGAGGGGTTCCACGCCTTCGAGGTTCGGCAGGGCGGCTCGCGCGACGCGGACAAGCGCGGGTTCACCAAGCACCTTCTGCGGCTGCGCCGGGAGGGCACCGCGCTCGTCGGCGACAGCCAGCGGGAAGTGATCCTGCTCAACAGCCACGATGGCACGTCGTCGTACCAGCTCATGAGCGGCCTGTTCCGCATGGTGTGCAGCAACGGTCTGGTGGTCGCCGAGGGCGAGGCCCATGCGATCCGGATCCCGCACAAGGGCGATATCGTCCAGCAGGTGATCGAGGGTGCCTATCGTGTCATCGACACGGGCGCCGAGATTGACCGGCGGGTCGCTGAGATGCGCCGCATCGACCTTCGCCCGGCCGAACAGGAAGCCTTCGCCGAGGCCGCGTCCGCGCTCCGGTTCGCCGGCGAGGCGTCGCCCGTGACCCCGCGTCAGGTGAACGCCCCGCGCCGTTCGGCCGATGCCGGGTCCGATCTCTGGCGGACCTTCAACCGCGCTCAGGAAAACCTGACGCAAGGCGGCCTCGACTACATCCACCGCAACGCCGAGACCCGCGCGGCCTCGCGGCGCTCCACGCGCCCCGTCAACGGGATCGACGGCAATGTGACGCTGAACCGGGCGCTCTGGGTCCTGTCGGAGCGGATGGCCGAACTGAAGGCCGCCTAACCGCCCGGCCCCGAACATAGGATGGCCCCGGTGTGTCCAGCACCGGGGCCTTTGCCCGTACCGCCCGCCACGAGGAAGCGCCGAGCCGCGCGAACCCTCCCGATCTACCGCCAGCCCGAGGGACCGTCCATGGCCGCGAACAGCAAGCAGATCCTCTCCCGGTTGAAAGACGACATCGATAAGGCTCGGCACCGCGTCGCGATGGCCGAGGACGTCAAGGCCGAGGGGGCGGCGGCGCGGGATTGGCGGATCTCAATGGGGCTGTCCCGGCCGAAGCTGGCCGAACTGACGGGGTACTCGGAACGCACGATCGCGGCCTATGAGGCGGGTCGGTTCGATGCCGACAAGCTCGTCACGCCGCGCGCCCTTCATACCTACCGGCTCGCGTGCGCCGCCGTGGCGCTCGGGGTTGAGTTCGACTGGCGGTCCGCCTCCCTCCGACTCGGCCCGGCCGTGGTCACGGTGCCCACCACGGGGGAGGCCGGGGCCATGCCGGCCGTCGACACCCCCGAGGGGTAGCGGTCTCTCAATCCTGCGATCTTGGGGGACTGGCGGGCTCGGCATCTCGCGAGCTTGGGATACCGGCATCATGCTCCCGTGCGGTCCTGCGGGCTCGCGGTCTGGATTGCTTGCTATCAAGTTAGCTCGCGGGCTTGCTCCCGATGCATCCATGCTGTAACTTGCGATAAGGGTCATTCTCGAAAGTTTCAGGCGAGGCGGACCGAAAGGGCCGTAAAGAAATGAAGCCTCGGCTATTTCCCCCCGCAGACGCGTTCGCCCCGCTGCGAGACGCCGCGTCGAGCGCTGTCCGCAATCTCGGCCTGACATGCGCGCCGTGGCAGCTCGCCCCGGAGCACTGGCAACGGGTGCTCAACGCCGTCGAGGCGCGGGCCAGGATGCGGGGGCACGCCCTGCCGGCCGGCTGGCGGGATGAGCTGGCCGTGCAGATGGGGCGGACCGAAGCCGACGCCTATTCGGGACCGGAGAGCTGAGGCCATGGCCGACCCGTTGAAGAATGGCGCCATTTCGGACCCGCGGTTAGCTAGCCAACCGGACCCGTCGAAATCCGCCGAATTTCAATTCGAGCGGCCGGACTGGACGCTGTTCCGCTCGGCCGACACCCTCGCGCAGAAGGCCGGTGTCCGGAAGCAGTTGCTGCGCCGGCTCGTCCTCAAGGAACTGGCCGACAACGCCCTTGATAGCGGCGCGCGTACCGTTACCGCGACGATGGTCGCTCCTGGCCGCTATGTGGTCCAAGATGACGGCAAAGGGATCGAGGGCGGCCCTGAGGCCGTAGCGCGGCTGTTCAGTGTGAACCGGCCGTTGGTTTCGTCAAAGCTCTGGCGCCTCCCAAGCCGAGGGGCGATGGGCAACGGCCTGCGCGTCGTCGTCGGCGCGGTCGCGGCGTCGGACGGCACGTTGGTGGTCACGACGCGCGGGCGCCGGCTGACCCTCGTCCCGCAGGCGGACGGGTCCACGGCGATCGAGCGTGTCGAGCCCGTCGAGGCGTTCAAAGGGACGACGGTCGAGATCGCATTCGGGCCGGCGCTACCGGTCGACCCCCATACCCTTGAGTGGGCGCAGTTCGCCATCACCATGGCTGGCGGGGGCGAGGCTTACACGGGCAAGCCGTCGCCATGGTGGTACGACGCTGACGCGTTCTGGGACCTTCTGCAGGGTGCAGGCGACCGGCTGTTGCGCGAGTTCATCGAACGGCTGGACGGTTGCACCGGGGCGAAGGCCGGGCGGATCACGAAGGCGTTCAGGGGCGCACCATGCCGCTCCCTCTCTCGGGATCAGGCTCGTGAACTGCTGACGGTCGCCCGGTATGAAGCCCGCCCCGTCAGTCCCGCGCGTCTCGGCCACGTGGGGCGCATGAATAGCTCAGCCATCTCGTATGCGATCCAGCGGGGACAGGCCACGATCGGGGGCCGCGAGCCGAAGGCAGAGATCCCGTTCGTGATTGAGGCGTGGGCTACGGCAGAACGCCGGGACGAGGGCGGCGACGAGATCGACGTGAACATGAGCGTGAACCGCACGCCGGCCGTCGCGAACATCGAGGCTTGGCGGAGCAAGGGCGAGTTGGTCCTTTCGGGCTGCGGGCTCCACCACCGCTGCAATCGCATCGCGCCCGGCCGCTACTCCATATCCGTCAACCTCACCACGCCTTGGTGCCCGGTCACGACGGACGGGAAGGAGCCGGACCTTTCGCCGTTCGTCCTGGAGATCATCGCGGCCATCGAGCAGGCGGCCCGGCGCGCCCGTGGGGCCATGCCCCGCCAGCCTTCGGCGGTCGCCGCCGGCACGACGCACAAAGACATCATCCTGCGCAACCTCGACGCGGCCGTAGCGAAGGCGAGCGGCGACGGTCAGTACCGCTTCAACCAGCGGCAGCTATTCTACGTCCTGCGCCCCATCGTGATCGGGGTGACGGGCAAGGAGCCGTCCTGGGAGAACTTCTGCAAGATCGTCACGGACTATGAGGCTGAGAACGAGGATATCCCGGGCATGTATCGGGATCCGAGAGGTACGCTCTACCATCCGCATTTAGGTCAAGACATCAGCCTCGGCACGCTGGCGGTCGAACAGTACGAGCGCCCTGCTTGGACCTTTGGGCAGATCCTCTACCTCGAAAAGGAAGGGTTCTTTGAGGCGCTGAAGGCCGCCCGCTGGCCGGAGCGGCACGACTGCGCGCTCGTCACGTCTAAGGGGTTCACCACCCGCGCGGTGCGCGATCTTCTTGATCTGCTCGGTGAAGGCGACGAGCCGATCCGGGTGTTCTGTGTCCATGATGCCGACGCCTTCGGCACAATGATCTTTCAGACCCTCTTGCACGAGACCAAGGCCCGCGGTGCGCGCCGGGTCGAGGTCATCAATCTCGGCCTGGATCCGTGGGAAGCCCTCGGGATGGGCTTGAGCCCTGAGAGCGTCGAGGCGTCGGATCGGAGTAAGGCTGTCGCCGACTATGTGCAGACCCGTCAGGATGGCGCGCGCTGGACGAACTGGCTTCAAACGCAGCGCGTCGAGCTGAACGAGATGACGACGCCGCAGCTCATTGCGTGGCTGGACGGGAAGATGCAGGCCCACGGGGTCGGCAAGGTGATCCCGCCAACCGCCGTCATCACGGACGAGGCCAAGCGCCAGTTGGCTGAGCAGGTTGAGCAGCGCATCACGGCACGGGTGCTGCGCGAGGCCAAGATAGACGAGCAGGTCGCGGATGCGCTCGCCGCGATTGATCTGCCGGGCCCGGTGGCGTTGGCCGGCGCGGTCTCGGGTTGGGTCTCGTCCAATTCAGACAAGGCTTGGACAGGTGGTGTCGCTGAGATCGCGGCGGATCTCGCCGAGGCTGTTGAGCCATGACCACGGAGTTTTACGAGGAAGTCGCGAAACTCCCGGCCGAGGTTCTTTCCGATCATGGAAACAACCTACCGGCCGAGGCCGCCGCAATAGTCCGCGCCTATCAACGCGCGAGCAAGTCGGATGCGACCGTGCGGGCCTACACGTCCGACGCCCGGGTGTTTCAGGACTGGTGCGCCCGGTTCGGCTTCCGGTCCCTGCCGGCGAGCCCCGAGGCCGTGGCCGCGTTCATCGTCTCGGAAGCGGAGGCAAGCCGCGCCGCATCCACTCTCGGCCGGCGCCTCGCCGCGATCCGGTACGCGCACAAGCTGGCCGGCGTCGCAGATCCGACAGACGATGAAGGGGTGCGGGCCGCGATCCGAGGAGCCCGGCGCAAGGTCGGCGTCGCCCCGACACAGAAGGCCGCCGCGACCGCCGATGTCCTGGCGGCGCTCCTGATGCGGACCCCCGACACCCTGACGGGCAAGCGGGATCGGGCCTTGCTGGCGCTCGGCTTCGCGGGTGCGTTCCGCCGGAGCGAATTGGTGGCCCTCAATGTCGAGGATCTGCGTGAGGATCCGGAAGGCCTGCGCGTCATGGTCCGCCGGTCCAAGGTCGACCAAGAGGGCAGGGGCTTTGAGAAGGCGATCCCGCATGGCCGGTTCATCCGCCCCGTCGCCCTGGTGCGCGAATGGCTCGACGCGGCCGGCATCGTCTCGGGGCCTGTATTCCGCCCAATCTCGCGGTCGGGCAGGGTGCGCAAATCTGCACAGGGGGGCGAGGAGGGGGTGTTGAGCACCCACCCCTCTGAGGATGGGGTGGCGTTTCACCACCCCACGGGGGAGGCCATCGGCTCCGCACCTTTACGTCAGTCTGACGTAAAGCCTCCCCGCCTCACGACGCAGGCCGTGGCTGACATCATCAAGCGCTACTGCACCGCTGCCGGCCTCGATGCGTCGACCTTCGGGGCGCACAGCTTGCGGGCCGGCTACATCACTACGGCGGCCGAGCGGGGCGCGGATCTCGCCCGCATCATGGATCAGTCGGGCCACCGTGATCCGCGGACCGTGGTCGGCTACATCCGCCGCGCCAATGCCTTCAAGGGACACTCGGGGAGCGGCTTCCTATGACCAAGCCCAAGTCGGCGAAAGATCAGACGGCGGTTGTCCCAGCAAAGCGCGACCCGACAGAGCGGGAGCAGCGGGCATTCAGGGCAGCAGCTAAGAAATACAAAGCGCGTTCCGAGCCCCTAATCTATGACAAGCAACCGGAAGGGGGCCGGACGCTCCGGCTAAAAGCAGAACACAGCGACGCGGCCGGGCAACTGCTCCATACCCTCGACACATTCGGAACCGCCTCCGCAGATTTTGCAGAGCATGGCATCGGGCGCTTAGCCGCCGTCATGCGGTCTCGCGGTGAGGAACTTCCGGGCGATACAGCCTTCAATATGAGCCTCGCCGCGATCGGCGGCATCGCCCCGCAAAACGAGATGGAAGCAATGCTGGCCGTGCAGATGGTCGGCGTCCACGAAGTCGCAATGGAGATGCTGACCCGTGCCAAGCTGGCGAACGATACCGGCCACCTAGAGCGGTACGGCACCCTCGCCACCAAGCTCCTGAGGACGTTCACCGCGCAGACGGAAGCGCTCGCGAAGCTCCGGCGCGGTGGATCCCAAGAGGTCGTCGTGAAGCACGTTCACGTCTACCCGGGCGGACAAGCGATCGTTGGCAACGTCACATCTGGGGCGCCCCGGGGGCAGGGGGGAGAGATCGAAAATGGACATCAAGCCCATGCACTCACTGGACCGGCAGCCTTCGCCTTTCAGGCTGACGCCTCGATGTTGTGCCAAGACGCGGGCCGGGACACCCTGCCAATCGCCGGCAGTGAAGGGAAAGGCCCGGTGCCACAAGCACGGCGGCGCGGCCGGAAGCGGAGCGCCGAGGGGTAGCCGGAACGGACGCTATCGGCACGGCCTGCGGACGCAAGAAGCCATGGCCGAGCGACGGCGCGTGCGGGAGATCTTCGCGGAATGGCGCGAGCTTGAGAAGCTGTTGCCGATCTGAGGGGAGGCCTATGCCAATGACAGCAGCCAAGCAGGCGGGCGAGGACAAGGCGCCGTCTCGGGATGAGCCGAATGGAAGCCCGCCGATCCGCCATGAACGTTTTGTCTGGGATGGGGAGGGCGCAACGCTCATCCCGCCGAAAGCAGAGGCTAAGACGAAGCCGAAGGACGCGGCCGGACTGAAATAATATCAACGGATATCAGATTGGACGGCGCTGCCACGCGCCGGTTTCCAGTCCGGTTTCCACATTCTACGCGCACGCGAGCCCTCTAAAGTAGAGCGGTTTAGAGAGTGGCGGCATGCAGCCCTATTGAGTTTTCGGAGGTAGTCCGCGCGAGACCGAAGGGGGTGTTAATCCGCCACCCCCTTTAGTTTTCGGAAGCCGTATCGCGGGTGCACGCGAGGCCCGGCCTGTTGTGATTTGTTATGGTCGCGGACCGCTTCTGCGCTTCGTTGTCGGCGGAATGCAGGGGGTTCGTTGGGGGTTCGTGCCGGTCTCGTTGGCGCTTTGAGGTAGGACCGTAGGCGGCACGGCCCGTTGACCTTTGTTGACCTTCCCCAGCGCCCGGCCGGAGTTTCGCAAGCAGTACGCGCCCGGCGCGTGAGGCAGCTCAAAGGCCATAGAGTCCGCAAAGCCATTGCAGATCAGCCGCTTGGATCATCTCGGCCGATAGCATGCCGGGTGTCCAAAATGGGCGAAGCCGCACACTCCAAAAGGGCATACGGCAGGCCACCCCAACTTGAAAACAATCAAGGGAATTCAAAGGCTCGCGCGGATGGATCCCGAATAAAAAAACGGCGGATAACAGGGCACCCGCGGCGAGCGTGTTGAAGATTGTTGAACCTGCGGGCGGGCGGCTCCTGTTGGTTTCAGTGCGGGTTTCGGGAGCAATACGCGCACGCGCGCGAGGGCTGCCCTTCGCTAAAGTAGCAATGAGTAGCAATGCCAAGGGCGGGGTTTAGCGCACGGTACGCGATGCGCAGGCCGGACGGGCGCTGAGTTTTCCAAGGCAGTCATTGCGAGGCAGATCGGCATAGGGACTGCCCATGCCGGACTCGGTTCGTCAGATTTGGCCTAGGGAGGCCTCCGGCTGAAAACCAGTGCCTTGCCCGCAAAATTCGACAATGCCGCTCACGCGCCAAATTTGGCGCTTTCCTGGCCCTTCCTGACGGCAGACACCGTTGAGGGCGAGACACCGGCCCGCCGGGCGATCTCCCGATCCGAGAGCCCTTCCGCAAGCAGCGCCTCGACGGCGGCGCGGCGCTCGGCCACGGGGCGATGCGCGGGCTTGCTCGGCTGAGGGGTGCGCCGGTCGGCATGGACTTTCGCCGCGGGTTGGCGTCGAGCTCTCGGCCGAGATGCGGGAGGGGTCGTCACGGCCCCACCTTCGTCCGCTGGTGAGGGGGGAGCGTTCTGCGACCCCCTTTGCGCGCCCGGCGCCTCGGGGTCCGATGGGGGGACGGATTGAGATGTCGTCTCGGGCTCGGCCGGCTGCAACGCGGCGCATTGAATGGCGGTCGCCCTCTCGGCCTCTCGTCGCCGTTCCCACTCGGCCAGGATCGCGTTGACCCGACGTTGACCGGCTGCGCACCCGGGCGTTCCGCATGTGCTGGCGCCGTCCGCCCGGTAGCCGCAACCGCATTCCTCGCACCGCAGGGGGCATCGGCATCCCCACCACACCGTGAAGCACTCGGTACATCCGCCCATGTAGCGCACGCCGTCGCTCCCCTATTGCATCCACCTGAGACAGCCCTCCGTCTCACATTGCCCGTGAACGTGGCCGTTGTGGCTGTCGCGGATCCAAGCGAGCCGGCCCTTGCAAGTCGGGCACTCGATGGTGCCGCTGTCGCTCAGGTCGGCCGCGATGGCTGCGAAGGCACGGCGGATCGGATCAGGCTCGGCCTGGCTGTCGAGGAATGCGGCGCGCAGACCTGCGGCGAGGCCCTGCAACGCGGCGGCTGCGGCCTGCTGGCGGATCTCGTTGGCGTCGGCCCTGGTTTCGATCATCACGGCGGCGGCTAAAGCGGCCTGCCGTGCGGCCTCAACGCCTGCGGCGAATGCCTTTGCCTCGCGCGGGGTCATCGGCTTTTCCTCTCGGTAAGGTCCGGCAGCAGCTCGCCCCACACGGCGTTCAGGATCACCAAGCGGGCGTTGGCCCGGGTTGGGTCGTCGTCAGCCACGGCGTCTATCAGCCCGTCCAGGGACGCGAGGCCGCCGGCCTGATCCGCCTCGACGCCCTTGCGGCGTAGGGCCTGCCGGAAGGCGATGGCCGCGGGCGCGGTGTCGCCGTGCCGCTCGATGCCCGAGAGAAGGGCGAGAACCGCGGCGGGCGTGACGGTCTCGGGGGCGAGTGCGGCGGTCATGCGGCCTCTCCCGCGCGCAGCTCGTTGAAGAATTGGCTCATCTCGAAATCATAATCGTCCCACGTCGCGCCCTCGGCGATGGCGAACAGTTCCACGGCCCGATCGGCGCGGCGAATGATGCACCAGCCGGTGAAGCCGTAGCCGGGCGGGACAGGCCATTTCTCAAGCTCGGCCGGCGTCTGACGGCGCAGGCGGTATTCCCGATCCGGGTTCGCCCGGAACCAAATATCGTCAATGTCGATGGCGGGCATGGTCTCAGGCTCCTCAGGCTGCTGTGTCAGGGGTGTGCTGGTGGAAGCTCGGCCAAGGGCGCGGGCGGCTCCTGCGCGCCGTGAGCAACGGAACCTTGTCTCGTCGGGCGATGCGACGGGCGATGCGCTCCGCGTCGGACTGCGCCGGCATGAACCTGCGATCCGTGACAAAGCCGACGGCGAGCCGTTCGATGCACCAACGGCCTTCGAAGTAGGCGACGCGGACACCAGTGGCCTTGTGGCGCCAACGCTCGCGGGGGAACTCGACAACGGTCCCCATGATAGAGGGGCGGGAAGTCGGGGGCTGCATAGCGGCTCCTCAGGCGGCGGTACGGTTCAGGGCGAGGTACGAGGACCAGACGCGCCGCTTATCCAGCGCATCCAGGTCGGACAGGGCCGCGAGGGCGGACGGCAGCAGTCCGGCATCCTGCTCGGCGCGCAGCAGCAGATCCGCGAGAGCCTGACCGCGCGGCCCGGTGGACAGGTGGACGATGCTGCGCAGGCACCTCAACCGCGCCTTGCGCTCGGCCGGGTCGATGTCGGCGCGGAACGGCCCCCATGCCTCGCTGCTTGCGATCATCGGCCGAACTCCCACCACGGCACGCCGGCCGGCTGCCCGGGCTTCGTGCGGTGCGTCAGGTGCCCGAACCGGACCTCTGTCGCCGTGATGGCGCGGACCGGGCCGCTGATCGGCAGGACAAGCGCCCCGCAGGCGTCGGTTCTCACGATGCCGGCGACTGCATGCACACCGAACAGCCGGCTTGCCGTCCAGCCCAACGCCTCGGCCTGCGGCCCGAACGTGTCGAGGAAGGCGAGCGCCCGAGACAGGACGCGGGGCCACTCGTCTAGGCGATAGCCGGGGCACGGCGGGCTGTCCGCGGACAGGGCCGAGAGGCCAGAATGCCACTTCCGCAGCTCGCCCCCTAAAACTTCCGCAACCGCGATTTTGGGCTTTTTGCTTTGTTCTGAATGGCTTAGTGAAACTTCCGCAGCTTCCGCAACTTCCGCAGGCCCCACACCCCCGCGCACGGCCGGACCCTGGCCCTGGCCCCCACCCCCCGCGTAAGTCATTGATATATATATATTATTTTCTTCTTTTCTTTCTTTTATACGCGCACGGGGGGGAGTGTGTGCGTCGGGACCCCCTGCGGAAGTTGCGGAAGCTGCGGAAGTAAGCTTAACCCTATGATCTATAACGGGAATTGCTTCCGCAGGTGCTTGCGGAAGTTTTTGCGGAAGTTCTTTTGGGAGCGATTTCCCTACCTCGCGGGCCGCATTTCGGCGGATCTCCGCAAGCGCCTTGTAGGGATCGAACAGAGGCAGATCCGTCATCGCTAAGCGGCCTCCCCGGTGACTCGGTAGGTCTCGCGGTATGCTTTGCCGTCGATCTCCTGCCGGCCGGCGGGCTCAAGGCGCCCGAATGAGACCAGAGCCTCAAGGCGCTTCCGCAGGGTCGCGGCGTCGGATCGGAGATGGCTGGCCGTCAGTTTTTGGATCAGGCTCGGGGAAGTCAGGTTGCCCGGCTTCACCTTCTCGATCAGCCAATCCGCGAGATCGTTTTGCGCGCGGATCTCGGGGTCCAAGATCGCGTGCCCGGTGAGCCGTAGAGCTTCCCGCAGGTAGAACGTCCCGATCGCGATGGCGGCGGCCATGGTCTCGGCCGTCACGGCGATGTCTAGGCTGCGATCGGCCCCGCCCGCTCGGCTTGGCCGGGCCGCGTCGGGGTTCTCGAAAATGGTCAGGATGCCGGCGATCCGCGCCACGTTCTCGGCGATCTTGCCGGCGGCCGATGACACCGGGCGCCAGACCTTGCCAGGGCCGTTCTCATCCTCGATCGACTGGCCGAACTGCCGGAACAGCGTCCACGCCTCAGGGGTGAGGTTGAGGACGGGGGGCGCCAGCTCGTTGCGCGTGCCCTCGCGGATGGGCAAGCCTACGTCCAAGCAGCGCCGGCACTGATCCTGAAAATCCAAGATCCGCCTATCCGTGCCCGGGTTCGTGGCACGGAAGACCCTGAAACCAATCCGGCTCTCGGGGTACATCACGAGGAACCGGCCGACGATGCCTTGATCGTTCGCCAGTTCGTCCCCGATGAACGTTGAGGCGATCCGAGGCTGCGCGGCTAGGCTGATGCCGACTCGCCGGCCGACGTAGGTCTGAGCTTCGGCAGCGCGGACACGCTGCGCAGACCCGTTGTCCCATAGCTTCGACAGGCCGGTGACGGTGCGGGTTCGGGCCTCCGGCCCCATTCCGTGCCCGCCGAGGAATTGCCCAGCCTCCGACGTGAACACCCCGACGCTGGCCCGCCCGCTCCGCAGCAGGTTTATCAGGCCTTCAAGGTTCGGCTCCTCGGCGCGAATGATGGGATTTACCGGGGGCACTGGCTCGCGCAGTGCCAAAAGACGGCTTTCCCGACCGGCTCTATCGAGCTTGTTGTCCCGTTCGACTGCCTTCTTCTCGGCCTCATAGGCGGCCCAAGCCGCTTTGAACCGGCGATCCTCTTCCTCGTATTCAATCCGCAGTCGGGCTTCCTCGGCCGCGACCGCCCGCAGTGCAAGGGTGTCGCAGGCAGATTTGCGCTCGCCCGACACGGCGATTGCCAGCATGAACAGGCTCAGGGGGACCGCGGCCGGCAGACCCTCAACCTTGATATCGGCGAGCCCCTGAGACACCAGCATCGCCGCGGAAAGCACGCTGTGCGCGCACAGGCTGCGGGGCGCTTGGACGTGCTGTTCCAATGCCTCGACGGCACTCCGCATCACGGGGGGCAGCGCCTCGATCGGGAACGGCGGCGCCGCGCTAAGGGCCGGGGCGATCTCAAGTCGGTCGCGTTCGGTCGGGATTGCGGAAGGCCCGCGAGGGGCGCCGCGGTCGCCACGGGGGATGAAGGTCTCGCGGTGGATGCGCCCGAGGGCTTCGGCTGCTGTCACTGGCATGCGGGCACGTCCCTCCGGACGGTATCGTTCAGGTCTTTGCAGTTGGCCGGCGGCCGGATGATCTCGGCATTGCGGCCGGCATCGTGCCACCGGGTGCCGACGCTGTTGAAAGCCTTCTCGCTCGCGCCGTTGACGTCGTTTTCGCCCAGCACAACGAGGGTATGGACATCGGGAAGCGCTGGCAGGGAGGCGACCCCGCCAGAACTGCCGAGCGCCCAGGCGGGGCGAAGACCAAGGTGCTGCCGAGCGGTCAAAACCGTCTCGATCCCCTCGCCGATCGTCAGGAAGCCGCTGCCGTTCGCGAGCGGATCAAGCATGATGGCGCACCCGGCGGCGACCCCGAGCATGCGCCGACCGGTCTTCCGGCCCTCGCGGTCTAAGGCCGTCCGATGAACGCCGCGCAGCTCGCCCGTGCAGATGTCCCGCAGGGGCGCCACCATGGCCGGAACGGTCTCGCCGAGCCCCCAAGGGCAGGCCGGGGCGAAGCGCAAGGTCTCGTGCGCCCCGTCGACCAACGCCAGCCCGCGCGAGCTCAAGTAGGCCTCGACAACCGACCCCCGCGGATCCCGGGTGTTGCGCCAGATCTCGGCGGCCTGCCGCTGCCGCTTCTGTGCCTCGCGGCGCTCCTGTTCCTCGGCCCGGCGGCGGGCTTCGGCGCGGCGCTCGATCTCAACCGGGTCTAGATCTCGGGGCCGGCGCCAATGGTCGTCAGGAAGGCCGAGTTGTGCCGCAACGTAGTCACGGCAGGTCTCCCACGGGTCGCCCGCAAAGGACGTGACGACAAAGCCGTCTGTCGCTTCGGCGAGGCGAACGGACATGCTGCGGTCGCGGCGGCTGTGACCGGGACCCGGAGCAACCACGCGGTTGCCCCGGATCTGGCCGCCGAGCGCCCGAGCGATTTCAGGCAGGCTCAGAGTCATGCCGTGTGCAGCTCCCGCTCAAGCCGATCCGTCAGAGCGGCGAGCCAGTCGCCCTGTCGGATCGTGAGGTTGCCGCGCAGCTTCTCTATGTCAGACAGGAACGCCCGTTCCTTGGCGCTAAAGCACCACGGCCGGCTCAGGCAGAACTGCACGCGCTTGCGGTGCTCGACTTCCTGGCGCGGCGTGTAGGCTCGCTTCCAAGCGTAGGCGTCGAACGGGCGGATGCGTGCGCCGGCGCACGGTTCTTGTCGGCGCCGACAACTTTCTCGCTGGCGAGAAAATTCAGATCGGGAGGTGCCTCCCGAATTGTCCCGGCGCCGGGACAACTCAGAGCCGGCC
>NZ_JBBXMX010000036.1:0-28602 GCF_038442355.1 Methylobacterium guangdongense
ACGCTCGCGCAGATCAACGGACAGGGCAGACGCCATCGGCTCTCCTCCTCGGAAAGCTCTCCATCGAATCACATCACCGCCGCGGCCGAAACCCTGGACGATTCAATTCGATCGGTGACCGCTCTAGAAGCGTACGGGAGCAAACTTCGCTGCATGGGGATACCGCAGAACAGGCGCTTCCGCCGCGTAGGTTCGCCTGCACGGAACGAGATCGTTCGCTTGCATTTCTCGTATCGAAAGAGGGATATACACGTGCACGACATCGTCGATAAAATCGGTCAAGCGCTGCTGATGGCGGTTGGCATGGCGTGGCAGACTGGCTGGACGCTGGTGCTCGGTTTCTCGATCTCGGCACTATTGCAGTCAGTTGTCTCGACCGACCAGATGAAGCGGGCGCTCGGACGCAGCGGGCCGAAGGAGCTGGCCCTGGCCTCGGTCGCCGGCGCCGCCTCATCCTCGTGCTCCTACGCTTCGGCGGCGATCATGCGCACCCTGTTCAAGAAGGGCGCCGCGCTCGCGACCTCGCTCGCCTTCATGTTCGCCTCGACCAACCTCGTTCTCGAACTCGGCATCATCCTCTACCTGCTGCTCGGGTGGCAGTTCATGGCCGGCGAGTGGATCGGAGGGATCGTGCTAGTCGTGGTGATGAGCATCCTGGTCAAGCTGACCTACCCCAAGAAGCTCGCCGAGGCGGCCCGCAACCATGAGGAGGCAGCTGGCGGACACAACCACATGGCGATGACGGTCGAGGGCGACACCCTCGGTCAGCGGCTCGCCAACCCGCAGACCCGCATTCGCGTGGCTCAGAACTTCACCATGGAATGGTCGATGCTGTGGAAAGATCTCGCGATCGGCTTCCTGGTCGGCGGGTTCCTCTCCGCCTTCGTGCCGGACGCGTTCTGGAAATCCCTGTTCCTGACCGACGCCTCCCCCTGGTTTAAGGTGCCGCTCAACGCCCTGCTCGGACCCTTGATCGCCGTGCTGACCTTCGTCTGCTCGATCGGCAACGTGCCGCTCGCCGCGGTGCTGTGGGCCGGCGGCGCCAGCTTCGGCGGCGTCCTGGCATTCCTCTATGCCGACCTAATCGTGCTGCCGCTGCTCGACACCTACCGGCGCTACTTCGGCTGGAGGATGGCTGTCTACATCGCCGGGGTGTTCTACCTGACGATGGTCATCGCCTCACTGGTGATGGACCTATCGTTCACCGGGCTGGGTCTCGTACCGAGCCATGACACCGACGTGCGGGCGCAGTTGACCCACTTTTCGCTAAACTACACGTTCTGGCTGAACCTGCTGTTTGGTGCGTTGGGCTTCTACCTCTGGTGGGTCAGCCGGCAACATCCGATGCAGCATGGCCATAGCGGACAGGGGCATGCCCACCAGAGCCCAGGTTCAGAACAGCACGGCCACGGGTAAGCCAACGATGGCGGCCCCGGAACGCCGGGGCCGCGCTGGCGTCAATCGATGACCTTGCCGTCCGGGCCGACCTTGATGGTTTGTTCCTTGTCGGCGCCAGCGACCTTGATCTCGTACTGCACCGCCTTACCGTCCTTCGACACCGAGGCCTCGTAAGCCTTGCCGCCGTCCGCCTTCTGCTCGGCAATCGCCAGGGCATCTTTCAGTGATGTCTTGGCCTCGTTGAAGTTTGCGGGCTTCAGGAAAGTGAAGTAGCGCTCGATCGGCTGGTTCTCGGTCTTGTAGAGTGTACCGGTATCAGCGTTGATCCCGTACTCGATGAGCTTGCCGCTCGGGTAGACCACCTTGACGCTGTAGTGCGCCGGATCCTTGCTGTCGGCCTTCTCGAAGTCGGCATAGATCGCCCGGCCGCCCTTCTCCTCTCCCTGCGCCTCGGCGGTGCTGAGCGCCTGGGGCAGGCTGACCTTGGCCACCTTGGCGATCTGCCACTCCTTCATGTCGCTAGCGGCCTTCGTGGCCGGTTTACCGGTCGCTGGTGGCGGAGCATTGGTCGTAGCGTTGCCAGTCGCCGGACCAGTCGTCCCTGGCACAGCAGTCTGGGCCAGAGCCAGCGCGGGGCCAAAAGCCATCAAGCTGATGGACAGCGCGAGACGTCTCAACATGGCAGGTACCTTCCGTGCGGATTGTTTGGTTCCCAGCAACGTCCCGACTGCCGTGCGGTTGCTCGCGCGGCAATGATCCGAAGGTCTGTCGTCGCAGTGCGCTGTGGCGTCCCTAAAACTGCACTCTGTATCATCGCTTACCATCGTCTGAATTGGCCAAAGCTTTGAGGCGTAGTTCGCAGTGCTTTAGCCCGTGAACGCCTAGCTACGGTCCCCATGACGAGGTTGCTGGAATGCCAATCAGAATTTTGGGGATTGTTTTATGGGCCGATGCTCGCGAGCTCATCGGACGCATTTGCGACCGCAAACTGCACTGATATTGATTGTTTCCATCTCAGGTCGCATAATTTCTGTGTTGGATGAGGCTGTCTATGATCGACTCCGAGGCCGTCCTCTGGAACGAGATTGTGCACCGTGATGCGCTGCTGTTGTCTCGGCAGGCCCGCGCGCACCCGGCAAACTTGCGGCGTTCAGCGGCGGCGACCCGCTCCGGTGTGGCTGAGTTGATTGAGCGCGCCCGGGCCATCCTCACCGCTTCGCAAACCCAGCTGGACATCGCCACGGGTGCGAAATTCGACGGCGGGACTGCACCGGTACGTCCGACGCAACCCCGCGTGACGGTTCCGGCCACATCGATGCCGCAGCCGGGTGTCGTACTTCAGGCGCTGGCCGCGCTGAGATTGGGCGAGGATGACCTCGGAGACCTGACCGACGACCTGATCGCCGCCTACCGCGAGGCCGATCAACGGGACGATGCGGAAATGCGCGCGACCCTGCGCCGAGCCCTGATGTGCCTCGGCCGACACCTCGCCCGAGACGTCGAACCGAAAGCGGCCGGGGTCGTCATGAACTGAGCACCTCCGTGACAGAAGACGAGCATGGACGACGCGAATGAACCCAACGACGGTCAGATCCTCCAGCGGATCGCGACCCTGCTGGGCATCCCAATCCGAGACCTGCTTACGGTCGATCCTCCCTCACCGCCGTCGCAGGAGGAGGTCGAGGCCTTGGTCGAGGCGTTTCGGGCGGTGCGCGATCCGGCGACACGCCGGCATTACCTCGCCCTCCTCTCGGCGGAGGGCCAGCCACGCAAAGGCGATGCTGAGCCCGAGGACCGCTGACCACCGCACGCCAGTCAGTCGCCGCGCACCATGGCGATGAAGGTGATCACCACCCCCGTGATCGCGTCCGCGCGGGTCCGGTACGGTATCATCCGCACAAGATGCATGGGGTCGGCGATGCCCGCGTCGGGCTGCGCGATCCGACGCTCGATCTCCCGCCCGTCCTCCAGGGCACGTCACAGATCGTCGGCCAGATCCGGGTAGGCCGGGCGCACGGCGAAGTCGGTCAGCGGTCGCCCTCGACGATCGGGATGAATCGAGCCACCGCCGGCGTGAACGTACGGATGACGAGGTCGCGATCGAGGAACACCGTGGCCATGCCGCTGGCGTTGAACAGGTTGCGCAGGTCGCCGTTAGCCCGGTCGAGGTCGTCGATCTTGCCCGACAGCTCGTGGTTGACCGTTTGCAGCTCCTCGTTGAGCGACTGCAGCCGCTCGCGCGTGTCGCGCAGCTCGTGCTCCAGCTGCAGCGCGTCCGCCTCCGGGTACAGCTGCGCGTCGCGCCGCTCGGCCTCGTTCCGGCTCAGCGACGGACCCTGGTCGTGGAGCACCATCAGCAGCGGCTCGGCGCCGCCACGCTGCGGCAGCGGCTCGACCGTGAGCGACACGACCTGGACGCGGCCCTCCTCGCCCTCGACCGCGAGGTTCTCGCGCACGGCCGGCGCGCGCGTCTCGATCGCCTCGCGCAGCGCCGAGCGCAGGTCGAGCCGCAGGCCCTTGCGCGCCATAGTCAACAGCTGCCGGCTCGGCAGCCCGACCGCCGCCTCCAGGTACTTCCCGGTGCGCGGCGAGTAGTGCACCACTTCACCCTCGTGATCGACCACGACGTCGGCTGGAGCGAAGCGCTCCAGGACATGCTGTTCGGCCACCTGCCGCAGCGGCGGCGTCGAGCCCGCATCTGCGAAGGCCGGCTTCAGACCGCGCGCGTAGGCGGCGTGCCGCGCGAACGGGGCGGGCTGCGTGCCGGTGACGATCAGCGGTAGCGCCGCGCCCACCCGCTCGGTCTCCCGCGCCTGGAAGATGCGGTGACGCTTGTCCACCGCGCCGAACAGCTCGGCGTACTGGCTGACGTTCTCGGCCGTGCCCAGAAACAGGTACCCGCACGGGCGCAGGGCGTAGTGGAAGATCGGGATGACCTGCGCCTGCACCTCGGGGCCGAAGTAGATCAACAGGTTGCGGCACGAGACGAGATCGATGCGCGAGAACGGCGGATCGCGGATCACGCTGTGGGGCGAGAACACGCACAGCTCGCGCACCTCCTTGGTCACCACGTAGGAGCCGCCCTCGGCGGTGAAGAAGCGTTGGCGCCGCTCGGGCGACACGGCGTCGAGCAGCGCCTCCGGGTAGCGTCCGGCGCGGGCGACGCCGAGCGCCTGATCGTCGATGTCGCTGGCAAAGATCTGCACCCTCGGCACGGCGCGCAGGCCGTCGATGTGCTCGCGCATGAGCATGGCCAGCGAGTACACCTCCTCGCCGGTGGCGCAGCCCGGGACCCACACCCGCACGGTGTCGTTCGCCCCACGGCCCTCGAACAGCCGCGGCAGCACCTGCGTCTTCAGCGCCTCGAACGCCCCGGCGTCGCGGAAGAAGTTGGTGACGTTGATCAGGAGGTCGCGAAACAGCGCCGTGACTTCCTCGCCGTCCTGGCGCAGGCGCTCGACGTAGTCCTCGATCCGGGTGATCCGGGTGATCTGCATGCGCCGCTGCACCCGGCGGGCGAAGGTCTTGGTCTTGTAGCCGGAGAAGTCGTGCCCGATCTGGTCGCGCAGCAGCGCGTAGATCTCGGCGCTGGCCGCCTTGGCGGCGGCGCCCTCCAGCCCCTCGATCACCCCGAAACTGCGGGCGTATTCAGCGAGCTTGGCGCCGATCTGATCGGCGGGCAGGACGAAGTCGACCAAGCCGGTGGCGGCCGCGCTGGCGGGCATGTCCGGGTGGCGCGGCACGGTGCCGTCAGATCCCTGCGCGAAGGTCAGGCCGCCGCGCTCCTTGATCGCCTTGATCCCGAGCGTGCCGTCCGTGCCGCCGCCCGACAGGATCACACCCACGGCGAACTCGCCGCACGCCTGCGCGAGTTCGCTGAAGAACAGGTCGATCGGGTTGCGCTCGCGCTGCACGGGATCGTGCTCGCGCAGCCGCAGGTGGCCGTCGGCGATGCCGAGGATCATCCGCGCCGGCAGGACGTAGACTTGGCCGGGCTCGACGCGCATCCCGTCGGTGGCGACCGTCACCGACAGTCGGGTGAAGCGGTCGAGCACCTCGTGCAAGAGGCTCTCGCGGTCCGGGCTGACGTGGGTGACGACGACGTAGGCGAGGCCGCCATCCGGGCCGAGGCCGGAGAACAGGGTGTCGAGCGCCTCGATACCGCCGGCAGAGGCGCCGATGCCGACGATGGGAAAGCGGGGCGGAGCAGGCATCGGAGTGGGCTCGGTCGGCGATGGGGTGGGAGGCCTTGACGCCGCGAAGGGTGAGAGATGGTGCGGGGCGCACCCGGTGATGTCGCCCCGATCAGGGCAGGCGGGAGCGGGCGAGGATCTCGCGCGACTGTCGCGTGGTCTCACGGGCGCGGGCGATCTCCGCCGCGATCTCGCCCGACAGACGCCGCGCACGCACGAAGCGCTTGGACGGTCGCCCCTGCCGCTGAGGGCGTAGCGGTTCGCTCAAGGGGACTTCCATGAGCACCACCCCCGCCGCGTCGGCGATGACGAAGGCATGGCCGCGGGGCTCTACCCCGTGCCGCATAAGATCGACCACCGTCTCGGGAATGGCGCGGTACGTCTCCAGATAGGCACGCTCGAGGTCGGGAAACTCGATCCCGAGTTCATCCTCTTCGAGCCAGTCGGGTCTGCGCAGGTGGATGTGGAACAGGGGCAACAGTCTCTCCGCGGTGCGCCGCGCGGCGGTTTTGCTCCGTGGCACGCCAGGGTATGTAGCCTTCTCCAGCCCCAACACCCAATATCTTGGATCAGCGTCGGGGTGGATACAGAGGCCGCGCCACTTTCCCTTCAGGAGCGCCGCAGTGATGGATCCCTTCACCACACGGCTGGCGCGGCTCGCCGGAACGATCTCCGACGGCGGGATCGCGTCGCGGCGGCTAACGATCGGGCGGATCCGAAACTACGCGCCGCGCTCGGACATCGCGTGCGCGGGTGAGCCGCCGCGTGCCGTGCGCGTCGTCGTCTCGGGCTGGGCCTGTCGGTATAAGCTTGTTCCGGATGGGCGGCGTCAGATCCTGGCGCTGCTGCTTCCCGGGGACGTATGCGACGGCCACGATGGCCTCGACGAGATCGATCACACGATCGGCGCGCTGAGCGCGGTGGTCCTGGGTGAGGTCGATCCAGCGGCCTACACGGTGGCGGTGCGGACGGATGATCGGATCGGACAGACGCTACGGCGGATGGTGTCAATCGAGGCGGCGATCCAGCGCGAATGGACGTTCAACGTCGCTCGGCGAGACACGCGGGAAGGGTTGGCCCACCTGTTCTGCGAGCTCTACCATCGCCTTGACGCGATCGGGCTGGTCGATGGGGGCGGCTACGCGATGCCGCTGACCCAGATCGAACTGGCGGATGCGCTGGGTGGGACGCCGGTGCACGTCAACCGTATCTTGCAGGTGCTGCGTCGGGAGCGTCTGCTCGTGCTGACGAAGCGACGGTTGGCGATCCCGGACCTCCGGGCGCTCGAAGGGGTCGCGTTGTTCGATCCCGCCTACCTACACCAGTACACGACTGCGGCGACTGGCATGGCGAAGTCGTAGCGGCGAGTGGATCGCCTCAGCGGCCAAAATATTCGCCTCCCACGTTACTCTAAATCAATGTTGCGGTGTCGTGCGCGTGCGACGCGAGGACGTCGACGCCGCTCGCAGATGGTGCCGGCATCCCCGCGTCGGTCCCATGAGGCCCTCGACGGTCCGGCGCGGGGTCCCCCTGGCGCGGTCGGCTCGGCGTTGCAGCAGGACGCTCGACCGACCCGGGATCGGAGAGCGATGCGATGGGCTGCAGCGTTCATGTCGAGCGGGTTGGCGCGGACGGAATATCGGAAGGAGTGGCGACGTTCCACGAGGTGGGAGGCGAGAGTAAGGCCTTGGCCATCGCGACCGACGCGGGCGACGTACACCCCTGCGAGCCACAGCACATCGCTCCGGTATTTGACGACTTCGGCCACCTCATTCCGGCCCCCGCCGGGCGCAGGATGGACGGCGTCGAGGCGAAGCTTGGCGATGCCGGACGATGAGTGGTCGGACCGGGCGCTGGCCGACCGTGACGCGATGCTGATCATCGGCGCCCTGTTCGCGCTGCAGATCGTGTTTCTGCTCGGTATTTTTATGGGGCTGTAAGGTCCCGCCGCACGGCGAAAGATCGACGACGCCTTGCGCACAAGGTTGGCACCGGATCGACGAAGTATCCCGGGGCGGGGGCAGTCCGTACTGTCGTCAGCGCTCCCCGATCCGTGTCGGGTTCGGCTCCGTGATGTCCTGTGCCGGGATCGAGGGCCTGTCTTCGTTCGAGCCCTCGTCATCACCGGACGATGGATCGTGTTTGACCTCTTCCGGATCCGGGACGTCGACAGGAAGTCCCCGGGGACCGAGATGTTTGCGGGTGTGAGAACCACCCGGGGTTCGGTGCTGATCCTGTGGCATCGTCAGATCCTCGAAAACGGGCCTTCCTCGGGACCGATCTCGCTGCGATCCCCGAGCAGGTGGCGCCCCGATGCGATGATCTGGATAATCTCGCGGCTGTCGCATTCGCGACGCGCGACGACCTCCAAATCGCGCAGGTAGGTGATGACCGGTTCGCGAGCGCTCTGCGGCTGCTGAAGGACCGGCTGGACCTTGGTGGTGACATGCTCGGCGACGGTATCCCAGAACGCGGGTGAAGGCGCGGAGGCGTGAGACATCATCGGCTCCCGGCGTGTTGAGAGGATGGAAGGGTGGCCCCGCCAGCCGTGATCGGGGGTATGCCAAAACCGGCGGGGCCGACCGGAAACGCTCCGGCCGATCTCGATTTAAGGGCCGAGGGGCACTGCCAAATCAACTTGTATCAAGGCGCGGCCAAACTTTCCGTGAAACGCGACGCCAGTCCCTATCAAGGCGTCGGGTCGATGAGCTACCCACTGCGTTGCGCTATCCCACCGAAGCGAACGAATGCTTCGAGATGCTGGCTGAACAAGGCGCATCGTTCCACGGCTGTCATGCCTGCTCACGACGCTCCGACCACCGTTTTAGCATGATGAGGTTAGCATGCTGATCCACGTCTTCAGCGATCTCAAATCCAGGTACGCCTTCACCGCAGACCCGACGGGTTCGAACCTCCCCGACGAGGGCGGCCTGTGGCAGCACCGCAAGACCATGGAGCTTCGGGATACCGACAAGCGGATCGGCATGGACTCCAAGCAAGCGATCCAAGCGATCCAGACGGAGGGCTACTCATCGTCCCGGCCGAGATCGGCAACATGAGCGGCTGATCCGACCGGAGCGCGGCCTTGGCGGATGGGTCGAGGTCACATCAAGACGCAGTCGGTCACTTTCATGCGGAGAGTGCAGCCGAGTTCCAGCTCTACCGTTCCACTGCGCTTGCCCTATTGGAACGCCGCGATCCGCGGCCGCTTTCAGGCGAAATATCGGGGTCCGGTTTCCCAGCCTGTGCCGAAGCTGTCGGGCGGCTGGCGGACGGCCGCTTTGGGGTAGCATCAGCAGTGCTTCCGGCGGCTGGGTTGGGTCGATAGGAGCTCGTCTGCTTTTCAAGCAGCTCTCCTCCAAAGCAGCCATTCCGCTTACGGCCACTTCCGGCCCACCGGAATGTACCTCTGGATGACCGGGGTGGGTGGAATTCCGCCGGTCCGCTTTCGGGCGGCAACGTGGAAAAGCGGACGTCGCTGCCGCACCCGCTTTCAATCCTTCACGGACCGAAAATCAATTCCAGCCCGAGGCCTGCATTCCAATACGAGTCGTCGTTGTGATCAGCACCAGCCATGTCGGTGGGCGCTACGCTTAGCGGTCATGTGGTCTGCAAGTCGACCGAGCGGTGGCGCGCAGTGCTCCGATAGCCCCGCAATCAATCTCTATCGACGAATGGAACGATCGCGACGTTCTGTTGGATCGATAAGGCCGGTGCAGCGAGGATGGGGACAGATCCCAGTCCCACCGCGAGACTGCCATGTCCGAGCCTGCCACGACCAGAACCCTCCCGTCCGCCCCGCTCCTCGTTCTGCCAGGCCTGGCCCTGTGTTTGAGCGTGACCGCGCTCGCCATCGGTTTGGAGGCTCTTGAGGACCGTCTGTTCGGCCGGGCGTGGCTGGAGGCCCTGGTCCTCGCCATCGTGCTCGGAACGGCGATCCGCACCGCCTGGAACCCGGGACCGCGGTTCTTCCCCGGTATCGCCTTCGGCGCCAAGACCGTTCTGGAGATCGCCGTCGTCCTGCTCGGAGCCTCGCTCAGCGTCACTACCCTGCTCGCCGCCGGCCCAGGGCTCCTCGTGGGCATCGTCGTCGTCGTCGCGGCAGCCATCGCGGCGAGCTATGGCATCGGCCGGGCGCTCGGGTTGCATCCCCGCCTCGCTATCCTGGTCGCCTGCGGCAACTCCATCTGCGGCAACTCGGCCATCGCGGCGACCGCCCCGGTGATCGGAGCCGAGGCCGAGGACGTGGCCTCCTCGATCGCTTTCACAGCCGTGCTCGGCGTCCTCGTGGTACTCGGCCTACCGCTCCTGGTGCCATTGCTCGGCCTGTCACCGATGCAGTACGGCGTGCTGGCGGGCCTGACCGTCTACGCCGTGCCGCAGGTACTGGCCGCGACTGCGCCGGTGGCCGCTCTCAGCGTTCAGGTCGGCACCCTGGTCAAGCTCGTGCGGGTCCTGATGCTCGGGCCGGTGGTTCTCGTCCTCTCCCTTGGGGCAAGCCGGCTCCGCGAGGAGACGGACAAAGTCGCTCCCCACGTCAGCGCGGGCGAACGTCCGAAGCCCGGTAAGATTGCGGTTCATCGCCTCGTGCCGTGGTTCATCCTGGCGTTCCTCACCATGGCGGGGCTGCGCTCAGGAGGATTGATCCCACAGGCTGCCCTGTCGCCGATTGCCACGACCGCCAACGGCCTCACCATCGTCTCGATGGCCGCGCTCGGGCTCGGGGTCGACGTGCGCAGCGTGGTCGGCGCGGGTGCACGGGTCACGCTGGCGGTGGTCGCCTCGTTGGCCGCCCTCACCGCCGTCAGCCTCGGCTTGATCCGGATCCTAGGGATCGCGTGAGCTGGCTCTGCCCCGACGCGCTCGCTCGCCTCGCGAAAGAAGGAACGATCTTCTCGGCCGAACGGAATGAGCGGATCTTTCTATTAGAATGCTCATCGAGGGGGAGATATCTTCTCCTCATCGAAAAGACGGGCCCCGGGAAGCCCTACCCGAACGTGGAGGAACGCCGTTGAACCATGCTGCAATCCCTCGCCGTGCTGTGCTCGCCGGCCTCGGCATCGGCGGTCTCGCCGCTGCTGCACCCGCCTGGGCCGCCGGCTCGGTCAAGCTCCCGCTTCCCGGCGGCCCCGACACGCGCGATCTCACGACCGCGTTCCCCGGCAAGGGGTCCATGATCCTGCAACGCACCCAGCCACCGCTCCTGGAGACGCCGTTCGAGGTGTTCGACCAGGGCGTGTTCACCCCAAACGATCAATTCTACGTGCGCTGGCACTGGGCCTCGATCCCCACCGAGGTTGACGCGAAGACCTTCCGGCTGAAGGTGCACGGGCACGTCGACAGGGAACTGTCGCTGTCGCTCGACGAGATCGCTCGGCTGCCGCGGTTCGAGATCGCCGCAGTCAACCAGTGCTCGGGCAACTCCCGCGGGCTGTTCGAGCCGCGGGTGCCCGGGGCGCAGTGGGCCAACGGTTCGATGGGCAACGCCCGTTGGACCGGCGTGCGTTTGAAAGATGTGCTCGACCGCGCCGGGGTGAGAACTGGGGCGATGCAGGTGCGCTTCAGCGGCCTCGACGAGCCGGTGGTAAATGACGCGCCCGACTTCAAGAAATCGCTCGCTCTCGATCATGCCCGGGGCGGCGAGGTCATGCTCGCCTACGCGATGAACGGCGAGCAGCTGCCCCTGCTCAACGGCTTCCCGCTGCGCCTTGTCGTCCCGGGGTGGTACTCGACCTACTGGGTCAAGATGCTGTCCGACGTCGAGGTGCTGGACAAGCCTGACGAGCAGTACTGGATGAAGACCGCCTATCGGATCTCCGACGTGCCGGGGGCGAACATCAAGCCCGGCCAGACCGGCTTCAAGACAGTGCCGATCAACCGGATGGTGCCGCGCTCGTTCGTGACCAACCTGCAGGACGGCGCCAAGGTCGCAGCCGGTGCACCGGTGGCCGTGCGCGGCATCGCCTTCGGCGGCGACTGCGGGGTCAGGGCCGTGGACATTTCCAGCGACGGAGGCGTGACGTGGTCTCCGGCAAAGCTCGGCGCTGACGAGGGCCCCTACAGCTTCCGCCGGTTCGAGGGCGACCTCCCGGCACTCGCGGCGGGTGCGCACGCGATCAAGGTCCGCTGCACCAACACCAACGGCCTGGCGCAGCCGATGGACCGGGTCTGGAACGGAGCTGGGTTCATGCAGAACGGCGTCGAGACCGTGTCACTCCAGGTCGCCTGAGGGAGAGAGCCATGTCCATGCACCGCACCGCATTCCTCCTCGCCGCTCTCGCCCTCACCCCCATCCCGGCGCTGGCTGCTCCGACATCCGAGCCGATGCACTTCACCTCGCAGCAGGTTGAACTGCCGGGCTCCGACCGGGTGTTCCCGGATGGCCCCGGGGCGGAGGTCGTCAACAACAACTGCCTCGCCTGCCACTCGGCCGGCATGGTTCTCACCCAACCGAGGCTGTCGAAGGCTCAATGGACGGAGACCGTCAACAAGATGGTCCACGTCTACAAGGCGCCGGTCGATCAGGCGGACGTACAGGCCATCGTCGACTACCTCGCCGCGCTGAAGCCGCAGCCCTGACACTGTCGCGTCCGCCCCATCCTCGTCCTCGCCGCGCGGGAGGGGATGGGCGAGCTGGACATCTCACAGCCCCGCGCGGCGCGACCCCGCGTTCGCCGCCCCATGCCCGAAAGACCCTCCCATGACACCATTTCGTTCCGGCCTGCGCTCGCTCATGGCCGGCAGCGCGCTGCTCCTCGCCGCGCTCGCCCCGGGGCTCGCGGCCGGCTTCGACGGCGCGATCAAGAACAACTCCCTCGCACTGAGCCCCGACGGGCGCACCGCCGCCGTCTCGAACAGCGAGGAGAGCCGGGTTCTCGTCTACGACGTGACCTCTGGTAAGCTTGCGCGCACCCTCGATGGCTTCGTCACGCCGCGCAACATCGTGTTCACACCCGACGGCGCTCGCTTTTACGTCTCCGACAGCGGCACAGGCCGGATCACCGCCTACAACACGGCGACCGGCCAGGAGGCCACGATGATCGCGGCCGGGCCTGGGGCGTTTGGAACAGTGCTGTCCGGCGACGGGGCCAAGCTCTACGTCAACAACGAGGCGTCGAGCACGGTGAGCGTGTTCGACACTCGGACCGGGCTGGCACAGGCCGTGGTGACGGGCTTCAGCCAGCCACGGCAGGGGGTGCGGCTCGCGCCCGACGGCAAGACGCTCTTCGTGACCAACTTCCTCGGCGACAAGATTACCCTCGTCGATACGGCGAGCCACAAGATCACCGGTGAGATCACCGGCTTCGACAAGCTGCGGGCTATCTCGATCACCAAGGACGGCAAGACGCTGTTCGCCGCCAATAGCGGACGCAACACCGTCGGCGTGGTCGATCTGACCGCAGGAAAGGTGGTCGCCGAGGTGCCGGTGGGCCAGGACCCCTACGGCGCGGCGCTGACGCCGGACGGCAAGTTCGTCTACTCGGGCAACCTCAAGGACAACACGCTGTCGGTGATCGACACCGCCACCCGCAAGGTCGTGGCGACCGTCACCGGCCTGAACGAGCCGAGGCAGGCGATCGTGTTCTCATCCGACAACACCAAGGCCTACGCGCTCAACCGGGATCTGAGCGTCGCGGTGATCGATCGGGCGATCAATGCCATCACCGCGACCATGAGGCCGTGAGCGGAGCGCGTCGGGATCGGATCGGTCCCGACGCGTTGGACAAACGCACCTGAACCTGGAGACCCGCATGTCGAGCTTGGCCGAGCGCAAGGCGCGCCTGATCGTCCACGGGGATGCCCCTTACAACGCCGAGCCACCGCTCGCTCGACTGCGCGCGGCTTACCGCACCGCGGCCGACGACTTCTACGTGCGCTCGCACGGCGACCTGCCCGAAATCGACGCGGACGGTTACCGCCTCAGCGTCGATGGGACGATCCAAACCGCGCTGGAACTGTCGCTGCACGGATTGCGCTCGCGCTTTCCCCAAGTCACCGTGACCGCCACGATGCAGTGCGCGGGCAACCGCCGTGCGGACATGCGGGCGGTGGCGCCGGTCTCCGGCGATCCGTGGGACGGCGGCGCGATCGGTACCGCCGACTGGACCGGGGTCCGGTTGGGTGATGTGCTGCGCGAGGCCGGGATCGACGCCGGTGCAGACCTGCACGTCGCCTTCGAGAGCCACGATACGGTCGAGGGGCATCCCTACGGGGCCTCGATCCCACTCGCCAAAGCGCTCGCACCGGAGACCCTGCTCGCCTACGCGATGAACGGCGCGCCGCTCCTGCCCGAGCACGGCTTCCCGCTGCGCGCCGTCGTGCCGGGATTTGCCGGGGTGCGCAGCCCGAAATGGCTGAAGCGCGTCACCGTGCAGGACCGGCCGTCCGACAACCCGATCCAGGCCGGCGACTACAAGCTTTTCCCACCCGATGTGACCGCGGAGACGGCCGACCCGAACGCGGGGCACACCATCAACACCATGCCGCTCAACGCGGTGATCTGCGAGCCGGCTCGGGGTGCGCGTTTGAAAGCCGGATTGAACATCGTCAGCGGCTACGCCGTATGCGGGGATCGCGCCGTAGTCCGGGTCGACGTCTCGGGTGACGGCGGCCGGACATGGGCGCAGGCCGCGCTGGAGCACGACGCGCGTGCGCCGTTCGCCTGGACGTTCTGGTCGATCGACCTCGATCTGCCGGCAGGCGAGCATGAGCTGGCGGTGCGCGCCTGGGACGAGGCCGGGCAGACCCAGCCTGCCGCCCCCGACGACACCTGGAACTACAAGGGCTATCTCAGCACCGCGTGGCACCGCGTGCACATCACCGCCGCCTGAGGCAGCGGCTCAAGCCCAGAGCAGGGCGGTGGCAGCGAGGCCTGAGATCGCGATCAGCAGGGTTGCGATCCCGATGGTTAGCATGCGCGGCATCATCGGCACCTCCGCGTGGGCGAGGCGTGCCCGGATCGCCCGGTCGCGCCAAGCGGCGGCGGCGAAGGATGCGAGCGCGCAGGCGATCAGCGTCAGCGACAGCACCTTCAGCGGCCACAGAGCCAGCACCTCGCGCAGGAAGCGCTGTGCGGCCAGGCCCACGCCGAGGAAGGCGAGCCCGGTGCGCAGCCACGCGACGAATGTGCGCTCGGCTGCCAGCACCGTCCGGTCCTCGGCGAGCTTGACCCGCGGGTCGTCGGCCGGCACGGGTTTCGAAGGCTCGCTCATCCGGCGTCGGCTTGCTTGATCAGGTCGAGCAGGGCGTCGGCGGCCCGGCTGCGATAGCGCTCCTTGTGGCGTAACATCCGAAAGGTTCGGGTGGGCAGTGAAAACCGCGCCGCGACCAGCGAGCCTTCGGCGAGCTCGCCCGCAACGACGGCCTCCGACAGGACGCTTGCCCCCGCCCCGGCCTTTACTGCGGCAAGCACGGCCTCGTTCGAGGGCAACTCCAAAGACACCGTCAGGACGTCCGGTGCCAGCCCCTGCGCCGCGAGCGCCGCTTCGAAGGCGGAGCGCGTGCCGGACCCGGCCTCGCGCAACACGAACGCGTGCGCCGTAAGATCAGCGGCCGTCAGCGCGTCGGCGGAAGCGAGCGGGTGGCCGGGCGGGACGACGAGGACGAGGCGATCCAGAGCGACCGCGACGCTCGCCAGGGCCGGGGCATCGACCTCGCCCTCGACGAAGCCGAGTTCGGCCGCCCCCTCGGCGACGACCCGCGCGACGTCGGCCGTGTTGCTTATAGCGAGACGGATCGCGACCTCGGGGTAGGCGGCGCGGAACGCGACGAGGTGGCGGGGCAGCCAATGGCTGGCGATGGTCTGGCTGGCATGGACGCGCAACGTCCCTCGCCGCAGCCCGCTGAGATCGGCCAACACCAGCTCGGCAGTTTCCGCGCGAGCGAGCACCGCCCGAGCCTCGCCGAGGAAGATGCGACCGGCCTCGGTCAGCTCAATGCCACGCCCTACCCGGTGGAACAGTTTGACCGCGTGCCGGGCCTCCAGCCCCGAGATCGCGGCGCTGACCGCAGACTGGACGATGTTGAGCGCTTCGGCCGCGCGGGTGATATGCTGGCGCTCGGCCACCGCCACGAAAATGCGCAGCTGATCCAGGGTCATCGACGGGCTCGGCGGTCTAGAAGAAGGCGGCGAGCCTATCACGCGCTGGTACGCTCGGGTCTGTGAGACTGCCCTATCAGAACTGCTACGTTCCAGCTTGACGGTTCCGTTCCTCAAACCCTATCGGACCGTCGCAATTTGGGTCGGCTTGCGGGCAGTATGTTGGGGTCCGGTTCCCCCCGAGCCGCGCTTGCGGGGTGGCCGACGAACGACCGCATTTGAGAAACGCAAACGTTCTTCCCAGCGGCCGGGTTGGGTCGCAAGCGGGAGGGCTGCTTGGGGTGGATTTCCGCCGGTCCGCTTTTGGGGTGAATGCATAGAAGCGGACACCGCCGTGCCCGCTTCTGTCCATCAGCAGGTGTAGCAGATGCTTACTTGCGTCGCACTGAGTGCTGACGGCGGACATACCCGTATCGTTCAGGCGGAGATTTTTTTACGCAAGGGATCCGGCTTCTGCTCGTCCGGTAGTACGTCGTGCAGGTGGCGATGCACGATCTTCGCGCTGAACGGCTTGGCAATGAAGTGCGCCCCGTCCGGCAGATCATGCGTCCGTGGTTTGGTCTGCCCCGACGCAACAACGATCGAAATATGCGGATAGGCGCTCGCAACTTTGCGGGCGAGGGCGAAACCATCGTGCACGCCCGGCATCTGCACGTCGGTGAACAGCAGCGTCATGCACGCATGGTGCTCTTCGAGCACAAGCAGGGCCTTATCGCCGGACGCAGCCTCGAAGGTCGTGAACCCTGCCTCTTCGAGGATATCGACTGCGTCCATGCGGATCATGCTGTCGTCATCGACGACAAGGGCGCAGGGCGAAGCAGTCGAGGGATCGGAGGTCATCAGACCCAATGTTTGACTTATGCGAAAGGTCCGGTGGGCGCGACGCTATGTTCAACCGCCCGCCATCAGGTCGGCGACCGACGTCGTCAGCGTGCAGACCACGCCCTCGGGGGGGTAGCGCATATCGACGGTCCCACCGGCGAGCCCGCGCTGGATCAGACGTGAGCCGAACCCGCGTCGGCGTGGTGGCGTCACCCGTGGACCGCCATGCTCGGTCCAGATCAGCTTGAATTCGGCATTGGCCTCCGCACCGCACAGCGTCCAGACGAGATCGACGTACCCCTGTGGGTTGGCGAGCGCGCCATACTTGGTCGCGTTGGTCGCTAGCTCGTGCAGCATCAGGCCAAGCGCCAGGGCGGCCGAGGGACCGATGCGCAGGTCCGGACCGGACGGTCGGAAGCGGCCAAACTGGTCCTGATGCAGGGACAAGGCCCCCTCGATCACAGCGGTGATCGGTGCACAGTCGTGGCGTCCGCTCAGCAGAATGTCGTGCGCCTTGCCGAGTGCGATCAGGCGCGCGGCCAAGGCTTCACGGGCTTCGTCGATGCTCTCAGCGTTTCGCAAAGTCTGCGAGGCGATCGACTGTACCAGGGTCAGGGTGTTTTTCAGCCGGTGGCTGAGTTCCTGATTGAGGACGTGTTGCTGCTCCTCGGCCTCGATGCGGGCGATCGCCGCGCGGGTGCGGTCGGCGACGTTGCGCACGAAGGCAATCTCTTCGTCGAGCCAGACGTGAGGCGTCGCGTGCAGGGCATAGAATAGCGAGACGAACCGTCCGCGTTCCATCACCGGCAGATTGAGGATGGCGGCGACATCGATCTTAGCGAGGTTGGCTGCGTCGGCGACCGTGCGCAAATCATCCGTCGTGTCCGGGATGACGACATCGTACCCGGCCTTCAGCTCCTCGATATACGATCCATAATCGCGAAAATGGTGCAGCCCAGCGATGCTCCGCAGACCGGCGGCCGACCATTCCTGAGCGACGACGATCGTCTCCTGCTCAAGGTCGACCTGTCCGTATCCGGCATGGCTGAGACCGAGCGTCCGGCCCATGACTTCGGCCGCGATCTTGGCAACGGCGGCCTTGTCGCTCTCATCGCGCAAGCGGTCACCGAATTTGGCGATCGCCGCCCTGCGCACATCGGCACTCCGGCGCGCCGTGATGTCGAGGAACAGACAGCTGAACCGATCGTCGTGCTCCTGATTGGCGCGGACCTCGAAAGTGCGCTTCAAGGCCGGCACGGTGATCTCAAACGAGATCGGTTTGCCCGTCTCGACGACGCCAGCGTAGGTGTCGATCACCCACTGATCGATGTCGGGAATGAGGTCTCGGACCGTCCGACCAATGCTGTCGGCCGGCAGCCCGGATTGCTGCACGAAGGCCGGGTTGATCTCTAGGAACCGGTAGTCGATGGCGCGACCGTCTTCATCGCGGATCAGTTCGCCGAGGAAGAAGCCCTCCTGCATACCCACGAACAGGCCGCGCCAGCGCGCCTCGCTGAGGGCGAGATCACCCTCAATCGTCTTCTGGGCGGTGATGTCGCGGGAGACGGAGAGCAGCCGCTCCGGCCGTCCATCCGCACCGGGGATCGCAGTAACCTGCACGTCCCACCATTTCGGCGTGCCGGCGTAGGTGTCGGCCGGACCCTGGAAATGGCCGATCCCACCGGCCTTGGCGGCATCAAGGGCAGCAAGGGCATCTTGATGCCCCTGGCCTTGCCAGAAGTCCGGCCACGGGCAGCCTTTGACCTCGTTGAAGTCGCTGATCTCCATTACCCGGAGACCGCCCTCGTTCATAAAGGTGAGCCCACCGTCGAGGTCGAGGACCTTGATGCAGTCCGCGGAGGACGCGAGGACGCCGCGCATGAACTCGGCATCCGCCCGCTGCCGCTCGGCGGCTTGGCGTTGAACCGTCCGGTCGCGCAGGATCTTCAGGAACCCCTCGGGCGTGCCGTGCTCATCAAGGAGCGGCATCATCTCGCCGTTGGCCCAGAACTGGCTGCCGTCCTTGCGGATGTGCCAGCGCTCGTCGGTGCCGCGCCCGTGCATGAGGGCTGAGCCCATCTCAGCCTCCGGGATGCCGTTCTGCACATCGAGTTCGGTGAAGAACACGTGCGCCCGCTGGCCGCACATCTCGGTCGCGGACCAGCCGAGGATGCTCTCGGCACCGGTGTTCCAGCTAGTGATCTGCCCTTTGAGATCCATCGCGATGATGGCGTAGTCGATCGCGCTGTCGAGGATCGCAGTGTTCCGACGATCGCTCTCGCGGCGGTCCTTCAGGGAGCGGCGCAGTTCGAGCATCGCCATCGCTTGGCTCGCCAGCGTCCGCAGGATCAGCGTCTGCGTGGCGTTCAACTGATTGGGCTTGGTGTCGAGAACGCACAACGCCCCAATCCCAAGGCCATCGGCGGTCACCAGCGGCGCACCGGCATAGAAGCGCACATGCGGCGAGCCGGTCACCAGGGGGTTGTAGGCGGTGCGCGGATCGCGGGTCGTGTCGGGGATCACAAGCACGTCGCGCTGTTCGGCCGTGTACGCGCAGATCGAGGAAGCGATGGGCGTTTCGCGCGACCCGAAGCCGGTCTCTGCCTTGAACCATTGTCGGCCGGCGTCGAGGAGCGAGATCAGCGCGACCGGCATGCCGCAGGCGGCGGAGGCGGCTTGGACGATGGCGTCGAACTCGGCCTCTGCCTCGGTGTCGAGGATCGCGTAGCGAGCCAGCGCAGCCTGCCGGCGGGCGGTGAGGTCGATTTCTATCACGATCTTGGATATGTCTGTCGCGCGGCGTCAAGCCTTCATGGCTGCGAATACCCCGGCGGGCAACACCTCGAAATTTATGTGTCTTTTAGACTTTGGATCGGCGTCTGCGGCATATGCGCTGATAGCAGCCGACCGGGGATCGAGGACGTCCGCTTTCAAGATGCACTGAACGGCTCGTCGGTGTCCGCATTGGGTCGTAAGCCGAATGGCAGCTCAGGGTGGCTTGCAGTCGGTCCGCTTTCGCGCGGTAGCCGCGTCTAATCGGACACCGTCCTACCCGCGCACGATCCTGCTGTTTTCTAACGGAGTTAGATCCGCGCGGGCGTCATTCGGTGTATCATCGCCGCGATCTCGTTGCGTTTGTAGGGTTTGGCGAAGAACACTCCCCGCGCCGGCATGTCCTCAGGCCGTGGCCGACGCCGCCCGGAGACGATGATGATCTCGATCGGTGGCCAGCGATCCCGGATCGCCGCCGCCAACTTCATCCCGTCGATGCCTCTCGGCATGTCGATGTCCGTGAATACCACCCGGATGTCTGGCCGGGCCTCCAGGATGCGGATCGCCTCCTCCGCGCTGGCAGCTTCGACCGCCTCGAACCCGGCATCCTCGACGCAATCCACCGCGTCGAAGCGCTGGATCGGTTCGTCCTCAACGACGAGGACGATCGGCCGTGCCGACGGAGTGGACTGACCTAGCATGTTTCCTCAGGATCCCTGCAACTGAACGAGCGGCGCCCGCATCGTCGCTTGGAACCCCGAAGGAAGGTAACGAAGGTCGACGTCTCCTGTTCCGACCAAGCCCGTTTTGATCAACCACGCGCCGAACCCCTTCCGCCCGCTCGTCGCGGGCGGGATCACGGGTGGCCCCCCCTGCTCGGTCCAGTCGAAAGTGACCTCCCGGTCCCCGTCCATTCCGTCGAGACGCCAATCCACCATGACCCGACCCTCGGGGACGGACAGGGCCCCGTACTTCGCAGCGTTGGTCGTCAACTCGTGTAGCAGCAGCGCCAGCGACAGCGTCGCGCGTGGTCCGAGATCGATCTCGGGGCCCGAGACCACGATGTGGTCGGCATGGCCTGCATTCGCGAGCACGGCCTCGACTACGTCCCGCGCGGGTGCCGCGGTCCACGCTCTGCGCAGCAGCACGTCGTGAGCGGAGGAGAGCGCGTGAATGCGCTGCTCGAACGCCTGGACCGGCGCTCTCTCCGGGATCGTGCGCAGCGTCTGCCCCGCAATCGAGAGCACCATAGCAAACGAGTTTTTGAGGCGATGCGAAATCTCCTCGTTCAGCAGGTGTTCGTCGGCCTCCGCCCGGACGCGGGCCACCGCGATCTGCACACGGTCGGCGACCACACGCACGAAAGCGAGATCTTCGTCCATGAAGACGTGCGGCTCGGCGTAGTGAAGCAACGCGATGCCGACGAGGCGGCCTCGCTCGATGATCGGCGCGTTGAGGAGGGAGCGCGCGCCGATGGTGAGCCACGCCTCTGCGTTGTCGTGGGTGCGAGGGTCGTAGGTGACATCTTCCACCGCGACGACTTCGCCGCGCTTGAGGTCGTCGACGAACGAGCCGTAGTCGCGGAAGCTGTGCGGGCCGGCGATCGAGGCATAGCCTGCCGCGCACCAGTCCGGCAGCACCTCGACGGTCTCCCGCCCGGCGTCGACCAGCCCATACCCCGCCCTGGTGGCCCCGGTGTTACGAGCGAGGATCTCGGCGGCGGCCTGGTTGGAGGGTGGCCACGGTGTCGAGATCGCGCAGCCGATCACCCAGTTCGAGAAGCGCGTCGCGACGCGCATCCGCCTCGATGCGCGCGGTGACGTCGAGAAAGACGACGCCGAACTGCTCGGGCCCGAGGGGGAAGGCGCTGCCCTGATACCAGCGGCGCAGGCTGCCGACTTGCCGCGTGAACGTCACGGGATGGCCAGTGTCGACGACGTCGGCGAACTCGTTGACCCAGTCATCCTCGATGCCGGGGAAGACCTCGCGGATCGTCCGGCCCCTGGCAGCGGTAGGATCGACGCCGACGAGTTCACCCCAGGCGGCATTGACGTCGAGGTAGCGCCAGTCCGTGATGCGTCCGGCGGCGTCTCGGATCGCTTCGCCAACGATGAAGTCCTCGCTGAGCCGCGCGAACAGACCGCGCCAGTGCGCGTCGCTCGCGCGCAAGGCCTCTTGCACGGCGCGCCGCTCCTCAATGTCGAGAAGCACACCGGGAAAGCTCAGCGCCGTGCCGTCCTCGGCCTTATCGACCCGTCCGTTGGCCTCGATCCAATAGTACCGCCCGTCAGCCCTACGCACGCGGTACTGGTGCGCATAGGCCCCGCCCCGGAGGATCGCCGACGTGATGGCCGCGGCTAGGGCGTCTCTGCAAAGTCATTTGAGCCAGAGCATGGTCATGCCAAGCGTGACCATGGCGAGATAGTTGGCGGCCCGCTTCTCGTAGCGGGTGGCGATACGGCGGTACTGCTTGAGCCGGCTGATCAGCCGCTCGACCTTGTTGCGCTCGCGGTATGCGGCTTTGTCGAAGTCGGGCTGGCGTGGCTGATCCCTGCGGGTTGGGATGACCGGTTCGATCCGGCGTTGCCTGAGGCGGCGGCGAGCCGGTGGGCTGGAATAGCCCCGATCCCCCGCCGTCCGGCGCGGCCGCAGGCGCGGTCGGCCTCGTCCCGGGCGGGGCACCGCCCCCTTGTCCATCAGAGCATCCAGCGCGAACTGCTCGTGACGCTCGCCCGTCGTCAGAACAGCCGTGATCGGCTTACCGCCGCCCTCGGCACGCAGATGCAGCTTGGTCGATCCTTCGACAGGCTCAGGATGAGGAACCGCCCTGGCTGCGCCCGAGCGCCTCGCCCACGCCTTCGACCGTGGCCTCACCCCCCGATGGCGCCGGACCGGCGTGCCCCGGCGGCGTGCTGGTGGGCGCACACCACCGTGGCGTCCACGAAGTGCAGGTCCCAGTCGAGATCCCCGCGTGCATCCGCTTGCGCTTGCAGGCGCTTCAGCACGCGGTCGAACACACCCGCTTTGCGCCAGCGGTAGAACCTGCTCGACACCGTGCCGACAGGGCCATAGCGCGCTGGCAAGTCCTCCCAAGGGGCGCCCGTGCGCAGGATCCAGAGCATGCCATTGAGGACTTGGCGGTGATCCTCTGCGGGCCGGCCCGTGGGCGGCTTCTGCGGAGGCAGCAATGGGGCAATCTGATCCCACTGCGCGTCAGTCAGTTCAAAGCGTCGCATCACGCCCACATGGGGGCGAACAGCCAGCCTGTGAACCCTTTGCAGAGACGCCCTAGTCCGGCTTGGTCCTCGGGATGCACGGTCGCGACGATCTGGGCGAGCGGGATGCCCTGACGGCCCAGCGCAGGATCGAGCCCGAAGGAGTGCGCGAACGCCTCATCGACGGTGAAACGATCCTCCGGGATGTTCCAGTTCCACGTGCCGATGATGGCACCCGCAGCGAGGGCGAGCTGAACGCGCTGCGCATTCTCGCGTGCGACAGTCTCACTGGCCTGGAGTGCATCCTGGATTGCACGTCGCTCTGTGACGTCCCTGACCGTACCGAACATGCCTAGGACGGTTCCGGCGTCATCGCGAGTGAAGGTTGTCCGGCGCACGATCCAGCGGATGCTGCCGTCGTCTGCCCGGCGGATCTGGTACTCGACGTCGAGCGAGGCGCTACCATCCAGCCGGCTGTCGTCGCTGGATCGAACGTCCGCATTCTCATGCAGGACCATCGCCTCGAAGATCGCGGCTGAGTAGAGGGGTGAGACGGGCACGCCGTAGAGGCGGCAGAACTCGGCCGAGACCTGCATCATGCCCGAGGCGACGTCGACCTCGAAGGTGCCGACACCGCCGGCCTCCTGGGCCGCTTGATCCCGAGCGCCGCTCGCCCGAAGCGCTACGTTCTGCGCCTCGCTCAGTTCGGCACGAGCGATTTTGGAGGCTTGGGCTTCCCGCTCACCTTCAGCGGCGGCCTGACTGTCGATCAGGGCTCGGCGCGCAGCGAGCAAGGAGACGACTTGCCGGCCGAGCGCACGCAAATCGTCGGCTTGCTCGGGGGTGAGGCCGCCGGGGCGCGGCAGGATGTCGATGACGCATAGGGAGCCGAGCACATGCCCGTCCGGGAGGCGCAGCGGCGCTCCGGCATAGAAGCGAATGCCGGGTTCGCTCGTGACGAGGGGATTGCCGGCGGTGCGTGGGTCGGCGGTCAGATCTTCGATGACCAGAAGGTCGGGCTCGACAAGGGCGAACTTGCACACCGATCGATCGAGATCGGTCTCGCAGGGGGCGAACGGTCCTCGCTCGCCGCCAAGCGCTCCTCGAACGACTTCCGCTCGCTGATGTCGCGCGAGACGGAGAGGATGCGTTCCGGCCGCCCGTCTGCACCGAAGATCGGCGTAACCTGCACGTCCCACCACTTGGGCGTGCCGAGGAAGGTGTTGGCCGGACCCTGGAAGTGCCCGACGCCCCCGCCCTTGGCCTTGTCCAGGGCTTCCACGGCATCGGCATGCCCCGGTCCCTTCCAGAAGCCGTGCCAGGGACAGCCCTTAATCTCGTTGAAGTCGCCGACCTCCATCACCTGAAGGCCGCCCTCGCTCATGAACGTCAGGGCGCCGTCGAAGTCGAGCACCTTGATGCAGTCGGCCGACGACGCGAGAACGCTGCGCATGAACTCGGCGTCCGCTTGCTGTTGGACGGCGGTGTTACGCTGCTCGGTGCGGTCGCTCATCGCCTTGACGAAACCCTGGTGCGTCCCGTCCACGCCACGAAGGGAGGTCATGTCACCGACCGCGTAGAACCGCCCTCCATCCTTGCGCATATGCCAGCGCACGTCCTCGGCGTGCCCTTCGTGGAGGACGAGCGCCATCTCCTCCCGCCCTCGTCCGGTAGCACGGTCCTCGGGCGTGAAGATCCGCTCGACGGTCTGTCCGCGCATCTCCTCGGCGGTCCAGCCCAGGATGCGCTCGGCTCCGACGTTCCAGTCGGTCACCCGGCCCTCGGTGTCCGTGACGATGATCGCCATCTCGCTGGCGCTGTCGAAGATCGCGCGCTGCCGCGCCTCGCTCTCGGCCAACCGCCTCCGGTTGCGGTGCGCCTCGGTCACGTCGATCTGGCTACCGAAGCGGTAGCGCAACCGTCCCTCGCTGTCGAAGACCGGGCCCATGAACAGAGCGTTGACGAAGGGCGTGCCGTCGCGGCGGTGGTTGGTGATCTCGATATTGAGGTCGCGGTTGTCGCGCAGCGCAGCGCGGATCTCATCGATGTGGTCGGGCTCGGTGTCCGGTCCTTGAAGGAAGCGGCAGTTACGCCCGACGACCTCGTCGCTGCTGTAGCACGTAAGGTTTAGGAAGGCGCGGTTGGCGAAGATGATCGGGTCGTCGTGCTGGTTGGGATCCGTGATGATCATCGGCAGGCCGGTCTTGTCGACAGCAGAGAACAGCACGTCGGCATCGGCTGTGGCTGAGCGGCGTCGGCTACCAGACGTTTCTGAAGCGGGATCAGGGTGCCCGTCCAACTTCGCCCGCAGGCGTAGGACCTCTGCCTCAAGCTCCTCGCGCGAGAGGCGGTACAAATCGCTATCTATCGAGAGGTTGGCCTAGCCCTCGGTGGCCGACGTGGTAGCTGACATTGGTAAGAGCCAGTGCCCTCACCCCGTCATGCCGGGTGCCGGATCGACGCCTTAAAGCCGCTTTCTGACTTCAATTAAAGTCGCTGGATGGCGGACGAATGGCCGCTTCCGGGATCTGCCGACGACTGCTCGGATGTCTGAGTGGGGTCGTAAGCCGTAGGACCGCTTGGGGTGGATTCCTGCACGTCTGCTTCTGAAAGATGGAGGCATCGAAGCGGACGTTTCCGCCGCCCCTGCTCACGACCCTATTGGTGCCTTGAGAGCGTTTGCTTCCGGGCTGGCGATTTATTGCCGCTTGTGACTTGGATAGGGGAGCCGTCATCCACCGCCATCGCTTGCACGGTTGTCTAAGCTTGGCTGCGAAGATGCAGCTGATCGATCATCTCGATGTAGGATCCAACACGCGCATCTTCGATGCGGAAGCCGCTTGATTGGCACTCCGGAGCCGCCATCAATGCTGGACTTGTGCGGCGGCAAGAACTGCAATTCCGCAGGCTATAATCGCGATGCCAGCGATCATCGCCACGTTGACCACCTCCCCGAATAGGAGTGCGCCTCCGAGGGCAGCCCCGACCATGCCGACGCCGGCCCAGATCGCGTAGACGACACCGATCGGCAGCATGTCCATGCTCGTAGACATCAGCCATAGGGCTGTCCCGTAGCCGAGTACGACGACAAGGGTCGGGCCCGGCTTGGTCAACCCGTCCGCTGCCTTCAGGGCCAAGGTGGCCGAGATTTCCGCCCCGATCGCCACTGCGAGGGTCAAGAACGGATTCATGCGATCGCCGCCATCGGCAAGTCCGGCGAAGACGCGGGTGATGCAGGTGCCGGCGCGAACATCTCAAGGTCGTCGGAGAACTGCTCGACGATCTCGGCTGAGTTCGCGAGGCAGATCGGCAAATAAGATGCGAGCGAGGGTGCCTGTGCAAAGCCCTCCTCGATGAGGCGCTCGTTGGCAAAGGTGAGATCGAGGGAACAGAAGGCGTAGTAGGCTCGGGTGGCGCGCAACATCGCCCGTTTCGATGCATCGTCGAGGCCGAATACCTCCGCGAAGCGCTTGCGCAGGAGGGAGCTGTCGCGATCGAGATCGAACTGCCGGAAAGAGCGTACGCCATCGCTCGGCTCAGCAGCCTCAAAGGCAGCGATCACGTCGGCCCAGCGGGTGCGCCCGGCAGCGCCGGCCGAGAGGTGATACAAGTCGTGCTTCAGATCCGGCTTCGTCAGGAGGCTGACGAGCGTCTCGGCGACCCAATCAGCCGGAACGATATCGACGCAGCTCTCAGGACTGCAGGGTAGCATACGCAGGGCATCGGCGGCCCGCAGCACCCAAAGTATGCTCGAACTCGGTGCTGCGCCGAGCGTCGAGTGGCCGACGACGATAGAAGGCCGTGCGACGACGATCGGCAGGTCGGGAAACTGCTCGGCAAGCGAGATCTCCGTTGCCGCCTTCGACTGCGTGTAGCCGACGATGTGTCGGGCACCATCGGCCGGATAGGCGGTTTCGTCGACGAGGCTGGGCGCGTCGGCCCCGCAAATCATGGCGGTGCCGACGTGTAGGAACCGCTCCAGTCTCGCCATGGCCTGAGCACGGCGCGCGAGCGCCAACGTTCCGTCGTGGTTGGTACGGAACACCCCCACTCCACCCCACCACGACGTGTCGGCGGCGAGATGAAGGACGTGGGTGCACTCGTCGAGCCGCGGATCCATGTCGTGGTCGGCACGCGTGAAATCGCCCGGCACGATCTCGACCTTGCGCGCGAGGCGCTGGGCCGTGAACGGGTCGGTGAACCGCTCCAGGCGCGCGGCTACGCGCTGACGCCCCTGCTCGATACTCGCGCAGCGCACCAGGCAAACCCAAGTCACGTCCTCGTCTCGACCGAGTGCCATGTGTAGCACGGCGCCGCCGATCAGCCCGGTCGCGCCCGTCAGAAGAATGCGTGCCACTGTACTCTCCACCTGTTCTGGAGAGTGATAGCCAGAAAATCTTGGAAACAATCCGGCGAGGCAAATCTACATTGTTGAATTAGACCTTGTGTGTTCAACATGCAACAGTCATCACGAAAGCGTGAGCTTCCCGTCTGACGTCGCGTGATTTGTTTAGATTTGGCCTTTGGTCACGGGGCTATGCGAAACGAATAGATTGCTCCGACAGCAACCGTGAACTCGTTCGCACTGCCGACGTGCCGGACAATCGGGCTGTCAGATGCCGATGCGATCAGCCGATCATAGCGAACATAGCCGAGTGTCTGCCAGGCATCCGACCAGTCGTAGCTGAGTGCCGTTGTCGCTCCGGCGGAACGCGGTCCAGCTGAGGCGCGGTATGGCGTGAGGATCGGGTTCACGAGTGCCGTCCCGACGGGCACGTCGAAGTCAAGCCGCATCGCAGCCGCGTCGCCCACGACGAATCGCGGTCCAGCGCTGAGGGTGAAACGCCCAACGCGGGCTACGAGATCGGCCCCCAGCTTGGCTATGAGCCCATCGTGAGCGCGGACACCCTGCGTTACTTCGGCCCGCAGCCTAAGGGTATCGGCGATCGGCCAGACCTCGCCAAACAGGCCGATACCAACCGTCACCGGCAATCGCGGTAATCCAGCGAGCCGGCGATCATCGTTGTTGTGGCGGCCTTCACGGAAGTCCAGCACTGCGCCCGCTTGCAACGCCCCCTGACTGATGAGCGTGACATCGAGGCCGTCGTCTGGGGACCACCAGTCGCGTGGCTCATCGACTTTACGGAACGACAGGTAAGGCAGCCCCCAGAGCCCTGTTTGCTTGCTACCCTGGAAACGGGGGCCGCGCCCGACAAACCCGCCGACCGAAACAATGGTATCGCGATCAAACAGGGCGCTAAAATCGTCGGCCCGAGCCGATGCCGTCGAAGCTGCTAGGACCGCCGCCAGATATAAGCCCAGAGAAGTCGAGCGCCGCCGCTGCAGCCTTCGATCTAAGATCGCATACGATCTCAACTGTGAGCGGCTCACCGTCAAGTTCCTCAGGTTGCCTTTGCCATACAGATCGTCCTTATGTCACCTCAACACTAAAGGCAGTTCGAACGCTGCGCCAATGCGCGTTCATCGGCACCGTGTCAGTCCAATGTGAGCCGGCGGGGGACGCTACATCAGGGCAATCTGGCCATAAGTCCGTGGCACTCGCCCGTCATCGTAAGCCGCTGCCGTCCTAGCCGCCCTTAAAAAGACGATGCCTCCACCACCGGGTTTGCGCCTCGCTGGGCCTATAGTCACATCCGGCAAGTACGCCATAGATGAACCAACGTGCCCCTCCCGCCGGAGCAAGGTCCGACCAGCGACGGCTTGCCGTCATCCGCTTCTAGCGTCGAGCCAGCGCTTTCTAGACGACCAAGATGGGCCCATTGCTGCCCTCACGGCGGCGAGGCAAACGACTATTGTTGCGGCCCGGTGTGGACCAGGTTTTAGGGCGAGGTGAGTTTGGTGCGGAGCGTCCGCTTCGAGGCGAGTCGCTGACTTCCACTCGCCACTCCTAACCGAGGTTGCCGAAAGTTTGGCTAACGACCGCTCTGGGAAAACGCAAACGGCATTCCCGGCGGCTAGAGGCTGTTATGGACCTGGGTCGGGCTGATGCTCAGATGGGCGGGCATGAGCATTGCCCGCAAGCCGTATTCGTCCGACGTTTCCGATGAGGAATGGGCGCTGGTTGCGCCCTACCTGACGCTGC
>NZ_JBBXMX010000037.1:0-23936 GCF_038442355.1 Methylobacterium guangdongense
AGCGTCAGGTAGGGCGCAACCAGCGCCCATTCCTCATCGGAAACGTCGGACGAATACGGCTTGCGGGCAATGCTCATGCCCGCCCATCTGAGCATCAGCCCGACCCAGGTCCATAACAGCCTCTAGCAGCAGGTAACCACTTCCATAAGAAGCAGGGGCCGGCTGTAGAACATCGCGCAGAACGTCGTCTTTAGCCAAGCAGAGCCGCCGTTCCACTCTCGAATCATCGCAGCCGTACAATCGCGGTCGAGTGCTTCTTGAAAGTGGACGGCTCTCTGTCGTTGGATGCAGGTGGTTGGCGTGGCCCGGCGGCGTTCCGAGCAGCGTCTGTGCGCCTTGCCCCCAAGTCGAGATGCGTGGTTGGGGCCCCTTCAAAATCAATCGGCTGACGGCGCATTACTGACCGGCTTCGGCTCCATGGCCGAGGCGATCCGGCACGTCGAGGTCGAGTAGCGCGGAAGACAGTCCCTTGCCATGTGCGTCCAGCGCTAACGAGCGGGTCACGCCGCCTCCGAGCGCGCCCTTCAACACGAAGTTCAACGCCCCGATCCTCGGGAGCGCGTAGCGGATGACCTCGCCCGTCACGATCTCGCGGAAATGCTCCTTCACCCGCTCGGACGTGAGGTGCTCTTCGAGGTAGTCGTAATCCGCCGGGTTGTAGGCGATGACCGAGATGTTCGAGGTGTTGCCTTTATCCCCGGTCCGGGAGTGGGCGAGCGCACGCAGTTTCATTGTTTGACCTCCCGGCTTCTTAGGCTTCGACGAACTGGATGGTCGGGCGGGCGAGCGCGGCCGGCACGAGGATCGATTGCACCGCTACGACCTCGCGGGCCGCTTTCCAGGCACCGCCGCCGCCGGCTGGGCCGTTGGTGTAGAGCGTCTCGACCTCATTGCCGATCCGCACGGCCTCGGCCAGGGTCGCGGTCCGCCCGGTGACGCGCAGGCGGACTTCGTAGGGCTCACGCCCGCCCGAGAGCGCCTCCCCATGGAGGGCATCGACGCCGATCAGGTCGCAGCGCAGCTCGCTCATCTGGACGCGTGTGAGCGCGAGCCGCTCCCGCACCACCTCGCGGGCGAGCTGGCCGCGGGCGAGCGCACCGGGTCCGGCGTAGGAAATCTGTCCCTCGCCGATGTAGGAATCCACGTAGCCGACCGAGACTTTGAGCAGGCCCGTGGCAGGTGCGCCGGTTGCACCGGTCGCCCGCACCCGATCGGGCCCCACCTGCTCCATCTCGACCCCGGAAAAGTCGCCAACTACATCGGGCTGAAGGTAGCGGGCTGGGTCATGCACCTCGTAGAGCATCTGCTCCTTGCAAGTGGCGAGGCTGATCTGCCCGCCCGAGCCGTCGACCTTGGTGATATCGACCGTCCCGTCCTCGGCGACGACGCCGATCGGGAAGCCGAGGCGGGCAAGGCTCGCGACGTCCTTGTGGCCCGGATCGGCGAAGTAGCCGCCTGTAATCTGCCCGGCGCATTCGAGCAGGTGGCCGACCAGAGTGCCGCGCCCGAGGCGTTCCCAGTCGTCCATCGCCCAACCGAACTCGTGGACTAGCGGTGCGAGGAACAGAGCTGGATCGCCGACGCGACCGGTGATCACCACGTCGGCGCCCTGTGCCAGCGCGTCGATGATCGGGACTACGCCGAGGTAGGCATTGGCTGAGATGATCCGGTTCCCGAGGTTGGCAACCGGCTCGCCGCTTTCCTCCAGCATGAAGTCGCCGGCGCGCACCGCGTCGAGGAGGTCGTCCCCCGTGACCGCGGCGATCTTCAGACCAGTAAGACCGAGCTCTTTGGCGATGGCCCGGGTCTTCTCCGCTGCGGCGATCGGGTTGGCCGCGCCCATGTTGGTGACGATGCGGATCCGGCGCTCCCGGCAGGGTACCAGAACCGCTCGCATCCGGGCGTCCAGCAGCGGATCGTAGCCACCGTCCGGATCCCGCATCTTTGCCTGCTGGGCCAGCGCGATGGTGCGCTCGGCCAAGCACTCGAAGACGAGGTAATCGATGTCGCCCTTCTCGGCGAGTTCGAGCGCCGGCTCGATGCGGTCCCCGGCATAGCCGGCGCCGGAGCCGAGTTTGATGGTTCTCATGGTCGGTCTCCGTTGTCAGAGGGGGAACACACCGAGCAGGACGCAGGCGAAGGTCATCACCACCGAGGCAGCAAGCAGGAACAGGAAGGTGAACTTCTGATGGTCGGCCAGATCGATGCCGGTCAGGCCGCAAACCAGGAAGGTCGCGGGCGTGAGCGGGCTGACGGGGAAGCCGGTTGTCATCTGGCCGAGGAGCGCACCTTGGGCGACCTGCACCGGCGGTACGCCGAGATGGTGGGAGACTTCGGCCACCACCGGCAGGACGCCGAAGTAGAACGAGTCCGGGTCGAACAGCATCGACAGGGGCATCGAGACGAGGCCGAGGGCGAAGGGGATGTGGCGGCCCATCTCCGCCGGCACGAAGGCAACGCCGGCCTGCGCCATCGCCTTGAGCATCCCGGTGCCCTGCATGATCCCGGTGAACACCCCCGCCGCGAGGAGGATCGAAGCCATCAGGATCGCCGCCTTGGCGTGGGCGTCGATACGCTGCCGCTGCGCATCGACGTTCGGGTAGTTGATGAGGAGCGCGACTGCCGTGCCCAGCATGAACATCAGCGCCGGGGGGATCTTCTCGGCCATGAACACCATCGTGCCAAGCACGGCGACCGTGAGGGTGATATTGGCCCAGAACCGGCTGGGACGGCGTAGGGCCCGCTCGCTCTCACTGAGGGCCCGCGCCGCGGGAGCCGGAACGTCGGGGCCTGTCGCCGCCCCCGCCGGGGCGAGGCCCGACGGCCGCGGGGCCAAAGCGAGGCGGCGTTCTTCCCGCAGGCCGAGCCAGTACGAGACGGCGAAGATGAAGACGAGGCCGACGGCCTGCACCGGCACGAGGGGGGAGAAGATCTCGGGGATCGGCAGCTTCAGGGCCGCCGAGGCGCGGATCATCGGCCCGGTCCACGGCAGGAAGTTCACCCCCGCCGCCATGGAGGCGGCGCAGGCCAGGATCCGCCGGTCGATGCCGACCCGGTCATAGAGCGGGAGCATCGCGGGAATGGTGATCAGGAACGTCACCGCCCCCGAGCCGTCGAGGTGAATCAGCAGGGCGAGCAGCGTGGTGCCGGGCACGATGCGGCTCGGGCGGGTGCCCACGGTGGCCAAGATGCGGTCGATGATCGGGTCGAGCATGCCGGCGTCGCTGACGATTCCGAAGAACAAGATCGCGAACACGAACATGCCGACGACGCCGGCTAGGTTCTGCAGGCCGCTCAGCACGAACTTGCCAGTATCGAAGCCGAAGCCGCCGATCAGTGCTGCCGTGACCGGGATGACGATGAGGGCGACGAGCGGCGACATCCGCTTCGTCAGTATCGCGGCGAGCAGCAGCACGATGGTGCACAGGCCAAGCAGGGCCAGCATCGCATCCTCCCATCAACATGCGGCGCTCTTGCTTCGCGCCTTCAGCCGGAGGGAATAGCGAAATAGTGCATTACACAATTGAAAAGATTGGATCGCAGCGATAGCGTCAGATTATGGATCTTAATCTGCGGCATGTTCGCGCCTTCGTGTCCGTCGTCCAAGCGGGTAGTTTCACCCGCGCGGCAGCCCTGCTGAATCTGTCCCAGCCCGCCCTCACGGTGCAGATCCAGCGCCTGGAAGAGACCCTCGACGCTCGGCTTCTTGACCGCACCAGCCGCACGGTCGCCCCGACGCGACTCGGCCGCGAATTGCTGCCTGTGTTCCAGCGAGTGCTGCGCGATCTCGATGCCTTGGTGATGGATACGCGCGACTTGGCGGCCCAACGTTACGGCCTCGTCCGTATTGCGACCCTGCCGTCCTTCGCGGCGAGTTCGCTGGCCGAGGCCATCGCGCGCTTCCGTGCGGAGCACCCGCGCGTGGCCTTTCTCATCAAGGACGTGATCGCTCAGCGGGTGCTCGACCTCGTGCGGAGCGAGGAGGTCGATCTCGGCATCGTCGGCGGTGATGTCCGCGATCCGGACCTCACCGTGCTGCATCGGACAAGCGATGCACTGCACGTCGTCTATCCCCGCAGCCACCCGGTCGGCGCGATGCCGAAGGTCACGGTCGAGGCGCTTTCAAACTTCCCACTGGTCCTGATGGATCCCGCTACGAGCGTGAGGGCTGTGGTCGACCTCGCCTTCATCGCTGCGGGCCGGCTGCCGATTGTGGCCTGCGAGGCGACATACATGATGACCGCGGTGGGCATGGTGCGCGCCGGCCTCGGCCTGACGATCCTGCCGGGCTCGGCGCGAGAGTTGCGGGCCGAGCGGATGCTGCGCTCACGGCCCATCGACGACCCGCAGTTCAAGCGACCGGTTTGCCTGATCAAGAAGGCGGGCCGGACGTTGCCGGTCGCAGTCGAAGATTTTTGTAGGTTATTGTTGAGCCGATTTTCAGATCAAGGGAGATGAAAGAAGGCGGACATTGGAAGATTGACCTCGTAATCAATTAATATTGCTGACCCGGAGGAGTTTATCATTTTTGGTTCGACTGCTGAGATGTGACATTACTCTTCGGATTTGAGCGAATTCTGGGGGACGCTAGGTTAACATCCAGTTATTCGCTGCCTGATCTCCGTTAAAGTATTCCGATTACAGCGGGGGTCAATCACCAGACGTTCGCTGTTCGCGGGTTTATGCCCGGAAGCGGAACAGCAGATATCCGCCCATCAGAAACGCTCGGGCATGCGATGCGTGGCGGCAGATGGCCGAAAGCGGAATGACCGCTTCGATGGAGGTCTGTTGGAAAAGCGGACAGCCTCCTATCGACCCAACATGGCCATCCAGGATTTCTTGGTGGATGCTCCAAAGCAGGCACGACATTCGTTACGCATGATCAGGCCGCCATCCGGGAAGGCGGAGCCTGCCTACGATGGACGACAAGACGATCTCCGCCAGCGCGGTCGGCGCTGCTGCGACGTACAATCGTCGATGCCGACTTCGTGGTTACGTGGTTACAGAGACGGGACTGCGCGGGTGCCGTCGCCGGGCCGGGCATCGACCAGCCTTCGGATCTGCTCCCTAACGGACGGCGTGGTGGGGTTGTAGACGATCAGGCCGAGGTCGGGGCGACCGTCGACGGCGAACGAGGAATACTCAAGCTCGATGGCGCCGAGGATCGGGTGCTTCAGTCGCTTGGTCCCCTCGCCGTGATGGAGCACCTCGTTCTCGCGCCACAGAGCCGCGAAGTCCTTGCTCGTCCGGCACAGTTCCTCGACCAGCGCGCCGACCTCGGACGCCGCACCGGCGCGGGCCGCATCCGCGCGGAACGCCGCGACCACGTAGCGGGCCACGCTGTCCCAGTCGTGCTGGATCGCGCGAACCTGACTGGAGCCGAACATGCGGCGGAGGATGTTGCGCTCGCCCGGCGGGACCGTGTCCCAGTCGGTCAGCACGACGGCCGACGCACGGTTCCACGCGACGACGTCCCAAGTCGCGGTCTTGATCAGCGCAGGGCTGGTCTCCAGCGTGTCGAGCAGTCGCTGTAGCCGGGGCGTGACCCCTTTGGTGACCGCGTAGCGGACCTCTGGCGGGCGCCCGAGGCCGAGCATGAACAGGTGCTCGCGCTCGGCATCGGTCAGCATCAGCCCGGCGGCGATGCGGTTCAGCACGTCCGCGGAGGGCGCACCGCCGCGGCCCTGTTCCAACCACGTGTACCACGTCGCGCTGATGTTCGAGCGCTGGGCGACCTCCTCCCGACGTAGGCCCGGCGTCCGCCTCCGGCCCGCGAACCCGAACGAGGACGGGTCGAGCTTCGCCCGCCGGTCCCGTAGATAGGCGCCGAGGGGGTTCTCCGATCCGGCCGGCATGGCGATCCTGTGAGAGGTTATACCCTGATAAGGTCACGTATTTTACGGTGACGCCAGCTGCGGAAAAGTGGGGCTTCCACACAACGCGGACAGTCATCCATGCGTGTATTCCTCACGGGCGCCACCGGCTTCATCGGCTCGGCGCTCATCCCGGAGCTCATTACCGCTGGGCACCAAGTGATCGGGCTGACCCGGTCAGAGGCTGGCGCGGCGGCGCTCCGTACGGCGGGGGTCGAGCCGCACCGGGGTGACCTCACCGACCTGGGCAGCCTGCACGATGGGGCCGCCCGAGCCGACGGGGTGATCCATGCCGCGTTCGATCATGACGACTTCTCGGACTTCGTGGCTAATTGCGAGAAGGACCGGCGGGCCATCGAGGCCCTGGGCTCCGAGCTGAAGGGCTCGGATCGGCCCCTGCTGATCACGTCCGGCGTGGCGATGGGCTGCCCGGCACCCGGCCAACCGGCCACCGAGGACGTCTTCGACCGGGATCACCCGAACCCCCGTGTCGCCTCCGAACGGGCGGGTGAGGCGCTCCTGGAGGCGGGCGTCAAAGTGTCGGTGATGCGGCTCCCGCAGGTGCACGACACCGTCAAGCAGGGCCTCGTGACCTATCTCGTCGCCCATGCCCGGGCCAAGGGCGTCTCCGCCTATGTCGGCGACGGGTCAAACCGCTGGGCGGCGGGACCGAGGCGTGACGTCGCCCGCCTCTACGTGCTGGCGCTGGAGCGTGCCGAGGCGGGGGCTCGGTACCATGCCGTCTCCGAGGAGGGCGTCCCGCTACGGGCCATCGCGGAAGCCGTCGGCCGGGGCCTCGGCGTCCCCGCGACCTCCGTCGCGCCCGACGCGGCTGCCGCGCATTTCGGATGGTTGGCGGGGTTTGCGGGAGCCGACATGGCGGCGTCGAGCGCGTTGACCCGGTCCCGGCTCGGCTGGCAGCCTGACAGCCGGAGCCTCATCGCGGATCTCGACGCCATGGATTACGCCCGCGGTGCGGAAAACCACATTTCTTAGACGTTCAGGGGCGCAGGGCTTCGGAGGTGGGCGCGCTGCTCGCGGGCGTAGTGGATCGGCGGTCTGCCGACATGACGAGCGAAGGCGGTGCTGAAGGTGCTGGCAGACCCGTAGCCCACGCGCTCAGCCACCTCCGCCACGCGGGCACCTTCGCGACCCAGCAAATCCTTCGCCAGCGCGATGCGCCACGCCAGGAGATACGCCATCGGCGCGACGCCGACCTCGCGCCGGAACCGTTCGAAGAATATCGAGCGCGACAGTCCCGCCTCTCGGGCCAGGGCCGCGACCGTCCAGGGAGCGGTCGGCCGCTCGTGCATCCGGCGCAACGCGGCAGCTACGCGCTCGTCTGCAAGCCCGCGCAGGAGGCCCGAGGGAGCCGTCGGACCCGCAGTAGACCGGAGCGCCTCAATCAGGAGTACCTCCAGAAGCCGCGCAAGAACGACTTCGCGGCCGGGCCTGTCCGCCCGTGTCTCTTCGTTCACGAGACCGAGCAGCATCGCCAGTCGCCCGACGCCGCGCACATGGACGAATTTGGGCAGGAGCGAAAGAAGTAGGTCCACATCGTCGGAGGCGAAGGTGCAGTGCCCCACCAGCATGCGCAGGTCGGGCGGCACCTCGGGAGGGCCGAGCCGGAACACGCCGGGGCCAACCTCGACGGGCGGTGGCGCCCGCCCCGCTGACGGCGCGACGAGGCTGGAGGCGGCGAAGGCGCTTGCAGCTGGGATCAGCACGAAGTCGCCGGCTGCGAGGACGATGTCTGCCTCACCATCGATCGTGAGGCGGCACTCTCCCTCCAGGACCACGGCATAGAACGGCTGGCCGTGGTCGTCGCGCCGCACGGTCCAGGCGCCGCCAGCCAGGACCAGCTTGGAGAACGAGGCGCTGGGCTGAAGCAGCCCGACGACCTGAGTGAGCGGATCGACCATTTCGGACGCTCGCTAATGAAAAGCGGATTTGCGCCCGTATCACGTCCGGCGGACCGCTCCTATCACCCCGTGGTGCGTCACACGGGAGGTCCCATGAACACGATCCTCATCACAGGCTGCTCTTCCGGCTTTGGGCTGGAGACGGCGCGCCTGTTCCTCGACCGCGGTTGGCGGGTCGTCGCCACGATGCGCATGCCCCAGGCGGCCCTGCTTCCGGAATCCGATCACCTCACCGTCCTGCCGCTCGACGTGACTGACGCCGGCAGCGTCGCCCAGGCGGTCGCGGAGGCCGGGCCACTCGATGCCCTGGTGAACAACGCGGGCGTCGGGTTGCTGAACGCCCTGGAAGGCCTATCGATGGAGTCCGCCCGGGAGGTGTTCGAGACGAACACCCTCGGCACCATCGCCATGACTCAGGCCGTGCTGCCGCAGTTCCGGAAACGGGGTGCGGGGGTGATCGTCAACATCACGTCGAGCGTCACCCTGCGGCCGCTGCCGCTACTGGCGGTCTATACCGCGAGCAAGGCGGCGGTGAACGCCTTCACCGAGTCCCTCGCCCACGAACTCCTGCCATTCGGCGTACGCGCCCGGCTCGTCATACCCGGCCGCTCGCCGGAGACCGCGTTCGGGTCCAACGCCCGCACCCGGATGGGGATGGATGTGCCCGAGGCCTACGGCGCCTTGGCGGGTGAGGTCTTTGCGAACTTCCAGCAGGCGACAGAAGAGCTGACCCGGGTCTCGGACGTAGCCGAGGCGGTTTGGCGCGCGGTGACCGACCCAGCTTGCCCGATGCGCCTGCCGGCCGGCGCCGATGCGGTCGCCTGGGCAGTGGCCTGACACGAGCCCTCGAATATCCGCTTCCGCTACATGTTTGAGCGGAAGCGGACTGGCAGAAATCAACCCTTTGCGGTTGCCCAGAGGCACATGCCCGCGGGACTGGAACTAGCCTGAAACGGCTGGTCCGCTCCCGGGGAATATGGGCGGGAAAGCAGACCATGTCGACGAAAGTTCTATGGCATCTCATGAAATGCAGATACCGCCGCTCGCGGGCGCAAAATTGTTGGACAAAAGCGAGGCCCTATATTCGACGCATCCCACAGCTCGTTCATATCTCCGACGCTCAGCTCACAAGCTTCGGTGACAATTCAGAGCGAATGGCCATAATCTCGGCGACTGTCTCGGACGAGCGGACCCGCAAGGTTTCCACCAGAGCTGAGTGGTCCTCGTCCGAACGGCATACGGCCTCGACGTCTCGGCAAAGCGTAGATAGCGAGGCGAAGCCGACCATGCTCGTCGCCGAGACCATCGCGTGTGCATCCTCGGCGATCCGCTCGCGTTCGTGAGTGTGCGAGGACGATCCGAACCGCTGCGTGAGTTCCTCCGACAGCATTGTAAGCAGACCGACCATACGTTCGTGGCCAACCATGTCGCGCATCTCGTCGAAGACCGATCTGTCGAGTCTGGGTGCCACTGCCGTCACCCTTCCCCCTGAGGCCCAGCGATCGATCGCCGACAGAAGCGCATCCTGCCGGAACGGTTTGCCGACGTGATCGTCCATGCCTACGGCGCGGAACTCTGCCACCTGTTCCGGTAGTACGTTGGCCGTCATAGCGATGATTGGCATGCCGGCGGCAGCGCCTCCCAAAGCACGAATGCACCGCGTGGCGCTGATGCCGTCCATTCCCGGCATCTGAATGTCCATCAGCACGAGGTCGTAGGTCTTGACCTGCACCGCAGCCACCGCCGCAGCACCGTCCCCAACCACGTCTATACTATGCCCGGCGCGTTCCAAGATCGCGCGGGCGAGATCCTGGTTCAGCGGGACATCCTCCGCCAACAGTAGACGCCGGCCCTGGCGAGCAACTGAGTTGGGCGTGGGCTTTGCGACAACGACCGCCTCGCTTGCCACCGGCAGCTCGAGGTCGAACCAGAAGTTCGAGCCCTGGCCAATCACGCTCTCGACACAGATCGCTCCACCCATGCGCTCGACGAGCGCTTTCGAGATCGCCAAGCCCAGCCCGCTACCGCCAAAGTCGCGCGCGATCGAGCCATCGACCTGGCTGAAGCGCTGAAACAGGCGGTCTCGCTTATCCTCTGGTATGCCGATGCCAGTGTCTTGAACTGAACAGCGGAGGTGGATCGTTTCCTCCTTTGAGCCGACCAGTGTCACGCTCAGGTCGATCCGTCCCCGCGGGGTGAACTTCACGGCGTTGTTAAGTAGGTTCAGCAGCACCTGCCGCAATCGGTCCTCGTCGCCCAGCAACCACGCGGGCAACGCAGGATCCAAGCCGACGGCGAGCGTCAGACCCTTCGCCTCGGCCGAGCCTCGAACGATCGAGATGGTGTTATCGACCATGGCCATAAGCGCGAACGGCTGCGAAGTGATCTCGACTTGACCGGCTTCTAACTTCGAGAAGTCGAGGACGTCGTTGACAACGGTCAGGAGTGCTGCGCCCGCTGTGCGGATACGCTCGGCATGCTGTCGCGCGCGGGGACCGAGATTAGGTTCCTCGCAGAGCAGATCGGCATAGCCAATCACCCCGTTGAGAGGCGTCCGGATCTCGTGACTCATGGAGGCCAGGAACTCGGTTTTAGCAGCGCTGGCTCTTTCCGCCCGCTCGCGGGCAATCTGCTCGCGCAAACGGGCCAACAGAAATACGCCAAGCAGCGTGCAGCCGATCGCCAGAGCCCCCGTCAGGGCCGCGATGATAGTAGCCGCCTTGATCTGCACGCCATCGGCAGCCCACAAACGATTTAATGACACAGTGCTGCGCTCGGTGATCACCCGGGCCTCAGCCTCGATCTCCTCCATAATAATTTGCCCAGAATTATTGCGCATGACACGAATGGCATGAGATATATTGCTTTCGGCCATTGCCACAGTCTGGGAAAGCTCTGCAAGCTTGGAGTTTATGAGCTGATGTAGCTTTTCGACGCGTGTGCGATCTACCGAGTTGCTCAACAATTTCTCAAGTGACTGTAGATTGCTCCGAGCCCGTGGAAGTCCATCTTTGTAGGTGGCGAGGTAGCGCTCTTGCCCGGTCAAGAGATAACCGCGCTGACCAGTCTCGGCGGCCCGCACGCTTTCCAGCGTGTCGGAGGTGGCGCGCAGAACGCCCGTCAGACGCGCAACTTCCATCCGGCTGTTAGAGAGATTGGCGACGTTCAGCGCGAGCGTTGCCGCACTCACGAGGGTAAGGAGAAGTGCGGCCAGCAACGCACCTGCCCCAACCCCAACTCTACCGAGCCTTTGAATGCGGGAGATCAATCAGACCACTCGGCTGTCTAAGCGCCTGAAACACTCAAGGCGTTGTGATCCCTCCCTATTAAGTCCAAAAGGTTACCCTAGTTTCTCACACCTTCGTCTACTGCGCCACAGCCGAGTCCCATCCCAGCCGATCGGACAGCGCGACGCGGACGCGGCGATCAGTTCACCGGGGCAGGCCCCCTTGGATCGGGCGGCAGCGGTGATGCCGCCCACGAGTAGCTGGCGCTGCACCTGCGCATGTCTGCTTCGATGGAGCCGCCGTCCAGAAGCGGACCGTCGCAAAACCACCCATCCGAGACGTTCAGGCGAATGGTGTGTGGCGCCCAAAGCTGGCCGAAAGCGGAATGGCTGCTTCGGAGCAGATTTGCCGAAAAAGCGGACGGCCTCCTACCGACACAAGCTAGCCGTCTGAGCCGCCTTCGACGCGGCCAGGAACGGACAGTCAATCACCGGCCGGCAACTTCGGATCGGGGTGCGCTCACGACCCTTGAGAGTGGGGCCTACTCCAGGCGCTGAACGACAAGAGGCCGCCCCCGAGGGACGTGCTCGCCACCGCGCCGAGATCGCAGCGGCGCTTGTACTCACAGGTGGTCGAGTCTTCGGGCCAAATGGGCGTAGCCGCCCTTCTTAGTTTGCGCCCGACCGCCCTAGCCTCTCGCATGAAAGCCCAGGGATTGGAAACAAGATGATTCTAATAGAGCCGTTCAGCTCGCGTTCGGTTGGGCAACCTTGCATAACCAGCCTGAACATGCGGGGCCGAGCGAGCTAAGCTGTTGAGACCGGGCCGCTCGGCCCCTCTCGAAGCGTGGACCCTGGGAAGGATTTCCAATTCGATTCGGTGCGCACCGCGGCCGCATGCGGACCGCGGTGGATGTTTGCCAAGCTTCAGCCCTTGCGGACCAGCGGCGCTACCACCGGCGCCGGCGCCGGCGGGGTGTAGAGCGGGACGATGAACCGGATGAAGCCGTCGGTCGAGTAATTGTCGCGCGTCCGGCCGAGGGCGTTCGTGTACTGGGCCCCCGTGACGACGTCGCGCGCCACGTAGGCCTGAACGGTGAAGGCCTTGAAGTCGTAGCCGACGAGGCCGCCGACCGCGAAGCGACCGCGATTGCCGTTCGCCGCGCTGAACTGGCTGATGTCGAAGTTGTAGGCGCCGTAGGCAATCGGGCCGATCTCGAAGTTGCCGAATTTCTTGGTCGCGGTCAGATCGAGTAAGATCGCATCCGAGAGACGGATCGGACCGATCGCGGCGCCGACGGGACCACCGAAGCGGCCGGGCGTGTCGTAGACGTTGCCGGTGAGGTTGGCCGTAATGTTCCAGCCGTCGCCGGTGTAGCTGCCTGCCACGCCGAACCTGTATGTGTTCGACGAGAATTGCGGCAGCACGGGCGTACCGGCCAAGCCCGTCCCAAGAGAACCGCGGCCGGCATCAAGGTCGTTCAGGTGGACGCCGCCCAGGAAGCTGACGCCAAAATTGTTGCCGAGGTCGAACGCCCAGATGCCGGCGAGCAGGGTGCCGACATTGATCGAGATGTCTTTGTTTCGCTGGCCGGCTCCGTTGCGAGTGAAGGCAAACACCGTAGGCTGCGCGATGAGAGCCTCGATACGACCGCCGAGCGGGGTCAGCGGCGTCGACCACAGCAGGAACGGAACGTTGATCGCGGTGTCGGGCGAGAATGGCTGATCGGTCCGACGATAGACGAAGGTGTCCACCGCGTAGAGGCCCTCGGGTAACGGTGCGCCTGCAGCGAGGCCGACCTGCTCGCCTGGAATGGTCGTCGCTTGGGCGAAGGCTGCCGTCGCGCTCAGCGCAACGACCGCAGCGCCGGCAAGCGTTGCCGTGATCTTGTTCAGCATTCTCAATCCCCTTTATGCCGGACGCAGGCCGCGCGTTCCCGTTCGCCGAAAAGCCCCGACGTAGATATCAATGACGTGTGTTATTGGACCGGATGATCTTGCTTGTATGGAAACGCGATCAATTTGTACGCATTTCCATATCGACTATGAGTGTGCCACGGTTTATGTTTGAGTCTACTTTAAAAATCGATCCGAATACCCTGGCAGGCGTTCGTGTTGCGGCCAAGGCACGCTCCGCGGGCGCAACGCCGAAAGAGACCGGCGCAGGCGTGTGCGGCTTCGACATCTGGGCGATGCGGGCAAGGGCGAAAACTTGGCATTCAGATGTCACTCGGCCGGGCACCCGAGCAATCAGTTCCCTCGGGCGCCGTCCCCGCTCATTCCGAACACGTTCTGCGGAGAATCGCCTACGGAGAGCGTCCGCAAGTCTTATGTATTGCGGGCCGCATGCGACGGGGGTGAGCCAACCCCATCAAATCTGATGTTTGAGACCACTCCCCGCCGAGGTGGTTTCTGGTTCGGCGCAAGAGAGCGCATCACTGCTGCAAGTCGCACAGGCCGTCTGCGACCTTGCTGGAGCGGGGTAGCGGCTTTCGGGCCAGGTCTCATCCGCATGGGCGACGCGGCGCTGACGCCGCCTGTCTCAAACAGGGATCGCGGCGATCATCGGTGCCGTACAGGTGGACGCATGGCGCGTTGCCTCGACGTCGCCCGGCCTACACGGCGAACTTCAGGGCGAACCGCTCAGCGTCCAGGCGTTTCTGGATGGTCTGCGCGAGGAACTCGGCATCGCGACCGACAGCGCCGAAGCGGCCCGAGCCCCAGGTATTCAGCCAGGGCAGCCCGATGAAGGAGACGCCGTCCTCCTGCGTCACGCCGCGCTTGTGCTTGGGAGCCCCCGCGCCGTTGAACACCGACACATCGAGCCACCGGAAGTCCGGTGTGAAACCAATGCACCAGACGATCGCAGTGATGCCGGTTCCCGCAAGAGTGAGGCTGGTGACGGGCGCACCCGGCTCCCAAACGGGCGTGTAATGCGCCTGCACCGGAGCATTGACGTTGTTCTCGGTGATGTATTTGTCGATCGCAGCGTTGATGCTGTTGTACGTCCGGTCGGCGCCATCGAGCGAGCGCTTGAGGTTGTCGCGGAAGCGGAGGCTGCCGTCGTCGTAATCCTCCAGCACGCCGTAGAGATTCATACCTTCAGTGGCGAAGCGGCGGAGGTCGATGTCCCGCCCGCCGTCGCGGCCGGTCACGTAGTGGTTGGTGTTGTCACGGACGCCATCGCGCAGCGGATGGTTGTCGATGGTCATTTCGTAGTAGCCCATATCGGCGAGCCAAGTGACGACGTCTCGACCGCGGTAGAACCGGGCGCAGCGCGGCGCATCGCCCACCGCGAGATGGACCGCGCGGCCCGCGAGATGCAGATCCTCGGCGATCTGGGCGCCGGATTGACCCGAGCCGACCACCAGAACCTCGCCCTCCGGCAGTTGCGCCGGGTTGCGATACTGATTCGAGTGGATCTGCGTGATCGAGCCCGGCAGCTTCTCGGCCATGCGCGGGATGATCGGGGTGTGATAGCCGCCCGAGGCGACCACGACCTCGTTCGCCGTGTAGTCTCCGTCCGATGTGCGAACCGAGAAGAGACCGTCTTCGGCCCGTGCGACGCGTGTGACCGCTACCCCCTCACGAAGCGGCGGGTTCACGTTGGCCACGAAGCCCTTCAGGTACGCGACGATCTCGTCCTTCTTCATGAACCCGTCCGGGTCCGGCCCATCGTAAGGGTGCCCCGGCAGGTCACATTGCCAGTTCGGCGTGACGAGGCAGAACGTGTCCCAGCGCTGCGTCGCCCAGGTGTGGGCGGCTGTGTGCTTCTCGAAGACGAGATGGTCGATCCCGCGCTGCGTGAGGTGGTAGCTGACCGAAAGACCGGCTTGGCCGCCGCCCACGATGGCGACGGGAACGTGACGGGGCGTGGACGTCATGGCTCTCACTCCGCGATGTTCCAAGGGGACGACCCGGGTTCAGGCCTCGAAAGTCTCGACCGTGACGCGGCCACCGGGATCCTGCCGCTTCGCGGCGGCCTCGATCCGGGCGAGTTGGGCCATCGCCGACGTGCACGCGAAGCCGTATTTCTCGCGCACCCGCTCGCTCGCGATGGTGAGGGCCGTGCGAGTCTTCTCGACGAAGTCGTCGACGGCGTAGCTCTCGCCGACAGCGAGGAAATCCTTCACGACGAGGGAGGGCGAGTAGCAGGCCTCGAGCCGGCCATCGGGCCAGCGGATGTGAAAGTGCATCTCAGGCATGGATCGGCTCCCGTTGGACGCGGGCGCAGGCCGCGTAGGTCGCGCGGTGACGCTCGGCGCAGGCGCGCCACGTGTGCGCGGCGGCCCGGGTCGCACCGGCTGCGCGCAGGCCGGCACGCGTCATCGGTACCAGGGCGGCCATCATCGCGTCGGCGAGGTCGCGGGGATCGCCGGGATCGACGAAGAGGGCCTCGTCGGCCCGGAGGTACTCGGTGAAGGGCGGCCGGCGCGAGACGACCGTCGGGGTCCCGCAGGCCATCGCCTCCAGCACGCAGAGCCCGAAGCCCTCCTTCCAGGATGGAAAGGCGAGAACATCCGCTCGACGGTAGAAGGCCGGCATGTCCTCCTGGGAGACCGGTCCGGTCTCGATCACCGCCTCGCCGCGTCCGACCGCAAGCCCGTGTGCGCTCAGCGCGGCGCGGCAGCGGGCGCCGTAGGATGCGTGGTCGAGGAGCGATGCGCCGCCAACGACCACGAGTTGTGCCTGCGGGTAACGTCGGCGCAGGCTTGCGAAAGCCTCGATGATCCCGGCCGTGTTCTTACGCGCCTCGAATCCGCCCACGCTCAATACGATCGGCCCGATACCGATGCCCCAGCGCTCCCGCACGAGTATGTCGGCCTCGGTCGGTGCCTCTTGATAGATCGACAGATCGACGCCGTTCCCAACGACGCCGATCTCGGTGTCGCGGCCATCCTGGAGGCGATCAGCCCAGGCGCGGCTGACGCAGAGCAGGTGCGTGGCCTCGCGGATCGACCGGTCCTGCCAACCCGCGAGCACCGGGTCGGAGTAGCTGTCGACGTGGTGGACCGTGCGCACGAAGCCGGGGATCAGGCGGCGGTGCTTGAGCGTCGCGAGCGCATTGCCGCCGATGCCGCAATGGGCGTGAAAGACGTCGAAGTCACAGGTGGCCGGCGACGCGAAGTGGCGCAGGTAATCGTCGATGCGAGCCCGCACGAGGTCGACCGTCGGGCCGACGACCGGCTGTGCGGCCACCGATACCGTGGGGCAGGCGGCAGCGCGAAAGAAGCCGCGCCCGGACGGATCGGGCGCGTGGACCACCGCCTCATGCCCGAGCGCGCACAGGGCCTCGGCAAGGGCGAGGCAATGCGCGACCCCGCCCCGGGGATTGGTGGAATGCGTCAGGATGGCGATGCGCAGGACCGTCATGGGCCGACGCCGATGCCGTCCTGGCCACAGCCGATCAGCGGGCTGACTGCGAAGTCCCAGACCACGGCTTCTCCCCCGGAGGCGTCGCGCACCCGTACGACCCGGCTTGCATCGAGCTTCCCCACGGTAGCGGCCGCGATGTCCCGCTCGGCGAACCGCGTCTGGACGTCCTGCGTGCAGTCAGGGCGCACGCTCAGGAGGTAGCCGAAGCTCGGGAAGGCGCTGAGCCAGCGAGCGAGCGGCACATCGGCCGGTCGCGGGATCGCATCGAGGTCGATGACACCGCCGATATGCGAGCATTCCAGCAGCATGAGGGCGGTGCCGACGACACCCGCCATGCTGATATCCTTGGCCGCCCGGCAGAGACCGTCCTCGGCGAGACCGGGCAGCAGCGCGAGATCACCGCGTAGACGCTCGCCCGCCGTGCCGGTCGAGGCATCCCAATATGGGTATGGATCGCGGAAGCGTCCGCGCAGGTCGATCGCCGCGACGAGGTCATCACCGGGCGCCGCGTCGAAGCTCGTGAGCAGGCGCGGGCCTGCCCGCCCAAGCACGGCGACCGCGAGGTTGCCGGCTTCGGCGCGCGTGTTGGTGTGACCGCCGACGATCGGAACGCCGTAGAGCGCCGCCGCGTCGGACAGGCCTGCCAGGATCGGATCCGCCGCCGCGGCATCCCGGCTCCACAGCGCGTCGACGACCGCGAGCGGGCGCCCACCCATAGCGGCGATGTCGCTGAGGTTGACCATGATGCCGCAATAGCCGGCGAAATACGGATCGGCCGCGACGAAGCTGTCGAGGAAGCCCTCGATGGCGAACAGCAGGTGGCCGTCGCCATCCGGGAGGGCGGCACAATCGTCACCGACCGGCACCGCCCCGTCCCGGCTGTTCAGTCCAAGCCGCGCCACAACGGCATCGATGTCGCGCTTGTGAGCGACGCCGCGCGCGGCACGGATCTGGCCAGCCAGGGAGTGGATGTCGAAGCCCGCCGTCATCACGCGGCCTTGCGGAACGTGACGAGCCCGTGCTCGGGATCGTGCATCGGCGGGTAGGCGACGAGGTCTGCTTGCATCAGGTGATGCGGCCGCCCGTGCAGGTCGATTTCGGCGAGGCTCGCCCAGTGCAGGGCCTGGAACAACGAGACGTTCCGCTCCTGCACGTGGGCGAGGAAGCGCGTGCAGCCCCGGGCATGGGCCGAAGAGACCGCGACCTGGATCAGCCCAGCTCCGAGCGCGGCGGTTCCGCGGAAGGGCTTCGAGACGGCAAGGCGAGAACCCCACCACTCACCGGGATGCTCCAAGACTTCGTGGATGCGCACGGTGCCGACCAAGGCGTCGGCATCGCCGCCCAGCATCGAGAAGGCGCAGATCGAGAAGGCGCAGATCGGGCTGGCGCGCTCGTCGATCGCGTCACGGTCGTCGTCCGCGAAGATGCCCTGCTCCGTGCAGAAGACCTGGCGGCGAAGCGCCGCGCAGGCGCGCCGCTCCCAGACGCTAGTGGCGAACTTCACCCGGAAGTGACTCGGCCGATACGGTGCGAAGGCTTCGAGGATCATGCCACCACCACCGCGCGCTCGTAGGTGGAAAGCGCCGAGCAGGCGCCGCAGCGACCGCACCCCGCCTTGATGTCCGTCGCGCGAAGATCCGCGCCGACCAGCATGTCCGCGAGGGGCTTGAGGATGCCGTGCATGAAATCGGGGCCGGGCGCCGGGTGGCTCTCCAGCGGGGTCCCGGAGATCGGCACGAACGGCACCACGAACGGGTAGACGCCCATCCCGATCAGGCGCTCGGCCATCGCCAGGATCGCGTCCGGCGCGTCGCCGAGGCCGGCCAGGATGTAGGTCGAGACTTGGCCCCACCCGAAGATGGGAACGGCGGCCTCGAAGGCCGCATAGTACCGCTCCAGCGGCACGCTCGCCTTGCCGGGCATGATGCGGCCGCGGACCTCGGGCGTGACCGCCTCCAGGTGCATGCCGAGGGCATCGATGCCTGATGCCTTCATCCGCTCGAACCAGCGGTCGTCATCCGGCGGCTCGCACTGCGCCTGGATCGGTAGATCAATTGCGGCTTTGACCGCGAAGGCGCTCTCGCAGAGGATGGCGGCGCCCCGGTCGGTCGTGTTCGGGGTACCCGTCGTCATGACCATGTGCTTGACGCCGTCGAGCAGCACGGCCGCGCGGGCGACCTCGGCGAGTTGTTCGGGCGTCTTGCGCGCAACGGTGCGGCCGGCGGCGAGCGATTGGCCGATGGAGCAGAACTGACAGGTCTTGGTGCGGCTCGCATAGCGAATACAGGTCTGGAGTACGGTGGTGGCCAGCACATCACGCCCGTGCAGCACGGCGATCTTGGAGTAGGGCACGCCGTCGAAGGTCGAGAGCCCATAGAAGCGCGGCTTGCCCGGGAAGGTCGCCTGCCCGATCACCGCGCCGTCATGCTCGATCACCGAGACACCGTTGGCGTCCGGGCGGCGGATCAGAAAGGGCGAATCGAAGGCGGCCTCGGTGTGGACCGGCACCATCACGGTCCGGCCCGCGATGGTCATGGCCTTGTGGTCCGACGGCCCGGCCCCGCCGCGGCGGCTCGGCGCCCCGGCGCGGCTGTCGGCGAGCCTAACGCCGTAGGACTGCAACGCGTTGATCAGACGTTCCGTCGGCATCCCGACCCGACCCGCCGCGTGCGGTGGGACCGCGGGCAGGCTCGTCGGAAGCGGAGAACTGCTCATGGTCGAGGCTCCGGAAATCGGTCTGAGGATGAATTGGCTGGTGCACGAACGGGGCCGGGCGGTCGTCGTGGAGGAGGCTGAGGAGTTCGGGCCGGGCGTAATGGCCGACCGAGTCCATCATCCGCTTGCGCTTGGTCACCAGCGCGAGGTCCATGTCGGCAATCAGGATGCCTTCGCCCGGCCCCAGCGGCTCTGCGAGGTGCTTGCCTTCGGGCGAGATGATCGCGGTGCAGTTGCCGCCGCGGCAGGCCCCGCGCAGGCGCTCGTCCGGGCAGACCTGCGCCACCTGTTCGTCGGTGAGCCAGCCGGTGGCATTGACCACGAAGCAGGCCGCCTCCAGGGCGTGGTGGCGGATCGTCACCTCCATCTGGTCGGCGAAGATCTGGCCGACGAGCGAGCCTGGGAACTGCGCCGCATGGATCTCCTCGTGGCGCGCCATTAGGGCATAGCGGGCGAGCGGGTTGTAGTGCTCCCAGCACGCTAGCGCGCCGACGCGACCCACCGCCGTGTCGACCACGGTGAGGCCGGCACCGTCGCCCTGACCCCAGATCATGCGCTCGTGGTAGGTCGGCGTGATCTTGCGGCGCTTGAGCTTGAGGCTGCCATCGGCATCGAAGATCAGTTGCGTGTTGTAGAGCGAGCCGTGATCACGCTCGTTGATGCCGAGCACGATGACCACCCCATGCCGGCGTGCGGCCGCAGACACGGCCTGCGTCACGGGTCCCGGCACCGTCACGGCCCGCTCGTAGAGGCGCAGGTGCTCGGCGCCCTGCATGGCCGGCGGCAGGACGAAGGAGAAGTAGGGGTAGTAGGGCACGAAGGTCTCCGGGAAGACCATGAAGCGCGCGCCCTTGGCGGCAGCGTCATCGATGGCATTGAGCACCCGCTCAAGGGTGCCCTCCGGCTGGTCGAGATCCGGCGCGATCTGCACGGCGGCCGCCCGCACAATCCGGTTGTCTGACATTGGAAAGACTCCAGCTGTGACGGCGGCCACGTTGCGCGCGGCCGCCGGATGCGACGTTCCGGACTGGAGGCCAAAGGGCCGCTCAGACGGTCCAGGTGTCGATGATCACCGCGTTGTCGCGCTTGTGCAGGAGGATGCAGTCGAGAACGTCGAGGGGGTTGATCATGCGGATACCCTCAATGAAGGCGGCCTCACCGTGGCCGTAGAGGGCCTGGGTCGAGAACCGGCAGGCATAGACCTTGCCACCCTCGGCCATGAACTTCTCAAGCTGGTTGTTGAAGTTGAGGTGACCCGGAAAGGCCTCGTCGCCGAGCCGCGGGAAGCCGCGCTGGACCCCCAGCGTGATACCCGGGCCGTAGAGCAGGATGGAGGTCTCGAAGCCCTTGCGCTGCAGGCGGGTGGCCTGGAGCAGATTCACGAGGCCGATGGAGCCCTCGAACGCGACGGTATGAAAGGTGACGAGCGCCTTCTGGCCCGGCTCAGCCTTGACGTCTTCGAAGACCTTCTCCTCGTAATCGACCAGGAAATCACCCTTCTTGTGCGGCTCGCGGTTCACAGCAGGCATTGATCTCGCTCCTCGACGGATTGGACCGCGCCAAGCTGAACTTTGAGCGGTCTCCGTCCGTTCGTGGCAAGCGGTGTGCCAGAGAACTTCAATCAATAGGCCATGCAACGCGCGCAGGCCATATCCATACAATATTACGATCAAAGAGAGGGCTTGGACTATTTGTTTTACAGTTCGTCAGCCCGGTTTTTTAGCATCTATTGGACGTGGCTGCGCCAATATGTGCATGTTTTTAGATCAGAAATTGTATGCATTGTATGTACAGCCGCTCGCGGGCGGCCAGGCTGCGATCGCGGTACAGCTATTGCAGGCCATACAATCAAGCATTGATCGCAGCATGACTTGGGCCGTCACGAATGACTTCGTCAGAACGCGACGAACGACAGAGGCCGCAGGCGGGTGGAGCGGAGCCCTGGACGCCGGATCTGAAGCGGTGGGGCAAGCCTCACTACCTCGCCATTGCAGAGGCGCTGGCCGAGGACATCCGAACGGGGCGTCTGACAGCGGGGACGCGTCTGCCCACCCAGCGCGCACTCGCCGAGGCGCTCGACCTGAACTTCACGACCGTCTCGCGCGGCTACGTCGAGGCCCATAAGCGTGGACTGATCGAGGGTCGCGTCGGCCAGGGGACTTTCGTGATCGATCCGGCTCGCCCGCCGCATTCGACCGGAGCCCCGGCAGCGCGCCGGGTCGGCCCGGTCGATTTCACCATGAACCTGGCCCCCGAGCCCGATGTTCCGGCCTTGCAGGCTCGCATGCAAGCCTCGTTCGCAGAGCTGTCCGGCAACCTCTCCAACCTGCTGCGCTACCAGGGCTTCGGCGGGACCGAGGAGGATAAGGAAGCCGCTCTGCGCTGGCTGAAAGGCCGCGGGGTCGTCGCCCCCCGGGAACGCCTGCTGATCTGCCCCGGTGCGCACAGCGCCCTGTTCGGCATATTGGGCCAAATTGCCCGAGCGGGCGATACGATTTGCGCCGAGCGGATCACCTATCCTGGCATCCGCGCGCTCGCGGCGTATTTGCGGTTGCGTCTGATCGACCTGCCTATGGACCGATACGGGGTCGACCCCGATGCTTTCGCCGCCGCCTGCACCCGAGTGGCTCCGAAGGCCATCTACCTGAATCCGTTACTGCAGAACCCCACCACCACGACCCTGTCCAGGACGCGGCGCGAGGCCGTGATCGCGGTTGCCCGGCGATACGCCGTCACCATCATTGAGGACGACGCCTACGCCCGCATATGCCCGACGCCGCCGCCGAGCTTTGCCGAACTTGCGCCTGAGATCACCTACTATGTGGCCGGGCTCGCCAAATGCCTGGGCGCCGGTCTTCGGCTCGCCTTCCTGGTCGCCCCATGCGCCCGTTCTGCCCTGCCACTGGGCGGCGCACTGCGCGCTGCCACGGTCATGGCGTCGCCGATCTCGACGGCCTTGGCGACGCGGTGGATCACGGATGGCACGGCGGAGGCCATCGTGCAGTTCGTCCGCACGGAGTCAGCGGCGCGTCAGCGTATCGCGACCGCCTTGCTTCCCGCCGGAACCTACACCGCTGATCCGCATGCCTTCCACCTCTGGATCACGCTGCCGGAGGGCTGGACGCGCTCGGCCTTCGCCAGCCAAGGTCGGTCGGCTGGGCTTGGCGTGATCGGCAGCGATCCGTTCTGCGTCGCAGGGCCGCCCCCGGAAGCGGTACGTCTCTGTCTCGGCGGCCCCTCGACACGACAGCAGATCACGCACGGACTGGAGGTGCTTGCCCACGCCCTCGAAGGTTCACCAGTTCTCGCTTCAGCCTACATCTGAACCGCCACAACCAGGCAAGGGTCGAGGGGCCAGCCCTTTTAAGGTGTTTGAAGCTGTACTATCGCGTAGGAGCGCTGCCCCCCAGGCGCAGCGCTCCTACGCGAAAACACTTTCTCGTGCAGTGGCTTGGTCGCTCCTCGACGATGCTGTTTCGGAGCGCGCCGTCCGGGATCAGCCGCTCGGGCGTAGAACGGCCGCGCTAAAGGCTCAGCCGCGCGCGTTGAAGCAGGCAAGAGAGAAGGGCCTGATTTCGTTCACAAGAAGCGCTCGCCCCTGCCCCGACTAAACACCTTAAAAGGGCTGGGTCGAGGGGCTTACACGGTCGCCTAGATAGGCGCTCGGCAGCCGCATCTTCGCCCGTGGGATGGCGGGGGGATAAGACGACGCCGGTGGTCGTGCAATCCTCCTTTTCATGCGGCTGGTCGTTTCGGGGCAGGCGGTCTGCCGAAGCACGCAACGCGAAAGGCTGACGGCACCGTGCGAAGGTCTGCTTACGGGACATACCCCTTGGCGGCGGAATGTCAGGAATGGGCGCTAAGCCGAAGGTCCGGTTTTCGGCCGTAACCTGAGGGTCCGCAACTGGTGCATCTGGGACCTGTGATCCGAACCACGCCGATGTCAGTCTTTGAGATATTGAATGGCCGAGATGGACGACAAAACGGCACCTCCACTTTAGCGAGTTCGTCACCGAAGTTGACATGCCGCGTGAGTCATCAAGGCACGTGAATCGGCTTCGAGTTTCGCCGCAGACAAGCTTCCGTATGCGGGGAGGGCCGTCCAGGTTCTTTCGCGTTGTCCTTGCGCACGGAGTGAGGAGGCGATGATGGTAGGGATTGGCGGCGCGATCGCCGTACCCTTGTCAATGTTTGCATTTCCACCGCGCTGAGCGAGAGCGATGACCCAATGAGCGTCCAGTCACACGCCTGAAGTCCACTCGTGACTTCGGGAATGGCGGCAATGGCCGTTCCCAGATCTTCAGGCTTGAGCGTCTTCTTGTAGTTCCGCGAGTTCACGGTGGCGCCCTCATGGCCCATCATCGACTCGCGGATCGGATCGAGCACCAGCCGCCGGATCATCTCCGTATTGCCGAAATGCCGGAAGGAATGGAACGTCTTGCGCTCCTCACGAGCCGAAGGCACGGCTTCGTCCAGAACGTCCGTCCAGCGCTTGTCGAACAGATTCGACAGGGGCGTGTTCTCGCTAAACTGCGCGATCTCCGCAAAGATCAGATCGCTTCGTGTGCCGGATCTGCCCCGCACGTAATCCAGGAAGCCGAGGCGGATCAGCTCTGGATGGAGCGGCAGCGTCCGACGCGACACCGCGTTCTTGAGGCGCCGTCTGCGTGTCGGCCGGATTTTGAGCGTGGCCTGCTCTAGGTCGCGAACCCATAACAGCTGGCACGGCTGAGGTGCGGCGGCGTTAGGCCTCTGAGCAGGAGGGACCTGGATGGCGCGGTATGACCTGACGGATGCGGAGTGGGCGGTGATTGAGCCGCTGTT
>NZ_JBBXMX010000038.1:0-18994 GCF_038442355.1 Methylobacterium guangdongense
GCGACACCCGGCTCGGCGATCGGATCCTCGCCTCCTGCGACGACATCGTCGACCAGGGCTGCCACGCCTGGAACCGCCTCATCGATCAACCGTACAAGATCATGTCCATCCGACTGCGCCGGTGACCCTATCGGTTATCAGCACCCCAATTGGTATCAGTTGGCCGCGATGGCCGAGGGATGCTGCGCCAGCGGCGTGACCTCGATCGCCATGTATGGGTAGAGGGGCAGCGCCGTCAGCAGTTCGTGGAGTTCGTCGTTCCCGGCGACGTCGAACACGCTGTAGTTCGCGTATTGCCCGGCGACGCGCCACAAGTGTCGCCACCGCCCGTCCTGCTGCAGCTTTTGCGCGAAGGCCTTCTCCTCGGCCTTCAGGCGATCCGCCTCCGCCTTCGGAAGGCTCGCCGGAATGGTGACCTGCATGTGGACCATGTAGAGCATCGGGTTCGTCCTCCGCCGACCGGGTGATCGATGCCGTAGCCGATGCGGCCGCGCAGCTTGAGCGCCCCGCGGTCCGGATCCGGTACGGTCGGGCGTGATTGTTCCGCGCCGACCCCGCGTTGCGGCGCCCCGGATGCGCGCCTATTCAACCACCCCATCGATCCACACTGAAACGGGGGGATGCGTCCGACGATGACCGAAGCTGCGACCGACGAAGTGCTGTTCGAGACGCGCGGTGCCCTCGGCCTCGTGACGCTGAACCGGCCCAAGGCCCTGAACGCCCTGACGCTCGGCATGATCCGGGCGATGCAGGACCAGCTCCGGGCCTGGGAGACCGATGAGCGCGTGACCCGCGTGGCGGTCCAGGGCAGCGGCGGCCGGGCCTTCTGCGCGGGCGGCGACGTCCGGCGCATCTACGAGGCCGACAAGGCCGGGCAGACCGAGGCGATGTTCGCGATCTGGCAGGGCGAGTACGACCTCGTAGCCGCGATGGCGCGCTACCCGAAGCCCATCGTCGCGCTGATCGACGGCATCGTCATGGGCGGCGGCGTCGGCATCTCGGTGCATGGGCCGGTCCGGGTGGCGTCCGAGTCCTACGCCTTCGCGATGCCGGAGGTCGGGATCGGCTTCATCCCGGATGTCGGCACCACGGCGCTGCTGCCGCGCCTGCCGGGACATGCCGGCACCTATCTGGCGCTGACCGGATCCCGGATCGGCGCGGGCGACGCCCTCGCCCTAGGGCTCGCGACCCATGCGGCGCGCGCCGCCGATTTCCCCGCGATCGTCGATGATCTGGCGGCGGGCATCGCGATCGCGCAGGCCGTGGCGGCCCATGCCGCGCCCGCGCCGGAGGCGGGACCGGTGATCCGGGAGGCCGGCCTGATCGACGCGTGCTTCTCCGCCGACAGCGTCCAGGCCATCCTGGACAGGCTCGATGCGGCCCCGGATTCGGAGTTCGCCGCCGAGACGGCGCGCACGATCCGCCTCCGCTCGCCGACCAGCCTCAGCCTCGCCTTCGAGCAGATGCGGCGCGGGGCCAGCCTGACCGTGCCGGAGGCGATCCGGACGGAGTACCGGCTGGTGACCCGCATCATGCGGGGGCACGATTTCTACGAGGGCGTGCGCGCGGTCCTCGTCGACAAGGACAATCGCCCGGCGTGGCAGCCGGCGACGCTCGACACCGTCGATCCGGAGGCCATTCGCGCCGCCTTCGAGCCCGCGGGCGAGACGGAGCCGAGCTTTAGCTGAGCGGGTGGGTTCCGCCACGCGCTCCCTCTCTTCGCCGAACTCACGGGTCCACGCTTCGCCGGCTCCGCCGATGGTGACCACGGTGAACCCCTCGCCCCGCTTGCGGGGAGAGGGAGACGCCCGCTTCCGCCGACGCTGAACCCTCAGAACACCGGCGTCTCCCGGTACGTCCCCCACACGCCCTTCAGCGTCTCGATGATGTCGCCCATCGTGGCGCCCGAGCGGACCAGCTCGATGGTGATCGGCAGGATGTTCTGGTTCGGGTCCTCCGCCACCTCCACCAGTTGCTGCAGCAGCAGATCGAATTTCACCGGGTCGCGCTCCTGCCGGACCCGGCGGGTGCGGGCGCATTGCCGGTCGGCCGTGGACTGGTCGTAGGGGTGGGTCTCGATCTTCGGATCGGGCGTGTCGTCCACGAGGCGGTTCACGCCGATCACCGGCTTCTCGCCGGTCTGCTTCCGGATCGCGGTCTCGTAGGCGAAATCCGCGATGTGGCGCTGGAACCAGCCCTCCTGGATCAGCTTGAGGGTGCCGCCACGCTCCTCCACCTCCCGGAGGATCTCGAAGATGCGGGCCTCGTACTCCGTGGTCAGGCTCTCGACGTAGTAGGAGCCGCCGAGCGGGTCGATGACCTGGGTGACGTTGGTCTCCTCGGCGATCACCTGCTGGGTGCGCAGGGCCATGCGCATCGCGTCCTCGGTGGGGATCGCGAAGGCCTCGTCGTAGCCGTTGGTGTGGAGGGACTGGCAGCCCCCGAGCACGGCCGCCAGCGCCTGCATCGAGGTGCGCACCACGTTGACCATGTATTGCGGCTTGGTCAGCGAGGCCGCGGCGGTCTGGCAGTGGAAGCGCAGGCGCATCGAATCCGGGTTCTGCGCCCCGAACCGCTCCTTCATGATCTTGGCGTAGCAGCGCCGCAGGGCCCGGAATTTGGCGACCTCCTCGAAAAAGTCGGCCTGGCAGACGAAGAAGAAGGCGAGCCGCGGCGCGAAGGCATCGACCGGCATCCCGGTCTTGAGCACCTCCTCGACGTAGACGATCAGGTTGGCCAGCGTGAAGGCCGCCTCGTGGAGCGGCGAGGAACCGGCCTCGGAGATGTGGTAGCCCGAGATGTTGATCGGGTTGTACCGCTTCATGGTCTTGGCGCAGTAGGTGATGCAGTCGCGCACGATGCGGACCGACGGCTCCACCGGGAAGATGTACTCCTTCTGCGCCATATACTCCTTGAGGATATCGGCCTGGATCGTCCCCGAGAGCTTGTCTAGGTCGTAGCCGCGCTTCTCCGCCAGCACGATGTACATGGCGAGCAGGATCCAGGCGGACGGGTTGATGGTCATCGACACGGAGATCTTCTCCAGGTCGATGCCGTCGAACAGCGCCTCCATGTCGGCGAGCGTATCGATCGCCACGCCCTCGCGTCCGACCTCGCCCTCGCTCATCGGGTGGTCGGAATCGTAGCCCATCAGGGTCGGCATATCGAAGTCGGTCGAGATGCCGGTCTGGCCCTGTGCGATCAGGTACTTGAAGCGCTTGTTGGTGTCCTCGCCGGTGCCGAAGCCCGCGATCTGGCGCATCGTCCAGTTCCGCGAGCGGTACATGGTCGGGTACGGGCCGCGGGTGAACGGGTAGCGCCCGGGCAGGCCGATATCCTCGATCGGCGTCTCGGCGGCGTCGGCCGCCGTGTAGACGCGCTTCACCGGGATGTCGCCGAGGGTGAAGAATTCCGGCTTGCGCTCGGCCTGCTTCTTCAGGAAGGCGTCGACCTCCTTCCGCTCCCACTCGGCCTCCTCCGAGCGCAGCGCCTCGACGGTCTTGCGGTCGATGAGGCTGGTCATGTCGATGCTCCGGATGCGTGCGGCGCGAGGGCCTGTTCGAGGAGTTCGGTGGCGAGGCCGTAGGGGTCGCCGTCCCGGGTGCTGAGGCGGTCCGCCAGCGGCCCGGCGACGGAGGCCGCGCCGCGGGCGAAGCGCTCGATCAGCAGGGTCTCGGCGGTCTTCTCCAGGCGGAAGCGGGCGATGGCCTGCCGACGCTGCGCGCCCGTCTCGGTCTCGAAGGCGACGCGACGGTGGTTTTCGATCGCCGTCATCAGGGTCTCGAAGCCCTCGCCCTTGTAGGCGGACAGGCCGATCACCGGGACGCGCCACGCGGCCTGGCGGGCGGTCAGCGCGCCGAGGGTGAGCATCTGCTTCAGGTCGGTGAGCGTGCGGTTGGCGTCGCTGCGGTCGCATTTCGACACCACGTGGATGTCGGCGATCTCCAGGATGCCGGCCTTGATCGCCTGGATCTCGTCGCCGAGGCCGGGGGCCGACACGACGATCGTCGTGTGCGAGGCCCGGGCGATCTCGACCTCGTCCTGGCCGACGCCCACCGTCTCGATGATCACCGTATCGAAGCCCGCGACATCCAGGATGTCGACGGCGTCGAGCGCCGCCCGGGCCATGCCGCCCATGGCGCCCCTTGTGGCCATGCTGCGGATGTACACGCCCGCATCGCAGACATGGTCGGCCATGCGGATCCGGTCGCCCAGGATGGCGCCGCCCGAATAGGGGCTCGACGGGTCGATCGCCACGACGCCGACCTTCTGGCCCGCTTGGCGCAGATGGGCGGTCAGCGTCGCCACGAGGGTCGACTTGCCGCTGCCCGGTACACCCGTCAGGCCGACGATATGGGCGCGGCCCGCCCGGCGGTAGATCTCGGCGAGTGCCGGACGCGCCTCCGGCGAGCCGGCCTCGGCCCGGGAGATCATCCGCCCGATCGCCGGCACGGCACCGGCCGCCACGCGCTCCACGAGGTCGCGGGAGGGGGTCACGCGGCCCCCCGCGCGGCGCCCTGATCGGCGATCTGGGCGTGCATGTCGCGGAACACCGCCCGGTCGTCGATCACCCGGCGCGCCTTGAAGTCGGTGCGCGGCAGGGTGTTGGGGGCGAGGATCTCGGCCTGGGCGCGCAGGCCCAGCATCTTCTGCAGCCGGTGGCAGGTGTCGCGGCGGAACGCCTCGACGGCCTCAGGCCCGCGGGCGAACACGGCGTCATCGGCCTCGACGCGCAGCAGCAGTTCGTCCATCGCCGCCTGGCGGCTGATGACGATCCTGTGCTCGCCGCCGTAGCCCGCGGTCTCGTTGAGGGCGGCGTCGATCTCGCTCGGGTAGACGTTCTCGCCGCGGATCGTGAACATGTCGTCGATCCGTCCGAAGATGCCCTGCGGCAGGCTCGGATAGGTCCGCCCGCACGGGGTCGGGTCGTCGGTCCAGAGGGTGAGGTCGCCCGAGGCCAGCCGGATCATCGGCTGCGAGGTGCGCTCCAGATGCGTGTAGACCGGGGTGCCGCGGCTGCCGTAGGGCACCCGGCGCATCGTGGCCGGGTCGCAGACCTCGGTGTAGACCACGTCCTGCCAGCAGAGCATGCCCTCGGTCTCGGCGGTGCCCGAGACGTTCATGAACGGCGACATCTCCGCCATCGAGCCGCAATCGAACACCTTCGCGCCGAAGGCCTCGGCGATGCGGTCGCGCACGCCCGGGATCGAGGCGCCGGGCTCGCCCGAGAAGAACATGATGCGCAGGCCGAAATCGCGCGGGTCGAGCCCCTCGTCGCGGGCGACCTCGGCGAGGTGCAGGGCGTAGGTCGGCGTGCCGTAGAAGGCCGCGGGCTTCAGGCTCGCGAGCCATTGGGCGCAGCGGGCCGTCATGCCGGGCGCGCCGGCCCCGAACGGGAAGGATTGTGCGCCCAGGCGCTCCGCCCCGGCCAGCGCCCCCCAGCTGCCCATGTACAGGCTGAGGATGGCGGCCACGCACACCATGTCGCCCGGCCGGATGCCCATACCCCACATGATGCGGGCATGGGCGTTGGCGATGGCGTTCCAGTCGTTGCGGCCGATCGCGAAGGCGGTGGGGCGCCCCGTGGTGCCGCTCGTGCCGTGGATGTGGAAGATCTCGCGGTCCGGCACGCAGAGGTAGTCGCCGAAGGGCGGGGCCGCGTTCTGCGAGGCGCGCAGTTCCGCCTTGGTGACGACCGGGACCCGGTCCTCGAAATCCTCCAGGCTCCTCAGCTGGTCCGGATGGAAGCCGGCCTCGTCCCAGCGGCGGCGGTAGAACGGCGCGTTCGCGTAGGCGTAGGCGCAGACCTCGCGCAGGCGGCCGAGGATCGCGGCCTCGCGCTCGCCCGCCGGCATGGTCTCTCGGCGGGGGAACCAGTAGCGGCTGCCCTCGGCCGGGAAGTAGCTGTCGTCGTAGGCGGTGGGGAAGGTCCAGGCTTCCATGGCCGCCTCCTCAACGTTCGCCACGCTCGGCCACCAGCCGGCGCAGGGTGTTGACGATGACTTCCGGCGGGGTGTCCTGCAGCAGGACCTCGCGCACGCCCATCTCCTTGATGGCGACCACGTCCTCGTCGGGCATCACGCCGCCCGCGATGACGATCAGGTCGTCCGCCTGCTGCTCCGACAGGAGCCTGAAGATCTTCGGGAAGACGGTGAGCTGGACGCCCGAGAGCAGACTGACGCCGAGCACGTCGACATCCTCCTGGATCGCCGCGGTGACGACCTCCTCGGGGGTGCGGTGCAGGCCGGAGTAGATCACGTCCATGCCGGCATCGCGCAGGGTCCGGGCGACCACCTTCACGCCGCGGTCGTGACCATCCAGGCCGACCTTGGCCAACAGGACGCGGATCGGCTGGCTCATCCCCTCGGCCCTCGCTATTGAATTCCGTACTCCGTATACCTTTGGTAAGATCGTGCCGATTTGCGGTCAAGAGTGAACTTATATTGCAGCGCCGCAGACGGGATCGGGCACGGGGGGAGAAGCACATGGCGAGCGACAGCAGCGCCGCATCCGTGATCGCCGCGTTCCTGCGCAACCACGGCGTCACACGCGTCTACGGGCTCTGCGGCGGCCACATCATGCCGATCTGGATGGCGCTGGACGCGGCCGGCATCCGCATCGTGGACGTGCGCGACGAGCGGGCGGCCGTCCACATGGCGCAGGCCGAGGCCGAGGTCGCGGGCGGCTTCGGGGTCGCGCTGGTCACCGCGGGGCCGGGCCTGACGAACGCGATCACCGGCATCGCCAACGCGCATGTGTCGCGCATGCCGGTCCTCGTGCTGTCGGGCACCCCGCCCCGGGCGCAGGAGAACCGCGGTGCCCTGCAGGACCTCGACCACGCCCGGCTCGTCGGCCCGATCACCCGCTATGCCCGCACCGTACGCGAGCCGGGCCTGCTGCCGCAGGAACTCGCCGAGGCCGTGGCGCGGGCGCTCGGCGAGGGCGGCGATCCGGGGCCGGCCTATCTCGACGTCCCGACCGACGTGCTCCGGGCCCCGGTGCCGCCGCCCTTGATGCTGCCCGAACTGATGCGCCCGCGCAGCCCGGCCCGGGCCCATCCCGATCCGGAGGCGATCGGCCATGCCGTCGATCGGCTGCTGGCAGCGAAGCGGCCCCTGGTGATCAGCGGACGCGGCGCGCGCGAGGCCGGCCCACAGCTCATCGCGTTCCTGGACCGCCTCGGCTGCCCCTACCTGGATACGGGTGAGAGCCGCGGGCTGGTGCCGGACGACCATCTGTCCGTGATCGCCTCGATGCGGGGCCGGGCCATGCAGGAGGCCGACCTCGTCATCACGGTGGGCCGTCGGCTCGACTTCCAGCTCGCCTACGGCTCGCCGGCCGTGTTCGGCGCGGCGCAGTTCCTGCGGATCGCGGGCGCCCCCGGCGAGCTGCGCGACAACCGCCCCGGCACCGCCCTCCTGGCCGATCCCGGCGCCACCCTGGCGGCGCTCACGCGCGCGATCGGCGACCGCGCCCCTTCCCTCGACCGCGCCTGGGCGGACGCCCTGCGCGACGGCCACGCCGCGCGGGCCGAGAAATTCCGGGCGCAATCCCGAACGGCTCCGGATGGCGCGGACGGGTTCATGCATCCGAACCGCCTGCTCGCCGCGATCCAGGAGGCGGCCGGGACTGAGGCCGTGCTGGTCACCGATGGCGGCGACTTCCTGAGCTTCGCCCGGGTCGGCCTCTCGGCCCGGACCATGCTCGATCCCGGCCCATTCGGCTGCATCGGCGTCGGCGTGCCGTATGGGATCGCGGCGGCGCTGGCCGCTCCCGGCCGCAACGTCGTGGTCGCCACCGGGGATGGCGCCTTCGGCTTCAACGCCATGGAACTCGACACCGCGAAGCGCCACGCCGCGCCGGTCCTGTTCGTCGTGGCCAACAACGGCGCGTGGCAGATCGAGGTCCACGATCAGGAGGTCACGCACGGCCGCGTGGTCGGGACGCGGCTCCAGCGCGCCGACCACGCCGCCATGGCGCGCGCCTTCGGACTGCATGCCGAGCGGGTGGAACGGGCCGAGGATCTGCCCGACGCCCTCGACCGGGCGATGGCCAACCGCCCTGCCCTGCTGGACGTGCTGGTGACCACCGGGGCCGTCTCGTCGGATGCCAAGAGCGGCCTGGCCTGGGTGCCCGATCTTCAACCCCTGGAGGCCTGGGACCGGGCCGAGCGGGCTTGGCGGGAGAGCTGAGCGGGTAAGCGTGCGTCCGTAAAGCGGCCTCAGCCGCGCTTCAGCGGCAGGCGGGGCTTCGGCGTCGATTGCTCCACCGCGCGGTTGAGCCGATCGACATCGACCGCGAGATCCTTGATCTCCCTGTAAAGGTGGGTCTGAACGGCGGTCACGATGTTCGAAGCTTCCTTGACGGCCTCGTACTTGGCTTCGGAGCGCGTCTCGCGCAGCCCGGCTTCGACCTCGCGCAGCCTCTTGTCGAGGGTGCTGATCGCCTCGGCAATCTCCTTCTGACCCTTCTCCAAGTTCTCGATCTTGCCAAAGACTTTCCGGATATCCGATATCAAATCGGCTGCCCTGAGGATGTCCTGCATGCCGGCCATTACAGCCGTCCCGAGACTGCTCGGCACCTCTCCTTTACGAATTCCAATGTCTGATCGAGTGAAGCGGCGATCCGTCGTGCGTCTCTGGATAGCGTCGCGCGCTCGATCGCCTGCCACGCCGAACGCGTGAGCTCACCGGCCTCATCGTACACCGGGTGCTCCTCGATACCGAAGACGGCCACGGACGGAAGAACGGCGTTTGTGGCGGCCTCCTGTGGGTCCTCCGTTCGCGCGGGCCAATCATGGTTTATCTGGCCGAGGACGGCCCCGGGCATGACGGATGCCCCGGCTGAGACCACGGGATCAGAGAGCACACCGGACTCGGGCGCCTCGACATCGAGCGTGACCATGCCGGTTTCGACTTCGGCGATGGCTTCGCCCAGCACCACGACGTCACCCGGCTTCTTGAACCAGCGGCGGAGCGTCGCCTCGGCGATAGATGCACCGAGTTCAGGAACCAAGACATCCGTCGAGGCCATCGGCCACCCTCTCAGTCCACAGACCCCGACCTCTTCGCGCTGCGCACGGACATGGTCCGGCGTTCGCGATTCTTCGGCCCGGGCTCTGATGGAAGATAGGTGGTCTTCGGCCTGCCCGACAAGTCAGGGAACAAGGCTGGGCCAGCCTGCAAGTCGAGGCGAAGCATCTCGGTCGGAAGCGGGGATCCGTTTCAAGGTCACGCCCTCACAGGTCAGTCGCGTCGGGCGACGAGATCCCGCTCAGCGGTTCACCAGCTTTGCCGGGTTGAGGAAGACCAGCGCGGCGCCGATCACCAGCATGGCGCCCAGCACCATCACCCCCTGCCCCGTACTGCCGGTGGCGTCCTTCACCCAGCCCAGCAGATACGGGCTCACGAAGCCCGCGACGCTGCCCACCGAGTTGGCGACCGCGAGGCCGGTCGCCGCCGCCGCGCCCGAGAGTACGGCCGGGACCAGGGTGTAGAATTGCGGGATGCAGGTCAGCGTCCCGGCGGAAGCCACCGTGAGGGCCGCCAGCGCCAGGACCGGGCTGTGGGCGACCATCACGCTCGCGATGAGCCCCGCCGCCCCGACCACAGCGGGCACCGCCAAGTGCCAGCGCCGCTCGCGCTGCCGGTCGGAACTCAGGCCGACGATGAACATCGTCACGAAGGCACCCGTGTAGGGGATCGCCGTGAGGAGGCCGACCGTCAGCGGATCCTTGACGCCGCTGTCCCGGATTATCGAGGGCAGCCAGAAGCTGATCCCGTAGAGGCCCATCGTGAAGAAGAAGTAGGTGCCGCTGAGCAGCCAGATCCGGCCGCTGGTCAGGCCTTGACGGGCCGAGTGCAGCGGCTTGTCCCGCGCCTCGACGGCGACGTCGGCGGTGATCCGCTCCTTCTCGGCCGGGGTGAGCCACGTCGCCGAAGCCGGGTCGTTGTCCAGGCGGACCAAGCACCAGACGCCGAGGGCGGTGGCGAACAGGCCCTCGATCAGGAACATCCACTGCCAGCCCTGGAGGCCGGTGGTGCCGTGGAAGGCCGTCATGATCCAGCCTGAGACCGGGCCGCCGATGATCCCCGAGAGCGGGATCCCCGCCAGGAACAGCGCCGAGGCCTTGCCGCGGTGGGAGGCGGGGAACCAGACCGTCAGGTAGTAGATGATCGCCGGGATGAACCCCGCCTCCGCCACGCCGAGGAGGAAGCGCAGCACGTAGAAGCTGGTCGGCGAGGATACGAACATCATCGCGGCCGAGATCAGCCCCCAGGTGATCATGATCCGCGAGATCCAGTAACGGGCGCCGACCCGCACCATGATGATGTTGCTCGGGATCTCGAACAGGGCGTAGCCGAGGAAGAACACGCCGGCCCCGAGGCCGTAGACGGTCTCGCTGAACTTGAGATCGCTCAGCATCTGCAGCTTGGCGAAGCCGACATTCACCCGGTCGAGATAGGCCGCCACGTAGCAGACCAGCAGGAACGGCACGACCCGCCGGAGCACGCGCCCGTAGAGCGCGTCGCGATCCGACAGGCCGGCGACGGGGTTCAGCGTGAGACCGCTCGACATGACGTCCTCCCTGTCGATCACAGTTCTTTTTTCGGGGTTCGGCGTCTTTGCGCCGATTCAGTTCTCGGCAGTTTTCTGCGGCAGCCTTTCTGACGAAGACTGCTTTCGCGCTTCGGGCCGGTGGCGTTCCGGCCCCGATTGCATTCGAATTCGCGGCGCCTCAACGAACACGGAATTCAGTACACGGAACGCAGCGTGCAGACGGCTTGCGATTCTGTCAAGCGGGCCGGATACCGTTCGAAGGGAAGCGGGCGGGAGTTTTGGGCGTGCAGTCACTCGAACCGTCGACGAGCCTTGTCGACCAAGCCTACGCGGTGATTCTCGACGCCCTGTGTGACGGTACCTTCAAGCCGGGCGAGCGCCTGACGCAGGACGACATCGCCGCCCGGCTGAGCGTCTCCCGCCAGCCCGTGACGCACGCCCTCGCGGTGCTGAAGGCGCAGGGTTTCCTGGTCCAGTCGGGCCGCCGGGGTCTCACCGTCACGGCGGTCGAGCCCGAGTTCTTCGAGGCGATCTACCAGTTCCGCTCCGCGGTCGAGCCCCTGGCGGTCCGCCTCGCGGCGCAACGCCTGAGCAAGAGCGCCATCGTGCGCGGCCGGTCCCTGGTCGAGCACGGCCGCAACCTCGTGGTGGCGGGCGATGCCCGGGCCACCCTCCAGGCCGACATGGACTTCCACGCCTTCCTGTACGAGCTCTCCGGCAACCCGATCATCGGCGAGACCATGCGGCTGCACTGGCTGCACCTGCGCCGCGCCATGGGGCAGGTGCTGCGCTACCCGGGCATGTCGATCAGCGTCTGGCAGGAGCACAGCCGCATCCTGGAGCGGATGATCACCGGCGACGCCGAGGGCGCGGCCGATCTCATGCGCCGCCATGTGGTGGACGCGTTCGAGCGCGTGCGGATCGAGCGGCCCGCCCCGTGATATGGCCCTAGGGCCGATTCGCGTGCGCGTGCCGGGCCTTCCGATGAGGCCGGCGATGGGCCCGGGGCGGCGGCGCGACCGCCGGCGCCACCGCGGCGGGCGGCGGTGCGGCGACCCCGTCATGGGCCGCGATGACGCGCCGGGCTTCCTCGACGCTCATGTCGCAGGCGCTGGTCATCCCCTGCAGGGCCCCGAGCGCGCGATTGTATTCGGGCAGATTGGTGCATCCGGGAACGCCCCAGGCCCGGGCCGGAGCCGGGGCCGCGCCCATCATCGCCAGCATCACGCCGGCCAGACCCTTCCTGAACGACACGTCCATCCTCCCGCGACCGCGATCCGACCTGCCGGATCCCGCCGCGTGCCAAGCGATGGCCCCCGCGATCGGTTCGCCCATCCGGAACGGGATGCGGCGTTATAAGGCATCCCGGTGGGAGGCCCCGATCAGGCCGCCTGACGCAGGCCGCCGACGTGCGAGAAGATGAATTCGCGCCTGTAGAAGTAGACGCCCCGATGCCGCATGGCTTTCTGGGCGTCATCGACGTCGAAGCCGTACGGTTTATCGCGCGAGGTGTCGATGCAGCTGACGTAATGCCACTGCACGCCGTCGATCATCGCGGGGATCGGCTGATCCTGCCGGACGGCGCAGAACTGCTGGGCATCGGCCGACTTGGCAAAAATGTAGAAGGTCTTCCGCGCGCACATCGGAACCTCCAATCGTCTTGGGGGTGTATCTATGACGCAACGGTCAAGTTTAAAACTGATTCGATAGCAATAGTCAAGCTTCTGCCACATTCCCGCCGCCGATGGGGCAGCGGGTCACGCCTGCCTCATTCCGCGGCCTCCTGCAGGGGCTTGCCCTTGTCGACGACGTAGACCGACAGGATCTTTACGGTCCTGTCGCCGACCACCGTGTAGCCGGCATGGGGGACGCCGCGCCGGTTGATGCCGCGCTCGCCGGCCGGCCGCTCCTTCGGCGCCTGACCCGGCACCTGCGCGAGGCCGCCCTCCAGCACGTAGTAGGCCTCCTCGCCGTTGTGGAAGTGCCGGCGCGAGGTCGCCCCCGGCGGGATCTCGACGAGCTGCATGACGATCTCGCGGCTCTCGTCACCCGAGACCGGCTGGCGGCCGAGTTCGGTGCGCTTGACCTCCTGGGCCGCCGCCGCCCCCGCGAAGACGAGCGCGCCGGCCACGATCAGGCATCTCCCGGCGGATGGGCGGCGTGTCATCGCGTTCTCCCGGATCGTCGTCGGTGTCCGGGAGCATGACAGCGGCCGCCCCGCCCGGGAATGGCCGACCTCGAGGGCGCGTTACAGTCCCGGCACCCGCTTCACGCCGGTTGGCGCCCGGGGGGGCATCTAGAGACAGCCGATCCGCCGCAGGGCACCGATCAGCTTGCGGCCGATGCGGTAGCCGTTGAGGGATTCGGATCCGAGGATCCGAACGGTCTCGGTCTCGGCGGTCCGGCCGTAGAGGAACAGGTGGAAGTTCGGCTCCCGCTGCTCCGGCGGCGCCGCGCTGACCTGGCCGCAGAACGCGACGTCGTGGCCGGTTTCCCCCGTCATCGGCCTGACCTTCCGGAACCGGACGAGGGGCGCATCCGGGAACTCGGCGGCGACCCTGGCGCGCATCTCCGATTCGGGCGGCACGCCGAGATCGGGGGCGTCCGGGGCGATCAGGCCGAGCGCCTCCTCCCCACGGACGGACGGCGGCGCTAGCAGGAGCACCAGCAGCGGTGCGACCCGCATGCCGACGCAGCCTGCGCGGGCGCGGCGTGGGACCGCCGACGGCCGCCCAGTTGCGGCCGGCTCTTCAACCTGTCGACGCGAGGACAGAGGAACCGTTCCCTGGAGAGACCTCGTGACTGGCGGAGACAGTATTGGATCACGAAGCCCGGTGGAGAGGAAGCGGCGGCGCACCGAGGCCCACAGCCGGCCGTCGCCTCGCCGCGTGCTGGGCGCGGATTCCACGATCGGGGGTCGGACCTGCCGCGTGAGGTTCGATCGCTGGTCCAGCCTGCGCGCAGCGCCGGCCACACCCGTCGCGCCTCCGCGTTGACTTGGCGATATGTATGAGTATCCCCAAATTGTATGTGTTTTGGCGGGAGCTCGTGATGATTCGGTCCGAAGCAGATCAGTTTACAGCCGATTTTCGGCACGCAATAGATGGCTTCGCGGTGCGCCTCGTCGTCGCCTATCTCGCGCGCAACAGCGTGCCGCCGGATGGCCTCCCGCAGATCCTGACGAGCGTGCGCGCGGCGCTGTTGGCGCTCGCCCGGCCGGTGGATGCCGTCACGTCCCCGACCGAGCAGCCGACGCCGTCCGAGATCCGCCGATCGGTCCAGCAGGACGGCATCATCAGCTTCATCGACGGCCGCTCCTACAAGACCCTGAAACGTCATCTCAAGGCTCACGGCCTGACCCCGGAGCAGTATCGCACGCGCTACGGGCTGCCGAACGATTACCCGATGGCCGCGCCCGGCTACGTCGCGCGGCGCGCCGAGATCGCCCGGGCGATCCATCTCGGCCTCACGCCGCGCTGATCCTCGCATGAGGCGCGCTCACACGGCGCGTGCGAAACTCTGAATTGTCCGGTCCCGGCCGCGCCGGTACGCTCGGTGCGTGGAGAGAGAGGGGGACCCGGCGCCATGAAGGCCGAGACGAAGCTGCATGCCGGCCGGTGCCATTGCGGCACGGTGCGGTTCGAGGGGGCGCTCAGCGACGGCTTCCAGTCGATCCGGCGCTGCACCTGCTCGTACTGCCGCATGCGCGGCGCCGTGGTGGCCATGGCGGAGGCGGACGGCATCCGGATCCAGGCGGGGGCGGAGGCACTGACCCGCTATCGCTTCCATACCGGCACGGCCGAGCACTACTTCTGCGCCCGCTGCGGGATCTACACGCACCATCAGCGGCGCTCCGACAGCACCCTCTACGCCGTCAACGTGGCCTGCCTGGAGGGCGTGAGCCCGTTCGATTTTGAGGCGGTGCCCGTGATGGACGGCGTGAACCACACGAACGACACCGGCCAGCCGACGCGGCGCGCAGGGACGCTCCGCTACACGCCCGCCGCCTGAGCCCACGCCCCCCAGTCGATGCCGGGGATGCGCGGACCGGCGGGGTCCTTCAGTAGGTCGCCCCGAGATAGGCCGCGATGGCCTTGGCCTGCTCCGCCTCGATCGGGGCGTGGTAGACCTTGACCATCTTGGCGACCTCCGCGTCCCAGAACGCCGGCCCCTTCCGGGGCGGCTGCATGGCGACGTAGTCGGCGGAGTGGCAGGTCTGGCAATTCTCCTGCGCGGCCTGGAAGCCGGCCGCGTGACCGGCATCCGGGGGGGCCTTGAACTGCGCCGTCGGCTCCGGCAGCGCGTAGGTGTCGGGGGCGGCGCGCGCGGCCGACGCGGCGAGCAGGAGACAGAGGGCGGGCAACGCGATGAAGCGGGGCATGGCGATCTCCCTCAGGCCGCCCGGATGCGGGTCGTCTCGACGACGTTGCGCATGTAGCCGGCCGGGTTCCAGCGCGGCTCCATCGGCTGCGTGCCGCCGTCGTTGCCGGTCGCGCGGACGCGCAGGGCATATGGCCCCGGCGCCAGATCGGCCTCCGCGGTCCAGGTGCGGAAGGCGTAGCGGCCGAGGTCCTGGCCGAGCCGGGCCGGGTTCCAGGTTTTGCCGTCGTCGGTGGAGATCTCCACCGCCTTGATGCCCGATCCGCCGTCGAACGCGATGCCGCGCAGCGGCACGCGGCCGGCCTTCACCTGCGCGCCGTCGGCGAGGTTGGTCACGAAGGAGCGGACGTTGAACCGGCCGATCGGCACGGTCTTGTCAGGCGCCTTGCCGGGCTCGGTGCAGGCGCAGGCATTGTCGGGGATGCGATAGGCGGTCTTCATCCAGAAGCCCTCGAAGGGCTTGTCGAGCACCGTGACGGCGTTGAGGTGCTTGACCCAGTAGGTGCCGTAATAGCCTGGCACCACGAGGCGCAGGGGGAAGCCGTTGAGCCAGGGCAGGTCCTGCCCGTTCATGCCCCAGGCCAGCAGGACCTCGCCGTCATTCGCCTGATCGAGGGGGAGCGCCTTGGTGAAGTCGGGCGTCTCCGGCAGGACCGGCCCGTCGAGGCCCCCGAACGAGACTTGCACGGCCCCGGCCTTCACGCCCGCCCTGTCGAGGACGCTCCTGAGCGGCACGCCGGTCCAGCGGGCGCAGCCCATCGCGCCGTTGGCGAGCTGACCCCCGGCCATGCGCGGCTCGAAGAAGCCGCGGGAATTGCCCGAGCACTGGTTGACGGCGACGATCTCGGTCTGCCCCGGCAGGGCCTTGATGTCGGCCAGCGACAGGTCGAGGGGCCGCTCGACATGACCCGTCACCGCGACGCGGAACGCCTGCGGGTCGATCTCCGTGGGGATGTCGGCGAGGTGGTAGCGGACGAAGAAGGCGTCGTTGGGGGTGATGGCGCCCGCGTCGAACACCGCGAACGGCGTCTCCAGTTGCGGCGGGCGGGCGGTCATCTGCAGGAGCGGACGCTTGCCCGGATAGGCCACGAGCGGCCGCTCGCCGTTGCCGAAGGGCAGCGTCGCGGTCTCATCCGCAGCGGCGCTGAGCGGCGCGAGGGCACGGCTGCCCGCGCCTGCGGCCAGCACCGCCAGAAGACTCCGCCTGTCCATCATCGCCAGCCTCTCTCGTCACGGGGCGTCTCAGGCTTGGGCCGCGACCGCGAGGGCGTCAAGCAACCGCCCGGCCCCTGCGCTGACGTTCCATGCCGGTTCGATATCCGCACCGGATCGGGCGCCGCCCGGCCTGGCGGCCATGGCGACGAGGGCCGGTCCCGCGCGAGATCGGCGCGCGCGGCCGTACGGGTCTGATCGTGCGCCCGGCCCGAACCCCGCGGACCGTGTGCGCTACGGCTCTCCGGGCTTGAACGGCGGCTCCTTGCCGGGCGGCACGCCCTCCTCGGCCATGCTCAGCAACATGGCGACCGTCACGTAGGTGCCGGTCAGCGCGGTCAGGTCGACGACGCCCTGCTCGCCCAGCACCGCCTTGGCCCGCGCGAAGGTCTCGTCCGAGACCGCATGCTGCGTGGAGAGTTCCATGCAGAAATCATACACGGCGGCCTCGTCGGGCTTCATACCCTCCGGCCGCTTGTTCGCCTTGAGATCCGCCACGACCTGCTCGGAGAGCCCGGCCTTGAGGGCCAGCGGCGCGTGGGCGAACCACTCCACCTGCGAGCGCCACAGACGCCCCTGGATCAGGATGGCGAACTCGTTCAGCCGCGTCGGCACGGAGGTGTGCCAGCGCAGATAGTCGAGCAGGTCGTACATCCGCTGCGCCATCTCGGGGCTGCGGATCATCGGATTGTAGGGGCCGGCCAGCCCGACGCTCGATATCTTCAGGATCTTCTCACCGAGCGGGCGTTGGGCCGGCGTGAGTTGCTCCAGGGTCAGTTGCGGGAAGCGCGGCGCGTGCGCGCCCGCCCCCCGCATCCCCTGCCCTGCCAGCCAGCCCCCGCTCGCCGCGAGGATTGCCACGGCCGCAAGGCCACGGATTCCGAGCCTTCCCATCGTCGATCCCTCCCCAGGGCGGGCGCAGTTCGGCGCGCCTCGTCGCCGGCAGTGTCGACGGGTCGGACGCCGGGGTCCAGCGGTTTGACGCGGGCGCGCGGTCCGTCGTCCGCCGGGTCGATGCGAATCCCAGGTTCGAGGGGTCGTTTCGGCCGCGCTGGGTTCCGCCGGCCTGCGCCTCAGCCGCCATCCAGCGGCGCCGGGCCCGCGGCGGCCTTGACGTTACCGCCGCTCCATCTGGGCGATCACGCGGAGGAGTTGAAGCGCCTGCCGCCGTCCCTCCTCCGTCCGGATCTCGCCCCAGAGACGCAGGCACTCGTCCTCGCCGGACGCCGGCCCCGCCGATCGGGGATTGGCGAAGAAGCACGCGACCGGCACACCGAGGGCATCGGCGATCTTCTGAACCACCGGATGCTCATGCGGTTCATGCTTGTTCATGACGGCATCCAGACCGGCGTGAGCAGATGTGTTCCTATAAGCCAACAACCCATGAACGAGGCAAAATGCCCGTGCAAGTTACAGTTAGACAATCTTCGCGCGCGCGCTCTAATGCGAGGGCTCGGCCAGAGGCGCCTGACAGGGGGGCGTGGCTCAGGCCGCCGGAGCGTTCGAGATGATCTTCGTCACGGCAGCGAACGGCGAAGTGACCTACCTCAGTCCGGACTGGGGCGCCTTCACGGGACGGGACACGACCTCGGCCACGCGGCACGGCTGGCTCGACGCCGTGCATCCTGACGACCGCGAAATCGCGGTCAACTTCCTGCGCGCGGCGCGCGATCAACAGAGCGAATACAGCTTCCGACACCGGCTGCGTCGCGCCGACGGGAGCTATGCCTGGGTCGCCGGAGGCGCCGTCCCCTCGTTCGGGCCGCCCGGTCGGACCTTCCTCGGCTATTTCGGCTCCCTCACCGAGATCAGCCCCAGCGGCTCCGAGCCGTTGAGCGCCTACGGCACGCTCGGGCGCTTCATTCCGCCGCCCACCGGGTCGACGAAACGCACCGGTTCATCGCTGGAGCTGATCGCCGATCATCTGCTGATGGCCCATGGCCTCATCGAGGACGACGGCGCCAAGGAACTGCTGCCCATGCTGAGGCTCGCCTTGACGGTCGCGGGCAGCCTGCTCGCCCAGGAGATGGCATCGGGCCGGCCGACCCAACGCTTCCATTAGCGCGCCCTTTGCCGACAGGGATACCGGTTCGGCCGGGAGCCTGCCGCGGCAGGGACTCGGGTCCGCGCGCGATTGGACGCTGTCGTGGCCCGTGGCGATGTGATCGGGCGCGGCCCTACGATGATGTGTTGCCGGCAGCCGGACCATGCACGGCGCGCCGCCACGCCTCCAGGCCGCCCGCGCGGCGCCACAGCCACGCCGTCCCGGCAACCCACGGCCCACCGATGAGGATGAAGGCGAGCAGGCCCATGCTGTCTCTCCGCGGTTGAGTCGCGGCATCTTACGCCTTGTCGGCGGCAGCGTCAGCCCGAACGACAACGGCGCAGCAACCCGAAGGGTCACTGCGCCGCTGGATCGGGCTGCCGAGGGGGCGTGGCAGCCACGGGAGACGGGTTACGCCCGACCGAGCCTGCGCGGCGTGCGCGGGAGCACATCGTGTCGATGAGCCCGACACCGTCCGGCGTCACCAACGCGAACACCCCGGGAGCGGGGCTCCCGGGGTGTCGCCGACCTCGCGGCCGGTCTGATCGGGCTGAGGATGCGAAGGCGAGCCCACGGGCTGCCTATCGACGGCGGGAAGCGGTGAGGCGGACCAACGACCCCACGCCCGCCGCCGCGCCTCCCGGCATCGCTGCCGGGAGCAGATCCAGCCGGTCTTAGTACGAGCCGAACTTGTAGTTCAGGCCGGCGCGGACGACGGCGAACTCGTCGGAGCGGCGACCGATGCCGCTGTAGACGACCGGGAAGTTGTTGGCGGCGTTGATGACGAACGCGCCCTGG
>NZ_JBBXMX010000039.1:0-18192 GCF_038442355.1 Methylobacterium guangdongense
GATGGTCCGGGCGATGGCGCCGGACAGGCTCGAAGGGTGGCTCACGCGTGCTGGCACAGGCCTCGTCGCCTCGTTCGCCCGCGGCGTGGGTCAGGACAAACCTGCGGTTCTGGCGGCGATCACGTTGCCATGGTCGAACGGCCAGACTGAAGGGCAGATCACCAAACTCAAGTTGGTGAAGCGCCAGATGTACGGCCGCGGCAAGATTGACCTGCTGCAAGCTCGCCTGATCGGCTTCACCTCCGGATGATCAGCGAAAGTGCGTCAGAGCCCTTATTCCACGCCTAATCACACCTGCCGGCGCCAGCAGCATGACCGGACGGCCGCGGTCGCCCGGCGTGCAGGTAGTAGCGTCGGTCGACGGCCGGACGTGACGGTGGCCCTGCAAGGTCCGTCGCGCCGTGAGCACAACCGAGCGCAGCCAAGCCTCGTGCGATACTTCCCTTTGAATATGAGGCTTTCCACGCCGATCCAACCGCGGCCGGCCGTCGATGACAAGCAAGCCGTCCGGGCGTAGCTTTCATAGGCCCACGAACCATCGTCCTGACCATAGACGCGGCAAACTGGCGGCGAGAGCTACGGCAGGATTTTCGGGCGGCGATTGCCTGCGGGAGGCGATGCGATGGTCGCTGCTGAAGCCGCCCGGTCATGGGATGGTGCCGGATCGCTCTTGGTCGCTTCGGAAGGCTCGGCGGGGCGATGGATGAAATCAGCTATGTAATTCGTCACGATGATATTGAAGTCGGCAAACTTGAGTTCATCCGAGGTCATGTTCTGATTCCTGCAGATAATTGGCAGGATTTTGCGGAACTGCTCATATTCTCCAAGGATCGCCTTGCCCCCCGCGACGTGTTTGGCCCCTTGTTGACGCAGCCACGCGGCCAGCTCGGAGATCAGCTGATCGACCTTGCCGTCATGAGCGTGAATGTCCTGTCCGCTGATGTCGGAAATGAATTTGCCGTATCTGTCCGTGACCACGTCGAACACGATACAGGATTTATCGCATTGGTCTGCCCCACCCAGGTGGTGAGCGCCGAGCCACAGCCCCAGTTCGAGCGGCATGTTGAATCGCGGTAGCTTGGTGGTTTCGCTCAGCTCCGTCCGCGAGATGTCGTGCATGGCGAACCGACACTCGCCGATGATCTTGATGATCTTCAAAAGCCTGCTGTCGCCCGCGTTGTCGGCTTCCAGAGCGCATCGCGCCCTGTAACCTAGCCGCACCACGGTGAACACCGCCGCATAGAAGAAGGGATCGTATTGAGCATCGAACGGACAATTGATGAACACGTCGAGATTCGGCGCAGGCGCTGCCATTGCCGCCCCACGCCGAGTCTCCCGCTTCACGCCTTGCGCCACGTTCCTCTCTTGCCCCCGCTCGACTTGCGTACGCGCTTGACGATCGGCGCGGTCCCTGGGTCGAGTTCGCGCGCCCGGGCCACCGCAGCCGTCTGCGTGTCCTTCACGGCGCTCGCTTTCTTGGCACCCGCGCGCTTGACCTCGAACCGCCCGTCTTCGCGCTTCTTCACCCGAATTGCGTCGGACTTGGCGAGGCTCTTCTTGGGTGCCGCGCCCGTGACCTCCGTCACCGCCCTTGCGATGGCCTTGCGGACCTGCGCTTCGGTAAACATCTTCGACTTCGTCTTGGGTGCCAGGACTCGCACGCCATCGTATGTTTCACCGATGGCTCGATAAGACTTCGACTTGCTCGTCTTCGTGGCCGTCGCCATCAGTTGTCTCTGCGCAGCGTCAAGCCGCCCTGTCGGATCGATGCGCCGATCGCGCCAACATGTTCTCGCGCGGGAAATCGTCCTTGGCAAGGCCGAGGCAAGGGTATCCGGCGAAGCTAGCCGCCCGCACGTTCGGTGCAACGGAGATCCGGTTTTGTCGTGCGTCCGGCCTTCGGTACGCCATCGGTCATACCATATACCTGTCGATCACCGATCAGGTGTACTGGGCTGCGGAGCTTGGTTCATGGACGTTTTCGCTGTCGGAGAGTCAATGAAGATCGTCGATGTTCCGGTCGGCGGGTGTCTTCTATGTATGATGCCAGGGAAACCGCGCATATGTTTCATTGCAGCATTCGATGCGGACAACCAGTATCTGCTGGATCCGGCATTCGTCGACGGCGACGGAAGAAGTTATCCCGTCGCCCATGCTATGGAGCGGAATTTCGGCCACGAGAACTGCATCCACTATCCACAGGCGCGCCTCAGGCCGACGATGACACCGGATTGCATCGCGCCCGGCTATCATCGGCAGGGCGGCATTTCTTCTGCGCTGTATCTCGGTAGCGATGCCTTCGTGCTGCAAGCGACATTCGATCATCACCGCGTGACCGCGTTCGATCTCAAGACCGGAATGCATTGGAACGGAGGTGTGTCCGACCTCTTCAACACGTCACGATGGACAGTCAAAATCCCGGACGGCCACGGTAAATATCAAGATCTCGCCAACTTCACGGCGTAGCGCTCGGTGCAATGCTTGATCTGCGCGGGAGCGGATCGCTAGACCGATACCCGGCCTGCGCGCAGTCGCTACAGTCTAATCCCCCCCCTGGCTTACCGAGGCGCACTGCGCCAAGACCCACTCTGCCGCTGGTCTCTACGGTCGAGAGTCACCTGCAATCGAGTCGCCCTTGCGGAACGAGATCGGGAGGTGGGCGAGCCGAGTTCAATCCAACGTCCGCCGGAAGGCGGCTCGCCCTTGTCGAAGCCTCGAAAACGAGGATGCCGGCGCGACGGATGTCGGTGGCAGCCGTCGTCGGATCCCTATGATCAGGGATTGCGCCAGCGTCGCGTGACTCGTCATACCCAGATTGCGAAAGGGCACGCCATAGGCATGCCCTTTTCGAAATTCGTTTCACCTCCGTCCCGAACGGAGTGGTTTGGTAGTGCGGAGAATTACATAACGACCCCTGGGAGTTGGTGAACAGGGCTCGCGCACGAGCCGTTGGGTGACATCTTCATGTCGCCGTACGCACCAAAAAGCAAGTCCCAAAATCCCGCTCCGGCTCCGGCGCACATCCGACTACGGGCGAACGTGGGTATGCTTGACGTTCCGGCAGGCCATCCCGCAGAGGTAGGGCCGCTCTCAGGACCGGCTCGCTGCAGGTGGCGTAGATGCCCAAGGTGTTCATCGCCTACCCAGGGAACCCGACCGAGATCGGGGACGTGATGAAGCGCACCCGCGAAACCGCTCTTCGCGAGCGTACGGACATCGCGATCACGATTTGGCAACGGCCGGACCTCGGAGGCATGGAGGTCATACAACCTGTCTTGACGGCGATCGCCGACTGCGACGTCTTCCTGGCCGACATCACGCGGTTCAACTTCAACGTCACGTACGAGTTGGGGTACGCGATCGGGCTCGGCAAGAGGGTGATCCCGATCGTCAACACTGCGTTCGAGTTCGACACCGCGGAAAGCCAAGCGATCGGCATCTTCGATACGCTGATCCACCAGAACTACTCCAGTCATGCCGACATAATCGATCAGGTCGCCGCTGCCAGGACCGGGCAGCGCATGGCCACGGATTTTCCGTACGATCCATTGCCGATGTACGCCGTCCTGCCGAGCGTGAAGATCGACGAATATGCGCAACTCGCTACGCGTGGCCGAAAGGCGGGATTGCGGACAAGGACCTTCGACCCCAACGAGCAGACGAGATTGGGGGCCTCGGAGGCCGTCCGGGCCGTCGCCTCGTCGTACGGCATCATGATTCCGCTGCTTCATCCCGAGATGAAGAACGCCCAGACGCACAACCTGCGCGCGGCCTTCGTCGGTGGAATCGCCCACGCCCTCGAGAAGCCCACGCTCATGCTGAAGAAGGGCGATTGGCCGGCGCCGGTCGACGTCGCTTCCCATGTCGTCGCCTTCCGGTCGGACGAAGGCTTGACCACCGCGTTCACGCGGTTTGCAGCCCAGGTCCACGACCTCCGCTTCGCCAGCCAGTCGAACCCGACCAAGCGGGGCTCGGACTTGGCCAATCTGAATCTGGGCGATCCGGCCGCGGAGAACGAGGAATCCTCCCTCAACGAGTATTTCCTGGAACGCGGCGAATTCCGACAGGTCGTCGACGGGCGGGCCAGCATCGTCGTGGGCCGGAAGGGGTCGGGCAAGACCGCGGTCTACGTGAGGGCGAGGGAGCACCTGAAGAGCGATCGATCCAAGGTCATAGTCGACCTCAGCCCGGAGGGCTATCAGCTCAAGAAGCTGAAGGATCTCATTCTGACCTTCCTCGCCTCCGGCAGCAAGGAATTCCTGCTATCGGCGTTCTGGGAATACGTTCTCCTGTTGGAGATCAGTGCCAAGATCATCGAGAAGGATCAGGAAGTCCACAAGCGCAACCACCTTCTATATGAGCCATACCAGCGGTTGCTGGGTTACTTCCGGGCGGAACCGGTCACCGAGGGTATAGATTTCTCCGATAGATTGATCCGCCTCATCGAGCGGATGGGTGAGAAGTTTCGTCATCAATTCGGCGCAACCGTCGACGTCGCGCTGACGCACGGTCAGCTGACGAACATAATGCATCAGACCGAGCTTCAGCGTCTCCGGCGGGAGATCGAGGGTTACGCAAGGAACAAGAGCGAAGTCCATATCCTGTTCGACAACATCGACAAGGGGTGGAACGCCAGCGGACTCGAGCCGGCCGACCTGATCATGGTCCGTACCCTGATCGACGCCGGGAAGAAGCTGCGGAACGACTTCGGACGTGCGGGAACGAAGCTGAAGTTCAACGTCTTTCTACGAAACGACATCTACGATGTGCTTCTCTCCGAAACACCCGACAGAGGAAAGGATACGAAGGTTCTCGTCGATTGGGTCGACGGCGATCTCCTGAAGCAGCTGGTAAGGCGGAGACTCATCTTCAACGGATTCGATGCCGCCAGTTCGATCGAGAACATGTGGGGAGCCATATGCGTGCCGCTCGTCAACGGAGAGGATTCGCTGGCGTATCTGATCCGGCACTCGCTCATGCGACCCCGGTACCTCCTGCGGTTGATCAACCACTGCCTGGACAGCGCGGTCAACTTCGACCGATCCCGAGTCGATGAGGACGATATCCTGAAGGGCGTATCGATCTATTCCACGGATGTCGTGACCGAGATCGATCTCGAGATACGCGACGTCCTGCCCCTTTCGGACGTCCTGTACTGCCTGCTGGGCGAACGACGCGAGATGCGCCTTTCGGAGATCAAAGGCGTTCTCGGCGGATGCATAAAGGACGAGGCATCGATCGAACCTGTGTTCAATCTGCTCTTGTGGCACGGCGTATTGGGTATCCAGAGGTCCGGGCCCGACTTCACGTACATCTACGATGTCAACTACGATAGCAAACGCCTGGGCATCCTCATACAGAAATCCACGTCCGACGATCCGCTTCTGCAGATCAACCCGGCGTTCTGGCCGGGTCTGGAACTGAACTGACGTGCAGGGGGATCGTCCGGGGGCGCTGCCGACCGGCCGCCAATCGTCGCGCCGGTCCCTGGCAGCTGTCCGACGACGATCGATAAACGCCGACCGCATGACCTCGTCACCCGACCGATCACGTGTTGGCAATTCGATCGGCGGAAAGGGGGCTTGGCGGCGGTCGATGTCGCGGATCCGTCCCCGACCGTCTATCGGCTCTGCGTCGTTCGACGCGATCCGAGGTCGCCGTTTCGGTGGGTTCCCGGTAGAGGGTACTCGAACCTGGACGACTTGCGATAATCGCAGCGCACCGTACGGCCGGACGCGGTATGCGCTAGTTGGCGACGTCCTTCCGCCTTTCCCGTTCGTCACCGGATCGCGCCCATACCATCGAAAAGATGGTCTAGGACGATGGGCGTGGCCCTGGGGCCCGTCGCCCGATCGGGCCGACGATGGAGGGGACCGTCGGGATCGATGGATCGGCGGGGCAGCGTGGATACGAACACCCGAGCATGTGGGATCTCGTCGATGCAAGCCGATTTCGCCATGGTCGAGCGCATGTTCCGGACCAAGGAGTTCGGGCAAGCGCGACGTTATCTGCAGGGCTTCGTCGGTTCGCCGGGATTGCTTCCCGAAACTGATCGGGAGCTCGTGCTCAAGCTCGCGTTCGCTACATACAAGGACAACGAGCTCCGGGCCGAACAAGCCCTGGACATGGCCCATAGCCTCCTGTGCGAACGCGCGGATCTGGCGGGCACTCTGGTCGTGGAAACCCTCAATCTCGCCGGCGCCATCCAGAAGCGGATCTGGACCGTAGCCGGGGACGCACGCGCGCTCACGCGTTCGCTTCGCTACTATCGTCGAGCACAGGCGGCCGGGCTTGCCGGCGGCGATCGTGACGGATGGTCCTACTCGTCCGTCAACGTCGCCTTCGTCCTCGATCTGATGGCGCACGAGGAGGCGACCGCCTGCGCGCCTGATCCATCCGAGCGCGCCGAGGCGCTGCGCGACGAGGCGACGGACGTCAGGCGGGCCGTCTGCGATAGGGACGGCGGATCGAACATCGACGCGGAAGGGTCGCATTGGTGGCGAACCGCCACGATCGCAGAGGCTCATTTCGGTCTCGGGGAGGTCGGCACGACGAACCGTATACTCGCGGAAGCGGTCGCCCGGTTCGCACCGGATGATTGGCAGCAGGAAAGCGTCGCCCGCCAGTTGGCCGCGCTCGCCTTTGTGCGTTACGAGGAGGCTGAAGCGAGAAGCCAGGCCCTCGATGCGATCGCCCCCCTGGTGACCGATGCAGCCGCCGAAGCCCTCGTCGCCGGCAAGCTCGGACTTGCGCTCTCGGGAGGTGGCTTCCGCGCCGCTTTGTTCCATATCGGCACGCTCGCGCGCTTGGCCGAACTCGACCTGCTCCGCCATGTCGAGGTCATCTCGTGCGTCTCTGGCGGCTCGATCCTGGGCGCGCTGTACTACCTCGTGCTGCAGGACAAGCTGCGTGCCGTCAGCGACGTGGACATGACGCGCGCAGACTACGTGGAGGTAGTCGCTTCGGTGCGGGAGCGCCTCGTGGAAGCAGTGCGGAGCGACATCCGTACGCGCGCGATTGTACGCTCCGTTCGAAGAGGCTTTCGCAACCGCACGCTCGTGACCGGATCCATGCTCGGATCGGCCCTCTATGCCACACGGGAGAGACCCTATCCGACGTTGGCCGGCTTGGTGTTCACGCCGCGTGGCCATCGCGGCGGGGACTTCAATCCGAAGCAGCACAATTGGCGCCGGAACGCGAAGGTACCCATCCTCATCATCAACGCCACGACCCTGAATACAGGGCATAATTGGCAGTTCACGGCACGATGGATGGGCGAGCCGCCGACCTACATCGAACCGGAAATCGACGCCGGCGAGCGGCTGCGTCGTCTCTACGTATCCGGACAGGCGCCGCGACCGCACGACGCCATGCCGATCTGGCTTGCGGTCGCGGCCTCCGCGGCGGTGCCTGGGGTCTTCCCTCCCCTTCGCCTTGACGGCCTCTATCCGGGCAGGAGCGTCCGGCTGTCGGATGGAGGCGTGCACGACAATCAAGGCGTCTTCGGCCTCGTGGAACAGGATTGCACGTCCTTGATCGTGAGCGACGGGTGTGGGCAGCTCGACATCGAGCCGAAGCCACGTTCCTTCGCGCCATACGTCCTCAAAAGGGCGAACGACATCCTCATGGACGCCGTACGCCGTTCCACCTTCCGCAACCTCCTTGCAGGATCACGCTCGCGGCGCCTGCGCGAACTCCGCTTCCTGCACCTGAGGGCCGGCTTGGCGACCTCGGAGGTGACCTGGATCGGCGGAGAACGTGCGCCCAGCGCAGCGATGGCGGCGGACGGGGTGGAATCGGGATTGGACGAGCGCGTTCAGCGCGCCCTCTCGGCCATCCGCACCGACCTCGACGACTTCTCGTCGGACGAGTGCGACGGCCTGATGTTCGCCGGCTACCGGATCGCGGACCTGGATTTCCGAGCGCGGCCCTCGGCACTCGCCGACACCAGGGAATACCGGGAAGCCTGGCCGTTCCTCCGTGTCCGACGCATGATGGAACCTGGGACCTACGGGCGCGAGCATGACGACTTCGCCTACGCGCTAGAGTGCGGTCGATACTCGATGCTGCGCAAGGTAAGGCTATCCCGGCCCGTGCGGTGGCTGCGTCGCCGCTTCGGATCGTATCCGAGCGGCAGAGGATAATCGCCGAAACGGGGGCGAACATGACTGCTCGGACGGGATTTGCCGTCGCGGCATTGGCCGGGCGCAGGATCGACCCACCTGGGACCTCCCGTCCCGTCTTCCCGCTTCGGAACGTTCCGATCGTCCGCAACAGGCTTCGAGCCCTGCTGTTGGAGGAAGGCGTGACCGTCCTGGTCTCGTCCGCCGCATGCGGGGCGGACCTGATCGCCCAGGAGGAAGCGGCGTCCCTGGGATTGCGGCGGCGTGTCGTACTACCCTACCCCCCGCGACGCTTCCGCAGCACCTCGGTCGTGGACAGACCCGGTGACTGGGGAGAGAGCTTCGATCGGGTGATCGACCGCGTCCGTGCGGACGGTGGCTTGGTGGTGCTTGAGGCCGGATTCGGGAACGGCTTCGTGGCCGCAAATCACGAACTCGTCCGCCAGGCGCATACCATCGCCCACGAGGGCGGCATCGACCGGCTGCTCGCTGTCGTTGTTTGGGAAGGCATGCCGCATCCGGAGCCGGATGCATCCGACGGTTTCCGCCGCCTCGCCCTGAACGGTGGGTTCGAAATCCGCTTCGTTCAGACCATGCGGTAGCGGCCCTTTACGAAACGGAACTCAGCGCCGCCGTCTCTCGGGTCGGGCATGTCGTCGGCCTGATCTCGAACATTGCCGGGCAGACGAATTTGCTTGCGCTGAATGCCACGATCGAGGCGGCACGGGCCGGTACGACCGGCAAAGATTTCGCGGTGGTGGCCGCCGAGGTTAAGGCGCTCAACGAGCAGATCTGCCGGGCGACTGGGGAGATCGCCAGCCAGATCGGGTAAACCTGAGCCTCGACTGGCCAAGAAGTTTCATCGATCACCGGGATTACCGATCGGATCCGGGAGATCAACGATGTCGCAAGCTTGATCGCCGCCGCGGTCGAGGACCGGGGCGCGGCGACCCAGAAGATTGTACGCAACGTCGCCCAGGCGGCGATGGGCACCGGCGAGGTGACAGGCAACGTCTTAGGCGTCGCCGGGGCTGCCGAGTACACTGGAGCAGAAGCGAGCCAAGTCCTTGGTGCGGCTGTCGAACTATCGCACCAGTCAGAGCATCTCAACGCCGAGGCTGGCCGCTAACTAGCGACGGTCCGAGTAGCCCGATCCAATCCCCTCGCCTTCCGAACGCACAGTGGGGTCGCTCCGAAGTATGCTGGATCAAGGCTTTCAGCCGCATCGGCTTCGGCCGCCACAATCGTGCCGATCGCCATAAACGAACGAGGTGCGTCGAGGTCAAATATAGCGCTTCTGAATGTCTACAACGTGCTGCTGCATTCTTGCAGATGATGGGCTAGATTAGGTCGACAAATCCGCCGATGTGACTGCCTTCAGCTGCCATGTTGTGATAAGGAGATGGCGGACAAACTGATTTTAAGGACGGGTGCCGGAGTGGAATCATCACATGGCCGGGGAACGTACTTGGCTCGTCGCCGACGCTTCAGATGGTCTCGGCCGCTCTCTGGCTGAAGCGATCGCAACTGCCGGTGACAATATTGTCGCCTGCGGCCGCGATCTAAGCCCTTTGGCGGAACTTGCGAACGGCCGTGTCGTTCTCATGGAGTTCGACGCGAACGATCCAGCGGAAGCGGATCGAGCCGTGCGCCTCGCGATCGACCGCTTCGGCAGACTGGACGTCGTGGTAGTCAACGACGCGGAAACCGAGAGTGCAATCACGGAGAAATCGGTCCCCAGCGGGACGCACTCAATTGCGGCGACTGAGCAGGCCGGCACCATCGACATCGTGCACAGTGCGATCCCGGTCTTGCAACAGCAACATGCCGGGCGCATCATCCGAATCCATGCGGTCAGCTCCCCGGAAACGGAGCACCACCCGGCATTCTTGGCTCTGGCGCCAGGACGGAGGCGATCCTACGAGGCGCTTGCTCGTGAAATGGCGCCGTTGGGCATCCATGTCAGCGTTGTCTATCCGTACGGGTTCCAAAAGGATAATTCGTCGTCCTCGAAACGAACCTCGGGCGGAGCTGCCGATCAAATCGAGACTTTGCGCGGCTTGGAACAGACGGAGCGCGCTTCCCCCTGGCGGGAGCCGGACCATGACCAGCAGAGAGTGGAGGCCATTTTCCGGCTTGCCGACGCCCCCTCACCGCCGCTTCGGCTCGTGATCGTCACGGGGACCTACAAGCGTAAAAAGGCGGACGCGTCGAAGCCATCCCTGAGAGAACGATGAAATCGACCCGCTGTATGAACCCCGGCATCGAACAAACTTGCCCCTGGCGGACCTCGAGCTGGCCCATCCCCCCTCTACTTCGTAGGGCGCAATCTCTTCGATGTGTCTGGCCATTCCCGCCCTTTCAGTTCGTCTTCAGCGAGGATCAGCCCAACTCATGACCAAGTCGGAATCCTACGCGGTTGTGTATGAGTGAAGGAGTGGTGGATCGCGCGTAAACGTGGTGTCCCAGCGCAACCGCTTCGGCAGCTGGGGGCGGTGGCGATCCGCGACGGTCGAGAGTTGCTCGCCTCCATACCGACCCCGCTTCATCCTCAATCTCGAGGGATAGGATGGACCAGCCATCCTACGTCCGCGATGGCCCTCGCTCGGTCCGACGGGTGCTGACGGCGGACACTTTACAACCTCGATAAACCAGGTGATCTGAAGAAGGGTCCATACGTGAGGCCCTCATGCGAACCCGCCATTCCGAATGTATCCCCATCGATCGCGATCAGGCCCTCTTCCTGATGATGGAGGCAAGCCTCCAGATACTTAGGCAATCCGGCCGGACAGTCGTCGATGCACAAGGGACGGCCTTGGTCGCCTACGTCAACGGGTATACGTTCAGATATTATGCGATGCTTTCCGACGCGGAAGCGGATGCAACATTGACGATTCCGTCAGCCGTCGAAGGTGAAACAACCTATCCGTCGCGCGCTCATTGCATCGATGTCGAGGCTTCCGAATTGCTGTACGGCCTGGCGATCGGTCCCCAAGGCCTCTCCTATCGCAGGCTTGTCCGCGGACCATGGGAGTACGAGATCGCACGGATCGCCGGCTTGGATCAGCATCCCCATCGTAGGCTTCCACTCCCTCCTTGCTACCCGGAGTACAAGTCAAGATGGTCATGGCCGATTTCGGATCTCCAAACGGCGAATAGGCGTCGGCTCCGAACGTCATTGCCTATTTCGGTCACAGGATACACTCAGTGCATACATAGCCTGCTTCCGGCGGGATCCAATCATGCCGATATCGCCGCGATCATCGCCGACGGCTATTGGCGAAGCCGCTCCTACGACAATCACCAGCGTATGGTCGAAGAAGCTTGTACGACGAGTTTCGGTCTATGGGCTTGGTTGGGCGATCGACCTGTACGCCTTGGGAAACGGATGACCAAACCGGACCTTGCGTACTATTATTACCGACGGGCGGTTTCAAGGCCGCCGCCTCACTGCTGTTGCTTCTGGACAAGGAACTATTCGCTCGCACGCCTCGCATCAAAGCAGTCGAGGGTACCGCTACAGCGTCACAACTTTTGGTTTAACATGATTTGCTGGTTGGCAAACGACGGAGCTGTCGATTCAGCAACGTCGAAGCGCATGTAGGTCCAGTCGTCGTTGGCGGTTCCCCCGCGGTTCGAGTCAACAATCCGTATGGGGAGATCTCTCTCGTGCGGCGCCTCCCGCGGACGACGATAGCTTCCGCGTCGTGCGAGCCCGGAGTTGGAAACGTACGCCACGCGTACACTCGGATTGTTCCAGCGTCGCTTGGCCAGCGTCTCACGGCACCGTCTTACGAGAGACACCACGTCCGAACCGCATCGGCCACGATGATGCGAGGACTCCGTATAGCCCTTATCGGCGGCGGGGATGCAAATTTTGCATCCTCGGGAGTCGAGAAAAGTCTTGTCGTCGAATCGATCTCTGTCTCGAAAGAGAGGTGGATGATTCTGAGAGAGCCGATTCGCGCCATATTGGATGGCTGATTCGGTTTCAGCGCGCAATCAACGTTCGAATCTCCGGTGAATCCGCTCCATCCACACGGAACTTGGCCAATCCGTCAGGGTCCCAAGGACTCAGAGTTTGGTCAGCCATTGCTTCCGATAGCCGAATCGGCCCACATGGGTTGTCACGTTGGCAGAATCGGGTGTTCACCGATGACGGCAGAGGAACGGTTGGCAGAACTCACCGCCGGCGATCGTCGTCGGCAAGCTCGGCGTCGCGATGCCCTTCGGCAAAAGGGCATGGTGCAGCAGAGCGTGTGGCTGTGTGCCTCTACTCGCGCCCTCATCGATCAGGCGATCGAACAGGGCCGGTTCAGGAACCGATCCGAAGCAGTCGATTGGGCACTGGCTTCCGCCTTCGCGGAGGAGAAATCGATGTCGTAGCAGCAAAGCGAAAAGGCCCCGAAGCCGGCAAGCTTCGAGACCTTTACGGATCCACATTACCGTCCGGAGGAAGGCTGCGGAGCGATTCGCACCCCTTTGTAGCCTCCCTCGAATGGCCGGTCAATGACACCCTGACGGGTGAACGGTCCCGCTTTGCCTTTCGAACGGAGGCAGGAGTGGAAAGAGTACAAACCGGTGGGCGCCCGTTGACGCGGGCTGCGCTTGCCGGACGGAAGCGTTCGCTCGACGACGGGCGAACCATCTCCAGACGCGAGTTGGCGGCGTGTGTCCGCGACGCAGCCAAAGCGCTGGAATTGCGTCCTGCGATGCGACAAGTCCTGGCCGAACTCTCGGCAGTCTGGGGCGAGCAACCTTGGCCCAGGCTGTTGGTCTGGCCGTCGAACGAACGACTGTCCGAACGTACCGGCTTGTCCGAGCGAGCGGTCCGTTATGCGTTGCGCGATCTCATCGGCCTCGAGATCTTGACGCCGAAGGATTCCCCCAACGGTAAGCGTTATGCTGTGCGAGCGCCCGATGGAACCGTAGTCGATGCGTTCGGCTTCGATCTGACACCGCTGGTTGCCCGGGCAGGCGAATGGACCGAGCGTATCAAGATCATCGCCGCGCATGCGGAGGCTAAGCGTCGTTCCTTCGATCAGCTTACGGCGTGTCGTCGCGCAGTCGCAGAAGCCATCGACAAGATCGCCGCTTCATATTCGCATGTGTCGTATGACGATCTCGTCCATCGAGTTCGTGAGCTAACCGCTACTTCGCCTAAGCGTCGATCTGAGCGCGATCCATCATCCGATCTTCTGAGAGCGTGGATGGATCTTCGTCAAACGGCTGAAGAGCGCTTCTTTCAAGCCGCCTGTGCCGGCAATCAAAGCCGGCATAAAGAAACAAACAACGACTACCCTAGCGAATCTTGTAAGCAAGGCTTTCCGAGGAAAGCTGAAGCGCCCTGCCCCACTGGTCGAACGGAGGCCAGCTTCGAAGGAGACTTGTTGGTCGAAGCCTGCCCAGTTGTGAGAGATTTCGCGCCTGGACAAGCGATGACGCCAGAGGCAATCGCCATCCTAGGAGCCGATCTTCGAGCTTCGATCGGTGCACATCCTTCCGCATGGGCGGAGGCTTGCGTCGGTCTTGGTAGACTTCGGGCTGCAGTCCTTGTCATAATCGTCGCCCAGCTCCACGACGACGACGTGAGCAGTGGTCGGCTTCATATCAAGAATCCTGGAGGATACTTCCGGAAACTGGTGCGGATGGCGGTCGAGAGCCGCTACGATCTGAGGTCCGAATTGATGGGTATGCGCAGACGGCGAATGATGTGATCGCCGGTGCGTCTCCTCAGCCAAAGTCGAAGCGGACGGATCGAACGGGCTCGAGTTCGAACGCTTGCGTCGAAGCTATCTTGTCCGTTGTCTATCGCAGTACTCCGAGGCGGCGGGCAGTGTGGTAGGTGCGGACGATGTCGGCCGAGTGCGCATGGAGTTGCGGGTGGCCGACATCGTGGTAGCGCTCGACCGTCGCGTCCTTGATCGTACGGTCCATCCTCACGACCTGGAAGTTCGTCCAGGGGTGATGTGGTTTGGTCAGCCCATGATCGGTATCGTTACTGATGTAGGCAAGTTCGAGGTTGTGGGTACGGCTTCGAAAATTTGGTGATGTCGTCCGTCTTTTGGACTTAGAGCCGTACCGAGGGGCGAGCCACCCGGGGCTAAGAATCTATCCATCTCTTTGCACGGCCATGTCATTCCGCTTTGTCGTGCGAGTTGACGGAATTCAATCCTTTGCTTCGAAATGACGGCATCTTCTTGGAAGGAACGCCCCCGCGGTGCGAAGCCGAATCGTGGATCACTTGGACGACATCGACCTCCCTCCGCTCCTTCGTGTCGCCGGATGGATACACGCCCTACCCGCTATGTCCGCCACGCTACGGGGACGCTTCCATTCACGCCGTTTTGGTGATTTCAAGCGTTCGACCGCAAACGAGATCACTGCTATGGCCAAGCCTGCCCGATCCGACGCTCCTTCGGGGCGCGTCTCGAACCAGACTGCCGGGCGAGATGCCGAGGTACTGGGTTCGAAGCTGCGGGAAATCGCTTCCGTGGTATTCTCTCCATCCGAGGCAAAGACGCTACGCCGGTTCACCTCCGGGGAAGTCGCGAGAATCCTCGGTCTGACCGACAGCCGGGTCAGGCAGCTCTCGCCTGAACTCCTTGTATCCCCGCCGGAGGTCGTCGCGGGCGGACGTCGCATGTACACCCTGGCAGACATTCACGCATTGCGTGCGCATCTGAACGAGATCGACAGGGTTGGTAAACGATACGTCCCTCATCGGGACCCGGACAAGGGCGAGCATCTACAGGTCGTGGCCTGCGTCAATTTCAAGGGCGGGTCCGGCAAGACGACCACTTCGGCGCATCTTGCGCAATCCCTTGTATTGCGAGGCTACCGGGTACTTGCGATTGATCTGGATCCTCAAGCAAGCCTATCGACCCTGTTTGGCGTCAGGCCCGAGAACGCGCGGCACCCCTACCCTACCATCTATGACGCGATACAGTACGGCCCGGGCAGGCGACCGCTCGAGGACGTGATCATGCGTACCTATTTCACCGGTCTGGATCTTGTTGCCGCGGATCTCGAGTTGGAGGTCTTCGAGTTCGAGGCTCCGCTTCAGTCGACGAGACGCGGCACGAACGATTCAGAGCCGCCGTTCTTCGCACGGATCGGCTTGGCCCTCGATCAGATCGCCGCGAGCTACGATGTCGTGGTCATCGATTGCCCTCCCAGGCTGGGATACTTGACCATAGCAGCTCTCTGCGCCGCGACGTCGTTGCTTGTGACCATCCATCCACAGATGCTCGACGTATCGAGCATGCGCCAGTTCCTCAAGATGATGGACGAGCTGATGGCACCGCTGAGAGAGCAGGGGGCTGCCCCCGACCACGACTGGTTCCGTTATCTCGTGACGCGGTTCGAGCCCCAGGATACGCCGCAGGCCGAGGTCGTGGCGATGCTACGCAGTCTCTTCGGCGAACGCGTGTTGTCTAAGGCGATGCTCCAATCAGCCGCGATCTCGAACTCGGGCCTGCGAGGTCAAACCGTCTACGAGACGCCGTTGCGAAGGGACGAGGTCACCGGTTCCACCTATCGAAGAGCGCTGGAAGCGCTGGATGCCGTCAATGGCGAGATCGAAGAACTGATGGCTCGGGCATGGGGGCGGTCGTGAGCCAGAAGAAGCGGCTGAGCGCCATCATGGGTACGCCCGTGAAAGTCGATGCCTCCGATCCAGGGAACGTCGATACTTCAACGAGTTGGCCGGGAGTAGCAGGTGCTACGACGCCCTCCCCCGACAAACGGCCTAACGCGGCACGTTCGGTGGCGGCGATGTGGGCCGCGTCGCAATCCAACCAAGCGGATCCCGCCGATACGATTGTCGAACTCGACCCCGATCTGTGCCAACCGTCCGAACTCGTCGATCGAATCCCAGATCCGACCGATCACACATTCGATGCGTTCGTCGAGCAGATCCGCGAAGAAGGACAGCATACCCCCATTCTAGTCAGAACCCATCCAAATCTACCTGGGCATTTCGAGATCGCATACGGCAGGCGCCGCACGCGAGCGGCGAGGGCATTGGGCAAGCCCGTCCGCGCCGTGATTCGACAGCTGAGCGATGCGGATCTCATCGTAGCTCAGGGGTCGGAGAACCTGGCTCGCGAGGATCTTAGCTACATCGAAAGAGCGTATTTCGCGCATAATATGGTTAAAGCGGGAATTACCCGGGACGTGATCCTCAAAGCGATGGGAGTTCATCGCCCAGATCTCGTCAACTATCTGGCGGTGGCGAACGCAATACCTCAGCTGGTACTCGAGAAGATCGGCCCCGCTCCGAAGGTGGGTCGCCCTCGTTGGTTGACGTTCGCGGAACGCATAAAGGCCGCGACTCCCGAGCTCATATCGGCGACCCTAGCTTCACCGAAACTTGCGGGACGAACCTCGGACGAGCGTTTCGCGGCGATCTTCGCTGCGCTTAGTCCGCCATCGATTAGAAAATCGAAGCCGAAGTTCGAAGCGGTCAAGGATGCGAAAGGGGTACGCTTCGCCAGCGTCGAACGAAGCTCGACGGGTATTCGATTGACGACAGACGAGCAGGTCGAGCCCGGCTTCGGTGAGTACCTAGCCGAACGCCTCCCGGAACTGCTAGCCGCATACAGAGCGGCGAGGGGATAGTTTCGAAAGCAAGCAGGGTACGAACGGGCAGGGGAGGGGGGGAAGGTCTCGAAAGGCCACTTCCCCTCGGCAGAGTCCAGGCAAACGATGTCTACGCGTTCCTGCGGCAACGTCGATGACGGAACGGCAAGGCGCGTGTCATCCTAGTCGACATGGCGGGGAACGCCGCAAGTTGCTTCCGGCGCATTCATGTTCCGAAAGCGTTCAAAGAGTTGCCTGTACCTCATTTTCGGGGGCGGATCGCGTTCGGCCGCATGCGATCCCAGAGTACGACCCCAGGATCGAGAACATCGTCGAATTCGCGGTGCACGACCAGCTACTGATGGAACTCCATTGATTTGGGAGTTTGCCCTGCTTCCGCACGACTATGGTCCAGCCCCCGGCACGATAGGTCATTACCGCCGCCGAGGATCTCTTCGTGATGTGACACCCCGGGCGTATCGCCCATCCCGCGATCGCGGTCGGGTGTCTCACGTGGAACGAAGCTGACCGAAACCTGTGTCGGGGGGAGGGGGCTGCGGACGGTGCAGACGTCTCCTCGACTACCTTCCGTCGATCAGACGCGTAGGTTTCCAAGCGCGGGTCTTTCCGACGATCAGAGAATGCAAAACGACGGACGCCACCGTATCGAACCCGAACCGGTATCTAGCCTGATTGCCGGCGCGGAGCATAGGATCGTGTGCATAGCAATGCTCCATCTAATGCTCCAGTATCGACCTGACCTATCCAACATGACAGCTGTTGGCGCTTCTCCGAGCTCAACAGGCGCCGACCATCGAGCAACTTCGGGTCGGGGAGGGGGCAGCAGCTAGCATGCGGTCGAAGTGGGCGTTTCTTCCTATATAGATCTTAACCTGTCACGACATTTGCCACGTTGTCGCGAGGCAAGTTTCAGTCGTGGTTTCATACGCTGGCAGCGGCGAATGCCTGCTGCACCGCCCTGACCTCATCTCCGTGCTATCGCTGCCCACGACAAGTTGCCCTTGAGATGGGGTTCCAACGACCGCCCAAGCGGCGAGATCTCTTAGGTGACAGCCACTGGAGTCGTGCTGGCGATGGACCGCTTGACAAGCCCGTTCGCCTCGAGCCTGCGCAGGAACTGCGTGTGCGCCTTATGAGTGATGCCTGTCTGCGCTCGGCGCAGCGGGTAAATTGCATGGCGCTGTCGCAGAGGCAGGCCGGAACCGGCAACGTCCATCTACTCGTGATATGCTGAAGGATAACGCGGTCCAGCTCGAGGTCGTCGGAGGATGATGCCGCCATCAGCGGGATACTCCAGGCTACTAGGTCGCCTCACGGTACCTAACGACGAACTGTGATTAGAGGCTGTTATGGACCTGGGTCGGGCTGATGCTCAGATGGGCGGGCATGAGCATTGCCCGCAAGCCGTATTCGTCCGACGTTTCCGATGAGGAATGGGCGCTGGTTGCGCCCTACCTGACGCTGC